>NZ_CP044285.1:2214442-2530790 GCF_008728635.1 Hymenobacter baengnokdamensis | reverse complement strand
TAATATCGTTCCAAACGTTTAGTACAGATACCCATCTCTCATTAGCCATTATCCAATTCCACCCACGCATACGCCGCGTCGCGGCGCAGCCAGGTGAGCTGGCGCTTGGCATAGTGGCGCGTGTTGCGCTGAAGCAGACGCACGGCCTCGGCATAGTCGTAGTGGCCGTCGAGGTAGCCGAACAGCTCCTGGTAACCTACCGTTTGCAGCGCCTGGTGGTGGCGAAAGGGCAACAGCGCCTCCACTTCAGCCAGCAAGCCCGTGTCGAGCATCTGCACAACCCGCTGGTCGATGCGCTGATACAGCGCTTCGCGGTCGCGGCTCAGGGCCACTTTCACCACCCGAAACGGCCGGCCGGCGGCCGTAGCCGCTACGGCCGCCGGCCCCTTATGAAAGCTGGAAAACGGCCGGCCGGTACCGCGCGTAATTTCCAGGGCCCGCAGCACCCGCTGATGATTTTGCAGGTCGAGGCGGGCGTAGGCGGTGGGGTCGGTACGCGCAAGCTCGGCCACCAACGGCGGCAAGCCCAGCGTTTGCAGCTCGTGCTGCAGCTGTTGGCGCACAGCAGCCGGCACGGCCGGCAGCTCATCAAGGCCATCGGTGAGGGCCTGCAGATACAGGCCCGAGCCGCCGGTAGCAATCACTACCGCATGCCGCGCAAACAGCCGCGCCAGCAGGGCATCGGCGTCGGCAGCGAAGCGGCCGGCGCTATACTCCTGCGTAATACTGTGCGAGTCAACGAAGTGATGAGGCACGCCCTGCATTTCCTCGGCCGTGGGCTTGGCCGTGCCGATGCTCATCTCCCGAAAAAACTGGCGCGAGTCGGCCGAAATAATCTCGGTGCCCAACTGCTTGGCCAATGCCACCGTGAGAGCCGTTTTGCCCACCGCGGTAGGGCCGGCCACGGCCAGCAGTACGGGGCGCGGGTCGGCAGCAGAAGGCGCAAGTTGGTCGAGCAGGTAAGTCGGCAGGCGCATAGTATCTCTGAGCAGCTTATAAAAATATTCCCCGGTATTAAAAGCAGGCTTTTAGCACAAGCCCAGGGTAGCGTACAGGCTCAGCAGCGTTTTTTCCTCGTGCTGCCAGCACCATTCTACGCGGGCGCGGCGGCAGTTGGCCGCCAGTTGGTGGTAGCGCGGGCCCGGCTGGCCATCGGGCAGCAGCCGGGCCAGGGCGGCGGCCAGCGTGGCGGGGGCAAGGTCGGGCACCAGCTCCGCCACTTCATACTGCGCGTTGAGGGCACGGTATTCGGGAAAGTCGATGCACAGCTGCGGAATGCCGGCCTGCACGTAGTCGAAGAATTTGTTGGCCAGTGAGTAGTAATAGCTTTTGCCTATATTCTCCAGCAGCATGATGCCCACGGTAGCCTGGGCGGTGAGCGTGCGCAAGGCCGGGGGCAGCACGTAGCCTTTGAACTCAACCTGCCCGGCCGGATTTGCCTCGGTCGCCAGCAGGCCCAGCCGCGCAGCCTGCTCGCGCAGCGCTACCGAGCAGTCGCCTTCCCCGCAAATGACGAGCCGGGCCGGCACCTGCGGCATGGCCGTGAGAAGCTCGGCTAGGCCGCGGCCTACGTTCAGGGCGCCTTGGTAAAGCAGAAAAACCGCGGGCTTCGCCAGCCCGCTAGCTGCTGGCTTTTCTTCCTCGCCCTGGCCCATCGGCACGTTGCGCACCACGCCAAACGGGTAGCCCGGATGACGCTGCTCAAACAGCCGCGCCAGGGCCGGCCCCACCGTGTAGCGCAGCCGGGCACGCGGCACCACAAAGTTTTCGACCCATTGCCAGATGCGCTGCACGCCCGGCCGGGCTACCACCTCCGGCACTTCGGTAAAAAACTCGTGGGCATCGTACACAAATGGCTGGCCGCCAAGGCGGGCGCGCACCCAGGTAGGCAGCGCCGCGTCGAGGTCGGCACAAGACCAGGCGGCCGCGTGCTGACTTAATAAATATATTAAAATCCTTATATTATACTCCAAATAAAATAGCTTGCCCTGCTGAAACCAGCCGCGCAGGCGATGCTGCGCATACGGCTGGGGCCCCAACGGCAGCGACGCCGGCCGCTGCCAACCCACGAGCAGTACCTCGTAGCCGGCGCGGGTCAGGCTGGCGCAGATGCGCTGCATGCGCTGGTCGTAGCTAAGGTCGGTGGTGACGGCAAAAACCAGGCGCGGGCGCGGCGTGGGCAGGTCCGGCGGGGAAAAAGTAATGGGCACGAAGCAGACAAAACGGCGCAGCCGCCGTAAATTCAACCCAAAACTAACCTTGCGGCGGCCCAAATCGAAACCAAGTGCCCCGGCCTGCGTTTGCCAACTTAATATGCAAGTGAATTCCTCGGAGCCGTTGGTGCCGGCTACCGCGCTCCTGCTCGACCAGCTGCAACTCGCTTACTTGGTGCTCGACCGCGACGGACGGATAACGGAAGTAAATGAAACGCTGGCACGGCTAACGGGCTACTCGCCCGCCGACCTGACAGGCCAGTATTACCATCAATTGCTCACGCCGCCTGCGCAACAGGCCGAGCGGCAGCTGCACCTGCAAGAGGTGATGGCTGGGGAAAGCACTTGCCAGGCCTACTACGAGCTCGAAGTGGTTACCAGCAGTGGTAGTATTCTCGTTATTCAGTGGCAGTCGAATATACTATTTGATGCCCAGGGGCGCGTGGCCGGCCTGTGGGCGACCGGCTATACGCTGCGCAGCCAGCAGCCGGTGGCTGCTGAGCTGGGCAATCCTACCATCCCGGAGCCCTCTTACCTGCGAGAGTTTTTCGATAGCTCGCACGACCTGATTTTACACCTGAGCGCTACCAACAACCTGCTTTTTATTAACCGGGCCGGCCAGGAAAAGCTGGACTATACGGAGGAGGAGCTATTGGGCCGCCCGCTCACCGAGGTAGTACACCCCTACTACCGCGCCAAGCTGCTGTATCAGCTGCGCCGCCTCTACGAAGGGCAGGCGCTCAATAAGCTCGAAACTGTGCTGCTGACTAAGGCAGGCCGGCTGGTACACCTCATTGGCTCGGTGAGCAGCGAGCACCAGCCGGGCCGGCCGCCCACGGCCCGCGCCGTGCTTCACGATATCACCGACCGCATCAAGGCCGAGCGGCTGCAGAAGGTTTACTACAGCATTGCCAACCTGGCCATCTCGGCCCACGACCTGCCCGCCCTCTACGGAGCTATTCACCGCGAGCTGGGCAAAGTAATTGAAACCAATAATATATTCATTGCCTTATGCGATGATGCCCACACCGAGCTGCAGTTCGTGTATTACGTCGACCAGCACTCGTATTTTGAGCAGGGCGACGGACGGCCGTTCTCGATGGGCATCACGGAGTATGTGATTGAGCAGGGGCAGCCCATGTTTTTTACCCAGGCCGACCTGCTGCGCCTCATGCGCACCGGCGAGATGACGGCCTTTGGGCGGCTGCCGGCCGTGCTGCTGGCCTCGCCGCTAAGCGTGGGCGACCGGATTATCGGCGTACTAACCGTACAGGAATACGACCGCGCCGACCTCTACACGCCCGCCGACCTTGATATTCTGCATTTTATCTCGGGGCAGGTAGCACTGGCCATTGACCGCAAGCGCCAAGAAGAGCACCTGGCCCGCCAGAATGCCCGCCTGAACGCCATATTCGAGAGCGGCAGCCGCCTGATGTGGAATATCGACCGGCAGGGCTACCTGGTATCGTTCAACCACAATTATGCGACCTTTTACAAGCAGCGCAATGGCACTGTGCCGGTGCAGGGCCTCAACCTGATTGACAACGACGCCATTCAGGGCGATGAGCCCACCCGCGCGCTGTTCAGAGAGGGCTACCAGGCCGCCGCGCGGGGCGAGTCGCGCCATTTTGAAGTATCTATTCCCATGCCCAAGGGCGCCGCTGTCTGGCTGAGCGTGGCGCTGTCGCCCATTTACCTGCCCGACGGCTCGTTTGAAGAGATTACGGCCCAGGCGCAGGACATTACGGCCGATAAGAACTCGCAGCTCATCCTGGCCGCCCAGGAAGAAAAATTCCGCTCCATCTTCGAGTCGTTCCAGGATATCTATTACCGCACCGACCGCGAAGGGCGCTTTACTATTCTAAGCCCGTCGGTGCGCGAAGTAATGGGCTACAACCCAACCGATGTGCTGCGCGGCCGCATTGAGGATTTTTACTGGCAGCCCGACCAGCACCCGCTGCTGCTGCGGGCGCTGGCTACCAACAACGAGCTGCGCAACTTCGAAACCCAGCTGCGCCACCACGATGGCTACCCGGTAAGTGTGCTCATTAATGCCCGGCGCACGCCTTTCGGCACGGAAGGCATTGCCCGCGACATTACCGAAATCCGCCGTATTCAGGATGACCTGCGGCTGGCGAAGGAAGAAGCAGAGGCCGCCTCGGCCGCCAAAACGCAGTTTTTGGCGAATATGAGCCACGAGCTGCGCACCCCAATGAACGGCATCATCGGCATGATTGACCTGCTGAGCCAGACGCCGCTCAATGCCGAGCAGGCCGACTATGTCGATACGCTGGGCACTAGCTCGGAGGCGCTGCTGACCATTCTGAACGATATTCTGGATTTGTCGAAAATTCAGGCGGGCAAGATGCGCCTTCAGGAAGCGCCGCTGGCACTGGCACCGATGCTCGACCGCCTGAGCGCCCTGTTTTCGTACCGGGCCAGCCAGAAAAACATCCGGTTTACTTACCTGCTCACGCCCGATATGCCGGCTTTTGTCGTCACCGACGAAACCCGCCTGCTCCAGATTCTGGCCAACCTGGTGGCCAATGCCATCAAGTTTACGCCCCAGGGCACGGTAACGGTGGTGGGGTCGGTGGTGCGTACCGAGGGCGAGTTCTGCACGCTGCGCTTTGCGGTGCAGGACTCGGGTATTGGCATTTCGCCCAACGATGCGGCCCGGCTCTTTACCAGCTTTACCCAGCTCGACACCACTCCCAGCAAAGCCTATGGCGGCACGGGCCTGGGGCTGGCTATCAGCAAGGAGCTGGCCGAGCTGCTGGGAGGCACTATCGGGGTGCTGTCAAACACCGGCGAAGGCAGTATTTTCTGGTTTACTATCCGCTGCCAGATATCGGCTATGGCTCCGGTGGCTGAGCCGACGCCGGAGCTGCCCGCTATTGCGGAGCCTACTGCCAGCCAACGCCCTCGTATTCTGCTGGTTGATGACAACGCCATTAACCAGAAGGTAGCCGCCCGCCTGTTGGCCAAGCTGCACTGCGAGGTTGATGTAGCCAGCGATGGCTACGAAGCCATTGCCCGCGCCACCGCCCCCGGCGCGGCCTATCAGCTTATTCTGATGGATATCCAGATGCCGGGCCTCGATGGCATTGCCGCTACCCGCGCTATAAAGGCCCAATTGGGTGAGAGCAGCCCGCCCATCGTAGCCATGACGGCCTACTCAATGGCCGACGATGCCGCCCGCTTTGTGCAAGCCGGCCTCGACGACTACCTAGCCAAGCCCGTCAAACACCAGCAGCTGGCCCAGACGCTGGCGCGCTGGACTTCTACGACTGTTTCCGTGGCTGTGCCGACGGCCTCGCCGGTAGCCGTTACGATTATTGACCCTGAAGTGCTCACCCAGCTGCACCAGCTTGCCGGGGAAGGGTTTGCTGCCGAGCTGTATGCTGAGTTTGTGACCGAAACCAGTGCGCTGCTCACCGAAGCTGACGCCCGCTGGCAGGCGCTCGACCTGCCGGGCCTGCACCCGCTGCTGCACCAGCTGAAAGGAACCGCCGGTACCCTGGGGCTCACCAGCCTGGCTGCCCAGGCCCTGCTGCTGGAGCAGACAATTAAGCGCCACGAAACCCGCAGCCTAACTGACGGGCTGGCAAAGCTAAACCAGCTTTTTCAGCACTTTGTGACCCATTATCCCGCTTTGCTTACTGCCAAAGCATCTTCCTCAACAGGGTAATTTGTGGCTCTACTTATTTTATCACTTATTATTGCTTGCGTCCAACTATCTTTTTTTCCTCCTCTCTACCTCTTCTACCTTCAAATGGCTCCTGACCCTCAACCGAAAACTATCCTGATTGCCGAAGACAGCTCGGTTATTATCAGTCTTACCCGTAAAATTCTGGAACAGCAGAAGTATCGCGTGGTGCTGGCCAAGAATGGCGGCGAAGTGCTACGCCAACTGGAAAACAATGCTATTGACGGAGTATTAATGGATATTAATATACCAATAAAAAACGGTATAGAATGCACCCGCGAAATTCGCAGCCACGCTGACCCCCATATCCAGGGGCTACCCATTATCGCCATTACGGGCAATGCAAACAACTATTCCCTGGAGCAGTTTCAGGAAGCCGGCATAACCGACTACCTGCCCAAGCCGCTCGACTTTGATGCCCTGGTTCGTATGGTGCGGCAATACATCGGCTAGCTGACCGCCGGCCACTAGTCGCGCCTGGCGGTTAGCTTTGTGCCTTTCTTCGCCGCCGAAAAGCTGGTGGCCGGCGGCTACCCGACACTTATCGCAGCATGAGACTAACCTTTCTGGGAACGGGCACTTCGTCGGGGGTGCCAATGATTGGCTGTTCCTGCCCCGTATGCCGCTCGCTCGACTACCGCGACCAGCGGCTGCGCGTATCGGCGCACCTGGCCGTGGAAGGCCGCAGCCTGGTTATCGATACCGGGCCCGACTTCCGGCAGCAAATGCTGCGGGCGCACATCAGCCACCTCGACGGTATTCTGTACACGCACGAGCACAAGGACCACACCGCCGGCCTCGACGATGTGCGGGCGTTTAATTTTCGGCAGCAGCAGGAAATGCCCCTCTTCGCCGAGGCGCGGGTACTTGAGCAGCTCAAGCGCGAGTTTGCCTACGTGTTTGCCGAGCACAAGTACCCCGGCGTCCCGCAGGTGAGCCTGCACCCGATTACCGACGACCAGCAGCCGTTTGACGTGCTGGGGCTGGCCGTGCAGCCGCTGCGGGCCCTGCACCACAAGCTACCCGTGCTGGGCTTCCGGCTGGGCGGCCTGGCGTATCTTACCGATGCCAACTACCTGCCCGCCAGCACCCTGGAGCAGCTGCGCGGGGCCGACACCATCGTGCTCAATGCCCTGCGCCACGAGCCGCACATCTCACACTTCACGCTCGGCCAGGCCGTGGCTATTCTGGAAGAGCTGAAGCCACGCCGGGCCTACCTTACCCACATCAGCCACCAGCTGGGCCGCCACCGCGAAGTAGAAGCTACCCTGCCTCCGTGGGTGCGCCTGGCCTACGATGGGCTGCAGGTGGAGGTATAGGCAATTCCGGCGCTGCTTACCTTATGCATACCAACTACTACTTCCTGCGGCAGCTGGCCCCGGCCCTCACCGCGCGGCTGCGTGGCTGCCGCGTGGCCAGCTGCTTTTCGCAGGAAAAAGATGAGCTGGTACTTGGCCTGCTAAGCGAAGCCGGTACCGAGTACTGGCTGAAGGCGCAGCTCGGGGCCGGCTTCCCCGCCCTGGCCCTGCCCGAAACCTTCCACCGCGCCCGCCAGAATTCGGTCGATTTGCTGCCCGAGCTGCTAGGCCGCACCGTGGCCAGTGTTGAGGCCTGGCCGCAAGACCGGGTATTACAAGTCAACTTTGAAGAAGACGCGGCCACGCTGGTGTTCAAGCTCTACGGGCCACGCCCGAACGCTATATTCCGGGCCAGCCCGACAGCGACGCCGCAGCTGTTTCATCAGCGCTATGCCACCGATGCCGACCTGCGACCCGCCGCACCGGGCACCAGCTACGTAGTACCGATGGCCGGCGCGCCCGGCAAGCTGCCACCTGCCCTGGCCGACCTGCCGGCCCGTTTTCTGCGCGAGCAGCGCGGCTACGAAGAAGCGCCAACTGAGCAAAAACAGCAGCTGGCTACCGAATTGCTGGCCGAGCTGGAAAGTCCCACGGCTTATTATTTTATCTACCTCGACGGCCGCACGCGCCTGAGCCTGATGCCGCTGGGCGAAATCCTGGAAACGCTGCCCGGCACCGACCCGGTGGCTGCCCTGCGGCGATTTATACCGCTGGCACTGGCCCGCCGCGCGCTCGAAGCCGAGCGCCGGCAGCTGCGGCAGCTGCTTACGCGCCGCGCCGAGGAAGCCGGCACCAGCGCCCACCTGGCCAGCCAGCGGTTGCGGGCGCTGGCCCACGAGGCCGGTTATCGCCACCGTGCCGACCTTATCATGGCCAACCTGCATGCCATTGCGCCGGGTGCCGCCCAGCTCGAAGCCGTCGACTTTTACACCAATAAGGAAGTTGTAGTCAAGCTAAAGCCCCTCGAAAAGCCTCAGCGAACCGCCGAAAACCTTTACCGCAAAGCCAAAAACCAGCAAATCGAAGAGCGCCAGCTGCAAGCCCGCATCAGCAGCCGCGAAGCTGAGGCAATGCACGCCCTGGAGCTGCTTGAAGAGCTGGATGCCCTGCACGAGCTGCGCAGCCTGCGGGCCTGGCGCAAGCTACACGCCCTCGACCCGGCTCCAGCAGCGGGCAAGGCCGGAGCCGAGCTACCCTTCAAGGTGTTTGAATATATGGAATTCACCATATTGGTAGGTCGTAATGCGCAGAACAACGACCTGCTTACCCAGAAATATGCTCATAAAGACGACCTGTGGCTGCACGCCAAGGACGTGAGCGGCTCTCACGTGGTTATCCGGCATCGGTCGGGCCAGGCTATACCGGAGCCGGTAATAGGGCGCGCCGCGCAGCTGGCCGGCTGGTACTCGCGCCGCCAGCACGACTCACTATGCCCGGTTACGGTGACTCCTAAAAAATTTGTGCGCAAGCCCAAAGGCGCTTTGCCCGGCCAGGTACTGGTAGAGCGCGAACGGGTGATATTGGTAGTCCCCGGTAACCCTTTTGAACATAACCAGGCATAAAAAAGCCCGCTTGGCAGCGGGCTTTTTTACTATTGCGTGCGCGCGGGGAGATTCGAACTCCCACACCCGAAGGCACCACCCCCTCAAGATGGCGTGTCTACCAGTTTCACCACGTGCGCAAAAAGCAATCGGCAACTTTGTAGTCGGCTCAGGGCCGGCTTCGCTGAGGCGGCGAAGCGGGTGCAAATGTACTACGCCGGCTTGCTTTTGCAAATTGCCTGGGGCATTTTACGCCTAAAAAAGTGGAGGCTCAGGCACTACTCATAGCTTTATCGCTTACTTGGCAGGATATTAGCTCCTGCTCGCAGCTTACATTTTTTTCTACTATTCTCAATGGCCGACTCTCCCCAGGTAGCGAACAGGACTTCTTTCTTCGGCCGCTTTGCGGAACAAACTACCCGGTACTCGGGCACAACCTCGGTGTTTGTGAGCGCCGTCGGTATTGTGCTGGTATGGGCACTGTCGGGGCCGCTTTTTCACTATTCCGAAACCTGGCAGCTAGTGATTAATACCGGCACCACCATCATCACCTTTTTGATGGTATTTCTGATTCAGCGAGCGCAAAACAAAGACTCGCTGGTACTACACCTCAAGCTAAACGAGCTGCTGGCCGCTACCAAGGGGGCGAGCAACCGCCTCATCAACGCCCAGGACTTTTCGGAAGAAGAAATCCGGCTTATTCACCAGTTTTATTGCCTGCTGGCCGACAAAGCCAAGGCCGACAACGACTTGGGTGAAACGCACTCGGTGGAAGAAGCTGAAGATAACCACCATGAAAAACTAGCCGCTCACCGCCAATAGCGCCAGTAGCTTACCAACAAGCGGGGTCAAATCATAAGTAACAATACATATTATTATTTATATTTGACCCCGCTTGTTGGTACTCTTTTTCTTGTTACTCGGCCCGCGTGAGCGGCGACTCCACAATGTGCTCCGACACGAACCATACCTGTAGCTCATTGGTACGCATCACGTTGCTCACAATCAGGTCGTTGGTGCCGTCGTCGCCGGCATCATCGGCTTTTTTAGCGTAGTCGTGGCAGTTCTTCAGGATAATCTGGTGGGCTTCGAGCAGGCGCGACACCTGCACGGGAGCCTCCTCGCGGTCGCGCGGGGGGCGCGGAATGCTGGTGGTTTCAGCTACGTCGGCGGCCATTGCCACGGCTACGCCGCCCAGAATCTGGATGCGCTCGGCAATCGTATCGACCAGCTCGGCCTGCTCCTCGTAGTGCTTATCGTAGAGCAGGTGCAGCTGGTAGAACGTGGGGCCTACCACCTGCCAATGGTGCTTTTTATACAAATCGCGCAGCGAAATAGTATCGGCCAGCAGCTGGTTGAGCATGTTTACGCTGGCCAGGCGCACCTCATCGGTGAGGCCGATGGGCAGGCGCTGGCTCACCGTGCCAAAGCGCTGCGTAGGCGAGGGTGCCTTCAGCTGCTGGTTGAGCAGGGGCTGAATATTGACGGCAGAGTTGGACTGAGGCTGGCCGGCACCCTTCAGATTGGTGACGCCTTTAACAGAGGCTTTAGCTGGGGCTTTCGTAGCCATAAGGAAAAACTAAAAAGTGTAAGAACTCGGAGCCGGAGCGGGAATAGTGGCCGGCACATTCTACCAATCAATACGCAAGGGCTGCCCTGGGGTTGGTGCTTGTACCTTTAAGTTTTAAACACTAGACTGGGCTAATGCCTGGGCTTTCCCTCTGTTTTATGAACCAGGCACATTGGCACCTGCTTTTCAATCACGCCCCGATTTTTGGAGCTTTGGGGGGGTTGCTGCTACTGCTGGCGGGCTTAGGCTGGCGGCAGGATGCCGTATTGCGGGCCGGCCTTTGGGCGCTGGTGCTGGCGGTGGTGGCCGGTTTGCCCGCGCAGCTAACGGGGCCGGGCGCCGCCCAGGTAGTCAAAGACATGCCCCGCGTGAGCCAGGCCCTGATTCAGCACCACGCGCAGGCGGCCCGCCTGGGCTACTGGGTGCTGGCTGCTACCGGCACGCTGGCGCTGCTGACCCTGCTGCAGCTTGGGCAGCAGGCTAGTCGGGCGCGGCAGCTGGTGTGGCTTACGGCGCTAGGCGCTGCGCTTAGCTTCGGGCTGCTGGCAAGGGCCGGCAACCTGGGCGGTCAGATTAGCCACCCCGAGATACGCGAGGGCTTCGGCACGCCCGACGAACTTTAGGCAATTACTAGAACATTATTATCAGACTATACTAAATCTCCCAACCCTCCCATTCTTACCCTCACCCGTTATTTTTTACCCAATGGCTTTTCCTTTTTTTGGCGATGATAAATCGACGGTTGCGCGGCTGCTGGCTACGCTGCCCCAGCAGGGGCGGCTCGAATGGATAGGGCTGCGCCCGGCCCGCCGCGCCGCGCTGGAGGCGGTAGCTGAGGCCGAGGTCATTACCGACCGGCACCTGGCCGGCGACCACGCCAGCCCGAAGGCGGGCGGCAAGCGGCAGATTACCCTTATTCAGCACGAGCACCTGGCGGCCGTAGCGGGATTTCTGGGCTTGCCCGGCCCGCTAGCGCCCGGCCGGCTCCGCCGAAATCTCGTTATCAGCGGCCTTAACCTGCTGGCCCTCAAAGGCCGGCAGATTCAGCTCGGCAACGAGGTTATTCTTGACATTACTGGTGAGTGCCATCCCTGCTCACGCATGGAAGAAGAGCTGGGGGCGGGCGGCTACAATGCCATGCGCGGCCACGGCGGTCTCACGGCGCATATTGCGCAGGGGGGCCGCTTGCGGGTGGGCGATGCGGTGCTTGTGCTGCCGGCCGCCGAGCCAGCCCAGACAATAAAAAACCCGCAGCCAAAGGCAGCGGGCTTTCCTGAGCTATGAAAACACGGCTCTGGCGAGCCTATCCTTCTTACGAAATGGTTCCCCGAACCGGATTTAGCGTAGTCATCTTTTTTATGCACCGCCCATGCGCATGATTTTTGGGGTAAATGAGCCGGGCACCTCCACCAGCTCGCGCTGGTTGGCCATTACGGTATGAATACGCTTCATGTAGGCCGCCCCCAATCAGCTCGATGCCATGAGCAGCCAGGGACTTGCGCACCGCGCCTTCATTCAGCTCAGCCTGAGAGAATCCTATGTTTAAGCCACGGCTCAAACATAGGATTCTCTCAGGCTGCTATTTCTGCTATTACGTGTCCGATTTCTCTGCTCTTCGCCGCCAGTTTTTACCCGACCAGGCTGCCCCGCAGGGCACGGCTTCGGTAGCTCAGCAGGCCTTTCGCCAGGCCATTGAGGCCGTAAATGCGCTACGCGAGCAGTTGCGGGTGCTACTCGCCTCGCAGGCGGCTGCCCGCCAAACGTACTGGCGGCAGGTGGGGCCGGTGGCCGTGGCGGCGGTAGCGGCCCGACGAAGCTTATATGCGCCGCTGGAAGTAGCCCTGACCAGCGGCTATCTTACGCGCGCCGAAGAAGTGCAAGTAACGGAACTGCTGGTGCACAATGCGTTAAGCTTACAGGAACGGTTTGGGGAAGATGAGACTGAAGTGCTGGCCCGCTACGCGCCGGCCGCCGTTCCACTCTCCGAGCCACCGCTCCCTGCCGCGTCAGCTGCTCCACCCGAGCTGCCCCACGAGCAGGCGGCCGCCCTGGCCCGCGCCCGCCGTCAGCAGCGCGCCCGCGCCAAGGCTGAGGAGCAGCTAAAAACCCGTGCGAATGAAAGCCACGACCTGCTACAGCATACCAAAGCAGCTTATCGCCAGCTGGCCCGCCTGCACCATCCAGACCGGGCCGCTCGGGCCGATGCGACCACCCAGCAGACTCAAACTGAGCTAATGCAACGCATCACGGCAGCTTATGCCGCTGCCGACCTGGCCGCGCTGCTTACGTTACTGGCCGAGTCGGAAGCAGTTGGGGAGCCCGGCACGGAAGCAGCAGTGCTCCTGGAGCGCTATACGGCCGCTCTGAAGCAGCAGTACACTCAACTGACTCAGGAACTGGCCACCGCCCAGCGGCCAGTGGAAAACGCACCGTGGAGTGGCACCGAAAAGCAGCAGCGCACTCGCCTGCGCCAGCTAAAGCGCGACCTTCGCGCCGAAACCGACTACCTGGCCCTACTGGTGCGGCAGCTCCACGAGCCAGCCGCTTTGCGGCAGCTACTGCGCGAACTATCAGCCAGGCGGCAAAATATTGTTTAAAATATATTAATTAATAATTTAATATATTTTATCATATTAATACATTTTTTATCTGGCACTCTGCTCTTTGGAGAGGGGCTGGGTGAGCGCGGCTACACCGTGTACACGCGCCTGAAAGCTGCGCTAGCTACAAACCGAGTGCCGTCACGGCTGCCTGCACTGCCTCTGCGCGATAGGCAGGAGCCGTACCGGGAGCGCGCAGCAGCTGTAGCAGGTGCTTATACTTGCGGCGTCCTTCGGCCAGCATAGCGGGAGGCACTTCGAGGGGAAAGACGCCAAAAGGCTCTACTTTCTGCACGCCCACCAGTAAAAATCGCTCGGCCCGCAGGGCATCGGTGTAAAAGGCCGCCTGCCGGTCGTAGTCGTAGGCTGAGCATTGCCACCGAAAGTGTTCGGCGTCGCGCGCCATCGTGGTTTTAAAATCTACCACTGTATAAGGCAGGCCGGGCTGGTCGAGCACCAGGTCGGCGCGCAGCTTGCAAAGCGTACCGGTTTCGGGCTCACTAAATACGGCACTACGCTCCGTCACGCCATTTTCGAGCAGGCGGCGCAGCTCCGTATTCAGCTTGACCCCCTCTACCAGCCACCAGACGAGCGTATCGTTGAGGCCCGGCTGGCCAGCCTGATACTCGGCAGGTTCCAGCAGGGCCGTATGAAACGCAGTACCAAAGCTCAGTGCCCCCGAGCCCGAATCGAGCCGCGGCGGGCGGCCATCCAAGGCATCGCGCAGGCGCGAGAGGTCGGAGTTAGCGATGGCGGGTAAGGCGCGGTAGTCGTCGTATGACACGCGCAGCAGGTCGGGGCGGGCAGCGGAAGGGGAAAGTTGTTCAGACACGCTCCTTTAACAGGAAGTAGGTAGGAGTTAGTTGTCTTTTTTTGACGTGCTCTTATTAACTTCTGGTTATCAGCCTGCTCAAAAAAAGATTGCCAGCTGGCCGGGCTACGCTTATACGTAGCCCGGCCAGCTGGCAATCGCAGCTAACTGCGGCAAGCTTTACTTCACGGTTATGAAGTAGAGCTGGAGCTGGAGCTTGCTATCTTTATTCTGAGCGCTTCCCAGTACGACGCGGTCGGGTAGCGCAGAGGTAACCGACCCCAGCAGCAAGCCATTATTTGGCACATTGCGGTTGAGCACCTGTTGGACGTAAGTAGCTATCGACCATTGGTAATAGCCCTGCTGCAAGCCGGTGAGCGAAGAAATGCCTGACATGTATGGCACGTTGGCCAGGTAAGTAGCTTGCACACGGTTACTGCCATCGGCAACCGTAACAATAAGCGGGGGCGGAGCGGGCACAAACGGCGACTGCAGAACGCTAAAGGCCGGCACCGGCGCAATTAGCTGCGCGCTGGTTACGGTAATATGAGCGCCATACTGCTGAATATCGGTCAGATACGGGAAATCGAGCCGGGTTTGCAGGCCCAGCGCACCTTCAACGAAGGTTTGCTGCCCGGTAAGCGCGGCCGGAACTGCCTGTAGCGACATTTGCGGGAAGTTGGTACTGCTGGTGGCGCCCGCGGTACTACGGTCGGCTGTTACCTGGTAAAAGTGACGGTTGCCGGCTGCAAACGAGAAAAAGGTGCTAAGCACCGTCGTGGGGTCGGTAGGCAGGTGATAGTAGAGCGTAATACCCGCCCCACTCGAGGTGGCACTCAGCCGGATAATAGTGGCGTCGTCGGTAGGCGCTGGGGTGAGCGCAATACCCGGCAGGTAGCTATCCAGCGCATCCTGCGTACTTAGCTGGCCACGCTGGCCAGCGGCGAGTAGCTGGCGCCCCAGGTTATTGTCCAGATGCAGGCGCAACGAAGTGAGCGTAGGCCGGGCCCGAGCAATCGGCGCTACGTTCTTGCGCTGAATAGTATCGTAGTTGAGCAGCGTGGGGCTGTAGCTGGGCGGGGGTGTAAGGCGGGGCGAGGCAAACGACACCTTCGTAGCAGAAATGGCATTGTTGGGGTCGGTAAACCGATGCACCTCTACCAGCGACTGCGTCTTGGTTGTATCGCCATACCGGTAATTGTCGAGGGTAAGTACCAGCGTCAATGAGTCGTACACCGCGGTAGGGTCCGGGATAAAGGAACTCGTTAAGCCCAGGCGCACAAAGCTCTTGGCCGTAATGGTACCCAGCTGCGGGTCGGTGTAGCGGCCCACGAGTAGCGAGTTCGTATTGGAAGTAACCACCGAATCGCGCAGCACGGTAGAGCTTCGGATAGTGAGCGTATCCACGAGGTAAGCCCCCGTGTTGGTATTGGCGGTGGGCAGGCCCACCCCAATGTTGCTCACATCTTGCGAGCAGCCGGTAGCCAGTAGCCCCAGGGCCAGCAACAGCACCCAGGGCCACTGGTACCAGCGCCTTAGCTGGCACGAGCCAGCAATACTACTGCTGCGCTGCACTTGGGTCAAACTGCCAGAAATCATCAAATCGCGTGCTACCCGAGGCACCGGTACCTACGTAGCCATAATTGCCGATACCAAACGACACGGCCGAGTTACGACCAGCCCCGCCGCCCGTGGTGAAGTAAAAGGGATTGGTAGCCGTCCAGGTATCCATAGTGGGGTCGTAGGCATAGCAGTCGGTTTTAACAGCGCTGCTGCTGCCCACCGTTACGTAGCCGAGGTTACCTATCACGAAGGAAGACGCATAGGCCCGCGCCACAGCGCTATAGTCATACGAATCGGTTGAGGTGCTGATATTGGCCAGGTAGCGCTTTTGCGTCCAGGTGCCGCCGCCAGCCGGGTTATAAGCCCAGAAATCGGTATTATACTGGCTGTTGTTGGTACCTGTTCCTACATACATCTGGCCATTGATAGTGAAGGCCAGGGCACCCATGCGCTTGTTGCCGGGGAAGCCATTGGCCAGCGGGGCCCAGGTGTTGGCCTTCGGGTCGTACTGATAAAAGTCTTTCTCGAAGTTGCCATCGTAGCCGCAGCCTACGTAGCCAATATCATTTACGCTGGCAGCCACCGCGCTGTAGCGGCCTAACCCGTTAGGCATTGGAAAGTCGGCTACGCGCTTCCAGCTACCCGTAGTGGTTATAGTAGTAGTACCGGTGGTGGTGGCAGTATTAACGGTGGGGTCAAACTGCCAGAAGTCGCTCAGGTAGTTTTTGTTAACATCGGAGTTGGTGCCGTCGTAGCCGGTGCCAACGTAGCCTTTGCCGGCCGCCGTAAAGGCTACAGCATTGTAGCGGGCCGTAGCCGGCAGTGGCGTTACCTGCGTCCAGCTACCGGTTTTCGGGTTGTAGGCATAGAAGTCATTATAGCGCTTGCTATTGGCATCAATACCTGTGCCAACGTAGGCGATGTTATTGATAACGAAGCTTACGGCATTGCTGCGGGCCGTACCGGCAAATGAGTTACCGACAGTCCAGTTGCCTAGCACCGGTGTGGTATCGGAATTGGTGCAGCTGCTCAGGCCGAGGCTGCCAGCTACCAGCATCAGGGCCAGCAAACGGCCGGCTAGCCGAGGAAAGTTTTTCATGAAAAAAGGAAAGTTGTTATACCCAAGAGAGCGTACGGAGCACTAAACAGGTTGCACCCGGTTTTTATTTTTGAACAGCCCAATTGGCCCCGCTAAATTACACCTTGTTCGCTTAACGCGCCGGGTTTTGTCGCTCAACGTCGTTTTTTTGCCGCGTAGTTCCTCAACCTGGCGCTGAAGGCGGCTAGTCAAACCGGATGGCGACCATAGGCTTGATGCGGGCTATCATATAGGTAGGAATCAGCACCGATAGCACGGAAGCGACCAGCGTAGCGGCATTGAGCAGCACCATTACCGCGGGGCTCCAGGCAATGGGCACCCGGTCCATATAATAATTTTCGGGGTCGAGCGGAATGATGCGGAAATAATATTGCAAGGCACAGAAGCCGAGCGCGATAACATTGCCAATAACCAGCCCCCGGAGCGTAATGGAGACGCCGCGAAAGAAAAACATGCCCCGAATCTGGTTATCGGTAGCGCCTACCGCTTTCAGGATACCAATCATCTTGGTACGCTCCAGAATCATGATAAATATAGTGGCAACCATATTAAAGGTAGCTACAAATATTATCAGAATAAGGAAGATAATCACGTTGCGATTCAGCAGCTGAAGCCAGTCGAAGAGCTGCGCATACTGGTCGGTCGTTTTTTCGATGCGCACCTCGTAGGGCAGCTGCTCGTAAAACTGGTCGAAGGTGTGGTCGAGCTGCGCAAAGTCGCGCAGGCGCACCTCCAGGCCCCCACGAGCGAGTCGGGCCAGGCATTGAGCTCCTGAATCTGGCGCAGGTCGCCGAGCACGTACACCTCGTCAAACTCGTCGAGGCCAGTCTGGTAGATACCCGACACCCGGAACTTGCGCACCCGCGGTGGCTGCTGAATAAAGTAGAACAGGGCCGGACTGCCGACTTTAAGGCGCAGCTTATCGGCTATCTTCTGCGAGATAACAATGTCGTTGCTGGCGGCCGAGTCGGCGTAGTGAATAAAACTGCCGGCCACTATATTGGCCCGCATGGCGCTGGGGCCGTGGGTTTCCGACACCCCTTTCAGCACTACGCCCAGCACCTCGTCGGTGGTTTTGATGATGGCCGTTTTGCGGGCAAATGCCTGCACGGAGGCTACCTGCGGGTAGCGGGCCAGCTGGCGGCGCAGCACGGGCTCCGAAATAGGCGCTACCTCCAGCGAGTTGTTGGTATCGTAGCGCGAGAGCTGCAGATGCGCGCCAAACGAGAAGATTTTATTCTGAATCTGCTCCCGAAAGCCGTGCAGAATTGAAAACGACACAATCATCACGGCGATGCCGAGGGCAATGCTGACCGTAGCGATGCGCGTGACGGAGTGGGTAAAGGAGCCGGAGTCGGCCCCGTCCATGCGGCGCGATATGTAGCGGGCGATATTCACGAGTGGGCGTAAAGCTACGTCCTCGCCAGTGGTTGCGAGCGGCTAGCAGCGCGCTTCTTACGCAGCAAGGTACTTTTGGGCTATGATAAAGTGGATTTTAGTAGCGGCCGGCCTGGCAGCAGGCTGCGGGCCCGGCGCGGGCCCGGCCGTAGACCACGGCGGGCACAGGCCACCAACACCGGGCGCAAAGCAGGCCCGCCCCCTGCTCATGGGGGCTGCCCAGCTAAGCCAATACCTACCGGCCCTGCAGGGCAAGCGGGTAGGACTGGTAGTTAACCAAACCTCGCGCATTGGCGCTACTTACCTGGTTGATACGCTCAAGGCCCTGCACGTTAACCTGACCGCCATTTTTGCGCCCGAGCACGGCTTTCGGGGAGAAGCCGCCGACGGGGCCACCATCACCGACGGGCGCGATGCCCGCACGGGCGTGCCGGTGCGCTCGGTGTACGGCAAAACCAAGAAGCCAACTCCCGAGATGCTGGCCGATGTAGACGTGCTTATTTTTGATATTCAGGATGTTGGTACGCGGTTCTACACGTTTATCAGCACCTTGCACTACGTGATGGAAGCCGCCGCCGAGCAAGACAAAACCGTTATTGTCCTCGACCGGCCTAACCCCAACGGCCGGGTAGTTGATGGCCCGGTGCTGGTGCCCAAGTACCGCTCTTTTGTGGGGCTCGACCCGCTACCCATCTGCCACGGCCTCACGGTGGGTGAGCTGGCGCGCATGCTGAACGGCGAAAAATGGCTGGCTGGCGGCCGGCAGTGCCGCCTGCAGGTGGTGCCCGTGGCGGGCGGCTATACCCACGCCACGCCCTACGCGCTGCCCGTGCCCCCCTCTCCCAACCTACCCACTGCGCGGGCGGTGGCCCTGTACCCCAGCGTGTGCCTGCTGGAAGGCACCAACGTGAGCGTAGGGCGGGGCACCGACCGGCCTTTCGAGGTTATGGGGGCGCCTACGCAGCCGGCTACGCGCCCGTATCAGTTTACGCCCCGCCCCAATGCGGGCTCGCCCACCCCGCCGCTCAATGGCCAGCTTTGCTACGGCCTCGACCTGCACCAGCCGGCCGCGCACGAGCCGGCCCAGTTTTTTACGGTGCGCTACCTGCTCGACTTCTACCGGCAGAGCACCGATAAGGCGCATTTTTTTACCAAATACTTTGAGCAGCTGGCCGGCACCGACTCGTTGCGGGCGCAGGTGATAGCCGGGCGCCCGGAGGCCAGCATCCGGGCCAGCTGGGAGCCGCAGCTGGGGCAGTTTAAGCAGCTGCGCAGCAAGTACCTGCTTTACCCCGATAAATAATTTTTTTTACTATATACTAAATGCCTACTCCCTTGCGCATCGTTTTTATGGGTACGCCCGATTTTGCCGTGCCCACCCTCGAAACCCTGCTCACCCTGCCCGAGGCGCAGGTGGTGGCCGTCATCACGGGGCCCGACCGGCCGGCGGGGCGCGGGCGGCAGCTGCAGGCATCGGCGGTAAAGCAGGCGGCGCTGGCGCACGGCTTGCCGGTGCTGCAGCCTACCAACCTGAAATACCCCACTTTTCAGGCCGAGCTCAAGCGTTACGCGGCCGACCTGCAAGTGGTCGTAGCCTTCCGAATGCTGCCCGAAGCAGTGTGGAGCATGCCCCGGCTGGGCTCGGTCAACATTCATGCTTCGCTGCTGCCGCAATACCGGGGCGCGGCACCCATCAACTGGGCCCTGATGCACGGCGACGAGGAAACGGGCGTCAGCAGCTTTTTTCTGCGCCATGAGATTGATACCGGCGACCTTATCCTGCAGGATAAGGTCGTTATTGACCCATCCGACGACTTTGGCACTCTGTACGACAAGCTGAAGGTAGCTGGGGCGGCGCTGGCCGGCCGCACCGTGGCCGCCATCGCCGCAGGCCGGGCACCCAGCACGCCCCAGCCGCACACGCCCGACCTGCGCCCTGCCCCCAAGCTTACCAAGGAAACGGGTCGGCTGGATTTTACCCGCCCTGCCGCTGAGCTGGTAAACCAGGTGCGCGGCCTAGCTCCCGTGCCGGCCGCTTATACGACCCTACCCGACAACCGAGGCCTGAAAGTATATCGTGCCACGGCTATATCTGGCCCGTCAGCGCCGGCCGGAACCTGGACAACGGATGGCCGCCACTACCTCGGCGTAGCCACATCCAGCGGCTGGCTCAGCCTGCTCGAAGTGCAGCTCGAAGGCAAAAAGCGCCTGGGCGTGGAAGAATTTCTGCGCGGCACCAGGCTGGAGTTTGGTGCGTAAGCAGGGCATCGCGTCGGGGCCATGCCCGAGACGCTTACTCGTTATTCAGTATTCGTAATTCTTATGGTTTCGCTCATCGTAGCCGCCGCCGAAAACGGCGTAATCGGCCGGCAGGGCCAGTTACCCTGGCAATTGCCCGACGACCTCCGGCACTTCAAGGCCCTGACCATGGGCCATCCCATCGTGCTGGGCCGCCGTACCTTCGAAAGCATTGGGCGGGCGCTGCCGGGCCGCACCAATATTGTAGTAACGAGCCAGTCGGCCTGGCCGGCCCCGGCCGGCGTGCTGCTGGCCCACTCGCTGCCCGAGGCACTGGCGCTGGCCGCTGCCCAGCCCGGCGGCGAAGAAGTGTGCGTGATTGGCGGAGGCGAAATCTATCGCCAGGCCCTGCCCGCGGCCGATGTCGTACACCTTACCGAGGTCCATACCTCCATTCCCGATGGTGATGCCTTTTTCGCGCCGCTCTCTCCCACCGAGTGGCGTGAGGAAACCCGGGAGCGCCATGCCCCCGACGATAAGCACGCCGTGGCTTACAGCTTCGTGACGCTACGCCGCCGCTAATACTTTATCCGGCTCGCCGGCGCGGGAACGGCAGTGGGCGCGGCGGCAGAAGCCAGCTTGGCTCCTACCCAGCGCCCAAGCCAGCGGGCTGCCGCGTGGCTGGGCCTGTCGACCCACCGGTAAAAAAGCTCGGCACTGCCAGCCAGCACCAGCCCCGACGATACCAGCATCAGCCCGAAGCTGGCATGATAGGAAAAAAACCCGCGCAGCCACAAGAACAACCACGCCGAAACTGTCCCAAGCACCAGAAAATGGGTCAGATACAGGGCAAAGGCCCGCCGGCCTACCCGGCGCAGCCAGGGTGCCATCGTGAGCTGGCGCAGCCGGCCCGAGAGCAGCACGGCCGCCAGCAGCGCTGCGGCGCCAAGCGTGTGGTAGATATCGACCGTGCGGCCCGCCCCCACACCAGGTAGCGCCAGCCACACATAGGCTGCGTGCATGGGCGCGGCGTAGTACACCTGGGGGTGGCTGGTAGTAAAAAAAGCCACCAGCAGTAAGCCCACAATCAGCCTTCGGCGCGTCCGGGCAGCCAAGCGGGCCACCCACCCCTGCCGGTAAATATCGAAAAGCCCCAGCCCCAGCAGAAAGCCCACGTAGTAAAAGTCGAGTCGGCTCAGGGTAATGCCCAGCGCCAGCGCAGCATACAGGGCCAGCCGCCACGAAAGCCCACCGGCAAAAGCCAGCAGACCCAGCACCAGCAGCGAGCCAAACCACTCCACCATCATTGTCCACAGCACGGGGTTATAGAGGGCCTCCCCCTGCACCATTACTCCAAACAGCATGTCGCGCACCCACTGGGCCAGCGCCGGCACCACGTGCCAGAACGAGCCAAACCAGGCCGCCCCGGTAGCGGCGGCGGCCTGCTCATTGTAGAAGCCATGCACCCGCAACAGCGCATAGCCCATTGCCACGCTGACAGCTACCGGAAGACCCAGGCGCACGTAGCGCCGCACCAGCTGCGCCAGCAAGGTGCGCCACCCCCGCGGCGCGTGGGCTGTCGAAGCCGCCAGCACCAGTCCGCTTAGCACAAAGAAGAAGCACACCCGAAAGTTGAGCAGCACATGCACCGGAGAGCCGGCAAACCAGGTTTCCCACCTGCCCGGCAGGTGCGCCGTGTTGGCCATACCCGTCATGCTGGTGGGGTAAAAAGCGGCCGAATAGTGGTGAGCGATAACGACCAGCGCCGCGAACCCACGCAGGCCATCCAGAAACTCAAGCCGCCCCGGCACCGGGGAAATACTTTTTTCAGAAACACGCCACTGGCTAGCAGGCATATAGGCTATTTCGGTTTATTGTAGTAAAAAACCCCTTTCCTACAAAGGAAAGGGGTTTTATTGCCGGGGCGAGTCGGCAGTCAGCCTTTTGCGGTTTTAGCGCAGCAGCACGAGCTTGCCCCAGTCGTTTTTGAAGGCCTGGTCGCCGGCCGTGCTGAACTTCTTATACTCGCCGGTAGGGTCGTCGATAGACACCCGGTAGAGGTAGGTGCCGTTGGCCAGGCGGTCGCCGTACTGGTCGGTGCCGTCCCAGGCATAGTCGGTTACGTTATTGCCGATGTGCAGCGCGCCCAGCTCACTCATAAAAATCTCGCGCACCACGCGGCCCGTGAGGGTCATAATCTGGATTTTCATGTTGCGGGGGAGCTCATTTCCGGTCAGCGTAAACACAAATTTCGCCTTGCTCGTGACCGGGTTCGGGTACGGAAACACGTTGGAAATCATGGAGGCACCTATTACCTGAAACCTTACCTGGTAATCCTGGGTGCCGGCGGCCGAGTTCGAGGCGTTGCGCCCTTGCACCCGCAGCGTGTACAGGCCATCGTCGAGGGGCTTGCTCAGGCCGGGCCGGTACTCCAGCTTAGCCAGGCTGCCCGACGAGACATCGACGCTGAACTGCACCGAAGCCCCATTCACATCGACTGGCACGGCAGTTTGGCCGTCCTTCTGCAAAAACAGCGTAAAGGCCGAGGCATCCTTGATGAGCCGCAGCTTATCGGCATCCTTCAGCTGAATATCGATGACCGGGCGCGACGATACCAGCTCGCCATCCAGAATATGACGGCCATCAAAGGCGACATCGAGGGTGGGCGGCACGCTGTTATCGCGCACCGTAAAGGCATTCAGTCGCAGCTCATTATTAAAGTAATAGAGCTCCGGCTGCAGCTGAGGATTGACGAATATATGCGGAATAAGGTGGCCGAACACGCCGGTTACGTCCATCGTCACATTCACCGTAGCCGTGTCGTAAGGGGCCGGTACATGCGGAAACGGAATGAGCTTTTTGGTACTGGCCACGGGCAGGCCGGTGGTCGCATTCAGAAGCTCCACCTGGAGCTGGAGCGGATTGGCAAACGCATCCGACGACACGTTGTCGAACCTCACGGGGAAGTTGAGCTTGCCCGTAGCGGCCTGGTTGCGCAGGGTGGTAGAGTCGTACTTGATAGCGGCCACCAGGTCGCGGCGTACAACCCCTTCGGGCACCCCTTTATAGGTAATAAGCCACTGCCTGAGCTGCGGCGGCACCCGGTTTACCGAATCGCGCAGCGATAGCTGCAGCTGCATATACGGATACGTGGTAGCCGAGTAGCCCGTTAGGTCCAGGTTCTTCGTCTTCACGTTGGCATTGAGCACCGTGGCTTTGTTGTTGGCATCAATGCCCACCAGCTGCAAGGTGTAGTGGGCCGTCGGCGTTACCGGCTTTATCACGTTAAACAGCGTTTGCCACTGCTGGGCCGGGCCAATGAGCGTGCTCGTAATTGTCCCCGCCTGGCCAGGCGTGGTAAGCTGCGTCGTAAACTCCACGCCTTGGCTGTAAGCCGGCAGCGGCTGAGTGCGGTCGGGGCCCGCCTCCTGAATTAGCCGGCCGCCGCTGGCCCGCTTTTGGGCTACCAGGGCCCAGGGGTCGCCATTTTTGAGCTGGGTTATCAGCTTGCTGCCGAGCAGGGTGCTAAACGAGCTGCCCAGGATGGGCAGCAGGCTGGCATACCGCAGCCGGTTGATGCTGATAATAGCCACGTAGGCACCATCGGGCACATTGCTCAGGAAGGTTTTAAGCTGATTCTGGCGGACCACGCTGTTGTTAAGGTTGTCGAGCGTATCGCTAGTCCCTGCAAAATGATAGAAGGGTTGAGTTGGCAGCCCGCAGGTCAGGTAAGGCCCACCCTGGGTAATGTTGAGGCGCTGCAGCGAATGCTCGTCGAGCACGGCTATTACCAGGTTGGGTGATTGGATGGCACAATCAATGCCCGGAGGCTGCAGCGGGTCGGTGATGATACCGTAGCCACTCTTGATATTGAAGGTGGGCACGCCCGATACGGCCCCCCGCCCACCGTACGCAGCGTTAGCTGCTGCTGCTGCGTGGGAAAAGTCCACTGGTTGCCAGGTGTCGCAACGGCTACGCCCTGCAGCTGGTCGCGGTTAAACTGTCCGTTGTGGCTCTGCGACCAGCCATCGGCCACGGCCTTGGTTATCACCCGGAACGAGCTGACTTTCCAATTGCCATCTTCCTGAGGGCCAGGCGTAGTAAAGCGCGCGCGCCAATACCACACCACCGAATCGCGGCCGGCCGCGGGCTTCAGCTCATCAGCCCCGGTGGGCGTCCAGCTGGCTACTACGGCGGCCTGCACATTCAGCTTGCTTCTCAGGCCCTTGCTATCGAAGGTAGCTACCGAGTCGACCTGAAAGTCGTAGCCCCGCGTGGTACCCGCCAGGTCGTTGCTTTGGGCAACCAGGCGGGGGGTGGTAGTTGGCACAATGGCAAACTCGGTGGGCGTCAGCAGGGTTACGCCGCCCTCCAGAAAGGTATAGATAAGCGAAGCCGAGTTGTTGTTTTCGTTAAGCTCAGCCACCTTATTCTGGTAATCGAGCTCAACCAAAAACTTGTTGTCGCCAAATACATTGCCCGAGTTGGGAATAGTAATGGTATAGGTGGTATCGCGCTGCCAGGCCTGGCGCACGGTTGCAAAGAAAGTATCGGGCTTGCGGCCATTCTGAGCCGAGTAGGTGCGGGTAACGCGTATCTCGATAGGGTCGAAGGTGATGCGACCAGGGTTACTCACCGAAACTATCAGCTGGAAGCTGCTGGCCGTGGCGGCCACCGGGTTGGGCGAGATGGTAACGCCATTGGCAATAAAATCGGGCGCGACGGGCGCGTAGAGGCGCAGGGCCGGGTCGCCCTGCCAGAGCGTGGCCAGCAGGTCGACGGCACCGGCGGGGTTATGCAAAAAGGGGGTTAAATTTTGCAGCTGACGCACGACTTCCGCCCGCACTTCGGCGACGGGCCGCCCAAACCAGGTGGGATTATTAAAGAGCAGCTCGTGCAGCTTCTGCTGCGCCGGGTGCAGCAGGTAGGCAAATGACAAGTCGGTTTGCGAGAGCAGGCCCACGGCTCCTTTGCTGGGGGCCAGCATCCAGTCGTTGCCAAAGGTGCTGGCCACTACAAAGCACTGCCCCACCTCACAGCCATCGTACATCATTACCGGGTAGCGGCCGGCATTGTGGTAGTTGCTGACCGGGTCGTTGATGTTGCCGATGTTGAGGTCAACCGAGTTGATGGAGCCGTGCCCGAAGTACGAGATAAGCGACAGGCCGTTATTTACCTGGTCCGATATATTAATACTGGTAGGTAGAATACCAGATTTCTGGTAGGTAGTAACCGTGCCGCCAAACAGGGGCCGCTGAATCTGCTGCTTATAGATATTAAGGTATCCGGCAAACTCGGCAAAGTCGCTCGCATTCGCGCCGCCTACCAGATGCACGACATTCTTGCGCCAGTCCTCGGGCCCCAGGGCCTCGTGCTCTTTCAGCTTATTCAGATACGCCATCACATCCTGCGGAGTGGTGGCCGCTACGCGCCCGGTAGGCAGGCGCGGCACGTAGTTGTCGTGCTGCCAGTCGCTGGATAAAATGTTATCGGAAGACGCGCGCGATGAGGTCGGCACTAGGTCCTGGCCCAAATCACCCAGTATGCGCGTAGTGCTGTACGTTGATGCCCCCAGCGTGGTGGTCGGAATGGGGTCGCCGGGGTTATCGGCGCGCGTGTCTGGTGCCAGCGCCTTGCCCAGCAGCAGCAGGTACTGCGTCCGGGTGGGGCTGTTGGCCGCCAGCCAGAGGGCAAAGTGACGCAGGCCCATAAGTGAGCGCTCGCCGTAGTGAAACTGGTCGTAGAGCAGCGGGGCCGTCACCATCAGCGTATCGTAGCCGCCGCCCGCGGCCGAGGCCCGGTAGTTGGCATAGGCCCGCGCCGCATTAGGCTCGCTGCCCGCCGCCTTCATCAGCTTGGGGTGGGTGATAATGATGAAATTGGGTTTGGCCGGATTTATAGTGCGAAAGTGTACCGGCTGCGGGGCAGGCGGCACCAGCGGCTGCGCCCCGTCGGCCAGCAGCAGCTGGCGCGTGCTCGCCGCCGTAGCGTTCGGAAACACAAAGCGGCGGGCCGTGCTGCCCAGCGTTTGGGCGGCAGTGGGCGCAATGCGCTGCACGTTCCAGGGGTCCTGAATATCGTAGCCGTTTACCGTGGCCGGAATATTATCAATCTCATAGGTAGCCGGCCCTCCCAAAAGTGAATCGTTTTGAAACCACAGGCTGCGGCGGTCGCTAAACCAGCGGTTTTCCTGCGGGGCCGTCAGGCGCAGGTAGCCGTAGCGAAAGGCATCGTACACCGGCCCCGTACCCTGATTAAGCACGCTGCCGTTTACCTGAACAATTCCCGCGCTGCTGATGTCACTGCGCTGCAGCGTATAGCGCGCCCGGGCAGCGCTGAAATTCGGGTAACTCAGTATTGATAGGGGCCGCACAGTAGTCGTACCCGGTTGCAGCACGCCCAGGCTGGTAGTATGGTAGCCATTGGCGTGGCTGGGCACGCTGGCCCCCGCTACCAGCACTTCGGCAGTGGGCAGCGGCGAGGCCGGGTCGGTTACTACCGCTCGCAGCAGGCTGTCGTTTTTAGCCGTGGTATTGCCGTAGGACCCAAAAAAGCCTTCTCCCCTTTCCAGCCACGGCAGGCAGGTATTATAATCGGTATCGGGGGCCTCCATGTAGCTGTCATAATACACGGTGCGCACCGCCTGAATGCGCCAAGCATGCGGCGTGCCACCCGCTACCACCGGCTGAGCCATGCGCTTGCCCAGGCGGGCATTGCTCCAGGTCAGAAAATAGGTAGCCGTATCGGTAAAGAAGCTATAGAATGGATGGGCCTGGTCGCTGGGTTTCTTATATAAGGCACTGTCCAGCCGCCCGTCGTTGCGCTGGCCATAAAATTCCAGGTACGTGGTATTATCCAGCGTAGCCGAATTGCCACCCTGGTAAACCGCTACCTCCTTGCCCCGCCGCCACAGCTGGAGCTGCGTGGGGGCCACGCCGCCCAGGCCGCTGAGCTTGCTCAGGTAAGCGTAGTCGAGGCGATAAAGCCCGTTGCGCCATACCTTAAACTTGTAGTAAGCCTGGCCCTGCACTATCCACTCGTTGCCGTAGCGGCCCGACTGCGCCTGCGCCGCCTGCCCGCCCAGCACGGCCAACAGCAGCAGGCAAACGCGCAGGGCCCGAAGCATGTGCTGCCCGGCAGCTGAGTATCTTTTTTTCATAATATATTATATTTTATATAATACTCTTAATTTATCATCGGCATGCCCGTGGCCCGGCTGCCCAGGCCGTAGCCCAAGCTCACGATAAGCGAGTTGGTTTGGGAGGTAGAGCCCTGGTTTTCGACAGCCAGGCGCGACAAAGCCAGGTCTACGCGCAAGCCATTGATGGCGACGCCCGCACCCAGGCTGTACTGGCCCTTCCACTGCTGCTGCAAGTCAAAGTTCTGGATTTTCTGATAGTTGCCGGCCCCACCCCGCAGAAATACCAGGCTGCGGTAGCCTACCTCAACCCCCACGCGTGGGTCAACGCTCACGGGCTTGGCCGAAATAAGCGTGTTGCGCTGGCCATCGGTAGTGGCTTCGAGGTCGGCAGCCACCAGGGCCGTAAACTGGGCCGGCAGCTTAAACTGCCGGCCCGCCCCCAGCACCAGGCGCGGCAGCGTTAGCTCGGTGCTGTTGGTCGGAATAGCCTCACCTGGTATCGCATTGGCCTTAAACTTATCGGCATCAATGCTCCAGGCGTTGAAGGTAGTGGTGATATCGCGGGCCATCAGGCCCAGGCGCCAGCCCTTGTGGTTGTACTGCAAGCCCACATCTACCCCAAAGCCGTAGGCATTGGCAAAGCTGCCCACGTTGCGGTAGATGAGTTTGCCGCTGCCGCCCACGCTCAGGCCTTCGGGCCCCAGCTTGCGGGCGTAGGAAAGCAGGAGCGCGTAGTCGGCCACCGAGAAATACGTAATCTTGTCGTATTGAATATACCCGTACTCGTTGATGAGCGCCCGGGTATCGGCGATGTTATCGACGCCCGAGCGCAGCAGGGTTACCCCAATGGCGCTTTTATCGTCGAGCGGCATAGCAAAGGCCGCGTAGTCGTTTTTTACCACCCCCGAAAACAGCTCCGAGTGCATCAGCACGCCGTCGTACCTGGCCGTGACAGCGGTAAGGCCGGCGGGGTTCCAGTAGCCGGCAGTGGCATCGGTAGCCAGGCTCACCTGCACTTTGCCCATGCCCAGCGAGCGGGCACCGGCGCCCAGGTTAAGGAATTCGTCGCTGTACTTGGGGGCGCTGGTTTGGGCCATAGCCGGCGCGGCAGCCAGGCCCAGCCATACACTCAGCCCTAGTAGAGCCACCCACGGGCGGCAATTGGCGAAAAGTTGGAGCATAGAAAAATAAAACCCGATAAATAGTCGGTGCGGCAACGCAAGTTACTGCCGGATAGTGCGTAGTGACCACCTCTGGCTAAGGAACTCCCGCTCAGATGGCTGATTTTCGAGAAGTTATCTCAGTAACCCTAAGCTACCAGGCAACTAAATAGCAAAAATCTAATACTCTCTTGCTTATCAGAGATATTTTTTTTCGCAAAAAGGAACAAAATTTTTTACACCAAGTATTATGCAATACAAAGTACCTGCCGTACATTTGTACAGTTCCTCACCTACTACTAGCCCATACCGCCCATGAAACTAGAGAACACCCAGGTGCAGATGCGCAAAGGCATCCTCGAATTCTGCATCTTGGAGATTATTGGCCGCGGGGAGGCCTACGCCAGCGACATGCTGGAGGAGCTGACCCAGGCCCGCATGATAGTGGTAGAGGGCACCCTCTACCCACTGCTCACGCGCCTCAAGAATGCCGCGCTGCTCGACTACGTCTGGAAGGAGTCAACCTCCGGCCCGCCCCGCAAATACTACACGCTTACGGAGGCCGGCCGCCAGTTTCTGGAGGAGCTGCGCCAGACGTGGGAAGAGATGGCCCTCTCGGTGGGCATTATCCGCCAGCCCCGTCGCACTACCTAACCCCTGCTTTTTCAGCTACCCTTTCTTTCTCCGAATTCAACCTGCCGCGCTTCGCGCCTGCGGCCCTTCCCATGAAAAAGAACATCAGCATCAACTTGCAGGGTATCATCTTTCATATTGAAGATGATGGCTTCGAAGTGCTTAGCCGCTACCTTCAGGAGGTGAAGGCGCACTTCGCCAGCTACCAGGGCCACGAAGAAATCGTGGCCGACATTGAGGGCCGCATTGCCGAGCTGTTTTCGGCGCGCCTCTCGGTTAATAAGCAGGTTATCACCCTGCAAGACGTGGAGGAAATGACCGCCAAGATGGGCCGGGTGAGCGACTTCCAGTCGTCGGCCGACGAGGATGAGGAAGCTTATGCCGAGCCGGCCGCCGCCGGCACTGGTGCCGGCCGCGCTTTTGCCGGTGGCCCCACTCCTACCCCGGCCGATACCGAGCCGCGCCGCCTCTACCGCGACCTGGCCCACCGTAAGATTGCGGGCGTGTGCGCCGGGCTGGCCCAGTACTTCCGGGTGAACCCACTGCTGGTGCGCCTCATTTTCCTGGCTTTGGTGCTGCTGCCCAACGTTTTCGGGGTTTATGACCACATTCCCGGCACCGGCATATTTCGCCACCGCTTCGACTTTGGCGGCCTGGCCCTCATCGCCTACGTAGTGCTGTGGATAGCCCTGCCCAAGCGCGACGATGCCCCCGAACCAATTGATACGCTGGATTTTGGCGGCAAGCTCACCGGCCGCAAGCTCTTCCGCGATGTCGACAACGGCAAGGTCGGCGGGGTATCGGCCGGACTGGCCGCGTATTTCCAGACCGACGTGGTGCTGGTGCGGGTACTCTTTCTGATTGGCTTGTTTCTGGGCGGCTCGACGTTTATCATCTACTTAATACTCTGGGCCGTGGTGCCCGAAGCCCGCACCGTATCGGAGAAGATGCAGATGCGCGGCGACGCCGTCACGCTCTCGGGCATTGATAATAACCTGCGCTCCAATGCTTTTGATGGCGAGGTTCCCCCAACCCCCAACCGCCCGCTGGGCACTTACCTCGAAACGGCGGCCCGGGGTGCCCGGCCGGCCGTGAGCTTCTTGGGCACACTCATTCGCTGGGCGGTGGGGTTGCTGCTGATTTTTTGGGGTGGCAGCTGGCTGTTCAGTGTACTCATGGTGCTGGGCGCTTCCCTGAGCATTATTCCCTTTACGGCCGTGGAGCACACCAGCAACGGCTTTATGTTTGATGACAGCTTTGGGGCGCTGGTGCGCAACCTGCCGCCCTGGGGCGCGATAGCCGGGGGGCTGCTGCTGGGCATCCCGGGCCTGGGGCTGCTGCTGCTGGGGCTGCGCTTGCTGCTGCGCCGGCCAATATTGGGCCGCTCGGCGAGTGGAGTATTGCTGGGCCTGTGGCTGCTGGGCGTGGTAGGCTCGACGGCCGCCGGCTTGCAGGTGGCCCGCGATTTTCAGGCCAAGGACACTTATACCACTACCGTGCGCCTACAACCCATCGCTGGCCCCGGCATCGTGCTGGATTCGCGCAACGTGGAAGACCATTTTCAATGGGTTAACCTGAACCTAGCCCCGGCCGACAGCGGTGTGGCACCTTTCGTAGAAGAAGAATTCCGCGCCCGGGGCCGCACTGAGGAAGCCGCCCGCCTCACGGCTCAGCAGACGATTAATTACAACATCAGCCAGCGCGATTCGACCATCCTTTTCGACCAGGGCACTACGCTGAAAAGCAGCGCTCCCTTCCGCGACCAGAAGCTGACCCTGACCCTGCACCTGCCCCTGGACAAAATCTACCGCCTCACGCCGCTCTTTATCGAACACCTTGATGATAATGACTTTACCAGCGGCCACCGCCCGAGCCGCGACCGTGCCTACCGCGCCCGCTTTACCCGCGAGGGCAAGTTTGCCTGCCTCGACTGCCCGGCCTCGGCCGACAACAATGACGACGACAATGGCGACAGCCAGGACAGCGACAACGATGAAGTGGTGAACCTGGGCGTAAACGGCAGCAAGATGCAGGTGCGCGTGAACACCGACGGCGACAACCCGACGGTGCACATCCACACGGAGGCAGCCAAATTCAGCACCGAGCCCGCCTCTTACGGCAGTGGCCGCAAGACCATGAACAGCCCCGGTAATTTTACGGAAGTAGAAGTATACGGCGCCCTGCGCCTGGTAGTGCGCCAGGGCGACAGCTATAAAGTAGAAGCCGCCGGCCGCATCGAAGACCTCGACAAGCTGCGCCTCGATACTAACGGCGACCGCCTGGTGGTGCGCCAGCGCGGCGAGAGCTCCCTGCTTTCGGGCTTTAGCTTCAGCAGTCATCCTATGCTTGTTACCGTCACGATGCCACGCCTGGAGCGCCTCAATCTGAGCGGGGCGTGCCAGTCAGATATCAGCGGCTTTCATGACAACAGCCTGCACCTCGAAGCCAGCGGCGCCTCCACCAGCCGGCTCAACGTAACTGTGCCCCGCCTCGAGCTGGACCTGTCGGGGGCCTGCTCGGCCGACCTGAGCGGCCGGGCCGACGAGCTGCGCATCGATGGCTCGGGCGTGTGCCAGATTGAGGCGCTGACGCTGCAAACCACCCGCGCCAACGTGGAACTGGCCGGCATGTCGCATGCCAGAATTAAAGCCACCGACGAGCTAAAAGTAGACCTCAGCGGCAGCAGCAGCGTGCGCTACGCTGGCCGGCCCAGCCGCATCGAAAAAGACCTCAGCGGTAGTAGCTCGCTCGAAGAAGTGCGGGACTAGTGAGTAATGGGTAATATTTATTACCCATTACTTATTTCATCCGCCTATCTGCTTGGCCTTATAACCTTCCTTCTGTAGAATTTCCAGCACTTTGGCGCGAAAATCACCCTGAATGACGATTTCCCCTTCTTTGGCGCTGCCCCCCACGCCACACTTGGTTTTGAGCAGCTTGCCTAACGTCTGCAAATCTTCCTCGCGCCCCGCAAAACCCGTGACGAGTGTTACCTGCTTGCCCCCACGCTGCTTTTTATCAAGCTGCACGCGCAATTGCTGCTGCTGGGGCGGCAGCGTGCTAGCCTCGGCCGGCTCGTCAGATTGGTAAGAGAAGTCGGGATTGGTGGAATATACCACTCCCTGGCGGCGCGACTGGTCTTTTTTCATGTAGGCAAAGGTCGGGATGCCGGACTTTCCCGGCCACTGGCTCCACTAAGAAAGGGCATTAGCCCCTGGCTAGCGTCCTTTCTTAGTGGAGTGGAGGGTATAACTTCCTAAACGGCGACCTTCTCCTTAGCCAATGCAGCGGCAATACCATCCCACAAGGCCACGCGGGCGGCCATACCCTGTCGGGCGGCCTCGGTGGCCTGCTGCCAGCGGGCGGGGTCGAGGCCGCAGAGGTCGCGCACCATCTGCTGAGCCAGCGGCGCGTGGTGGTCCTCATCGAGCTCGATGTGGCGGTTGAGGTAGTAGGTAAGCGTGTCGAGCTGGCCCGGAAAGCGCCGCCCCAGGTCAGCAATCAGGCTTCGGAACATATCCGGAATTACATCCTCGCGGCCAAAGGTAAAAGCCGCTGCCACCGCATGGGGTTGCCCGCTAGTAATAACGTCAAATGTCTGTTTCACAAACGCCTGCACACTGGCCGGCGCCTGAGCTACTACCAGCGCGGCGGGTAAGCTGGCTCCTTCGGCCAGAGCAGCCAGCAATCGAGTTATCGGGGCAGTATCGGCCCCGCACTCCTGCATGGCCCGCAGGTACAGCTCAAAGTGGCTGGCCGGCCGCCCCTCGGGGTCCACATCAGTTTCCTCTTCCAGCACAATCTCGTTGATAAGGCGGCGCGTAGCCGGATTACCTTTCGGCACCCAGGGCAGCGTAGTACAGGTGAGGTCGCGCTGCAACGCTTTGAGCAGTGACATAAAATCCCATACCGCATATACATGATGCTCCATGAACAGGCGTAGGTCGGCCAGCGTCTCAATACGACGGTATACTGGGTGCGCTACCATCCGCTGACGGGCAGGCTGCAGCTGGGCTTGCAATTGCTGAATAAAATCCTGTGGCATTTTGGCCTAATATATATAAGATAATATATTTTTCACTTGGCGTTGCCGGGCACTCTGCACCACCAGCGACTACTCCTGGCCGGGTAGTGGATTGCCTACACGGCGACTTCCAGCGCCAACGGCAGCACTACCAGCTCAAAGTCGGTGGCATGGCCGAGGTAGTCGCCATCGGCGTGGTAGCCGATGGGAGCGGCGGCCCGCACTCTGGCGTGGCTGATGTGGCGATAGGCCGCTCCGCCGGTACGGGGCAGCGTGCCCAGGGCCATGCCAATTATTACCTGCACAGCCCGCCAGGGAGGCAGCGCATCAATCAGGCACATATCGAGCAGGCCATCCCGGAGGTCAGCCTGCGGCGCGATGTAGGCATTATTACCATACTGCGAGGCGTTGGCGAAGGCCAGCACGTAGCAATCGGTAGCCAACGTTTGGCCATTGGTTTCGACCCGCACGGGCACGGGCCGGAAGTGGCCATACTCACGAAACGTCACGCGCAGATACGTGCTCACCCCCCTGGTACCAGCCTGCGCAAAATGTTGACTCACATGCGCGTCAAAGCCCAGCCCCGCCGTACAGAAAAACGGGTGCCCATTTATAGTACCGACATCTATGCGGCTAAAGACAGCCTGGCGCAGCCGGCGCAGGGCAGCCGGCAAGCCCAGCGGCACGCGCAGGTGGCGGGCCAGGCCATTGCCCGAGCCGCGGGGCACAATACCCAGCGCCGTGCCCGTCTGGCCGAGCAAGCCCTGCCCTACCTCGTTCACTGTGCCATCGCCGCCCACGGCCACCACGATTCGGCAGCCGGCCTGCGCGGCTTCGCGGGCCAGCTGCGTGGCGTGGCCCGGCCCTTTAGTGGGCCAGAGCAGGTACTCGCTGCCCGCCCGGCCCCCAAAGTAGCGGGCTAGTAGCACCGGGAAGTCGGCCCGCCGACCCGTACCCGCTACCGGATTAAAAATAAAGCAAATCTGCGGCATAAGCGCGCGCTGCCCCTTGGCGGCAACATTTCTCAGGAAAAAACAAAAAGGCCTGCCTAGCAGGCAGGCCTCTTCAAACTATACCTGGCCAACAACCGCTGGCCGGGTAGCAACCAGGCAGCAACTAGTTAGCCCACCATTTTCTCACCCAGCTTCTGAATGAGGTCGGCGGTACGGGTCGAGTAGCCGGTTTCGTTGTCGTACCAGCCCACTACTTTCGCCAGTGTGCCATTGTTGGAAGTCAGCTCCGAGTCGAAGATGCACGAGTGCTTGTTGCCTACGATATCGATGCTCACCAGGGGGTCGGTGCTGTATTCAATAATGCCCTTCATAGGGCCTTCAGCCGCCTTTTTGATGGCAGCGTTAATTTCCTCCTTCGAGGCCTCCTTTTTCAGAATCACCGTCAGGTCGGTGGTAGAGCCATCTGGAATAGGCACCCGCATGGCAATACCATCGAGCTTGCCTTTCAGCTGGGGCAGCACCAGCCCCACGGCCTTGGCGGCGCCGGTGCTGGTAGGGATAATGCTGTAGGCAGCGGCCCGGGCGCGGCGCAGGTCTTTATGAGGCGCGTCCTGCAGGTTCTGGTCTGAGGTATAAGCGTGCACCGTGGTAATATAGCCCTTTTCGATGCCAAAGGCATCGTCGAGCACCTTAGCCATCGGGGCCAGGCAGTTGGTGGTGCAGCTGGCATTCGAGATAATAGTCTCGTTGCCAGTCAGGGTATCTTCGTTTACGCCCAGCACCACGGTCGGAATGTTGCCAGTAGCAGGTGCCGAAATAACCACTTTCTTCGCGCCGGCCGTGAGGTGCTGGCCTGCGCCGGCCTCATCCACAAAGCGGCCCGTGCTTTCGAGCACAATATCAACTCCCATTTCCTTCCAGGGAAGCAGCTTGGGGTCGCGCTCAGCCAGGGCAGCAATATGCTGGCCATTCACGGTCAGGCTATGCTCGTCGTAGACTACCGTGCCATCGAAGCGCCCATGCACCGAGTCGTACTTGAGCAGGTGAGCCAGGGTTTTGTTGTCAGTCAGGTCGTTGATGGCCACAATCTCCACGTTGTCGCGCCCGAGCAGCGACTTGAAGGTGAGGCGACCAATCCGGCCGAAGCCGTTAATGGCGACTTTGATTTTTGCCATAATATTGGAAAAAATAGGAAGAGTGGCGGGCCACTGCCGCAGCCCAAGTGATAACGCGCTACGAAGGTACGGTTGTCGGCGGCTTTGCCCGTTTCCGAACCTGAAGCGAATTGCCAGGAATAACACAATGGATACTCCTGCTGTTTTTTTCCAACTGAAAATCAGCGCCCTCTTCGCCCCTAATCACTTTTTTTATACCGCAGATTTGGTTCGCAAGCAAGTCCCCGTATCTTTGCACCATCAAAACGAACAACGGTCCGTTCGTCTAGGGGTTAGGACAGTAGATTTTCATTCTACCAACAGGGGTTCGATTCCCCTACGGACTACCAACTATGGCCTTCCTGCTAGCAGGAAGGCCATTTTTGTTTCTCGGATGTATCTCGGGGGACCCGTGAGGGGACCCTCGGGTCGGATTCAATTGCGGAGTGAATGGTTTAGAGGGGTATCGCAGGGCAGTTGAGCGAGGCATTGCGAGAATATTGCGCAGCCACCTTCCCTATGCTGAGCGAAATACTTGTGGCAGATTCAAGGTGAACGAGTAAGAGCCACTGTTCTGTGTCTTCCCTGCCGCTGTTGCTCAGCTGGTGCAAGCCTGGCTATCCGCACCGAATACTGCACTCAGCGGGTAATGAAGCTTAACTTTGGTTATTACGACTCGGTGCACGCTTGGTGATAGACCGCCGGTGAGTAACCAATCCTCCGACGCGTTACTATAGGTGGTCGCTGGGCTACCCCAATGCGGCACCATCACGGTGGGTAGCCTTCACAACGTACGCCCCGGCGCAACGCCAACTCGCCAGTCAGTTGTACTGAGTAGACTTGCCACAAATTTGGGATTTCTGAATACCTTAGCTCTGCGGTAGCTCACGCGCTCCAAGCGGCAGACTATCCATTATTTACACTACCCTTCCTTCGCTTCTACTAGTCGTCTATCTAATCGTCGTTTCTCCGCCTTCACACCAGGCACCATGACCGCGCTCCTACTGCGCCTTATGACAAACACCCTCGAAGCAAAAGCCTTCCAGCGCCTGGAAGAGCTTAGCCTCTTTATGCCGGAACTGGCCGAAGTGGTAGACATACTCAAGTCCGAACTGCGCCAGCTTTGCCACCACGGCGGCCCATGCCTGTCGGAACCGAAGCTCCTATCTAAGACCCAGCGCTGTAGCCCCCATACCTGCTGAACGGCTCGTTCAACCAAGTCAACGTGGTCAATACCCAGAAGATTAAAATCTGAAAGTCTGCCGCCCATAAGTTGACCTAGTAGTTCAGCGTGTACTACATAACGATGAGGCAAGCGTAGCAGATGTGGTGGCCAAGAACGAAATTATTATACTGTTGCGCAGCCAGTTTAACCAGTCAAACTGATGACCCGCCAAGACGAGATTGACCGTGTTTACAACAACAAGCCTCATGTTGTGCTGCTTGGGGCTGGGGCTAGCATTGCCGCAACTATTCGGAATCCGGAGCCGGGTGGGAAGCGTCTACCTTCAATGTACAGCATTGCAGACGTAGTGGGCCTACAGGACATAATCGCCAAGCTACCGCCTCACATCGTTGACCCTAACTTCGAAAAGCTGTACAGTACCCTGTACGATGAAATGCCCAAAAGCCCGCTGCTTGAGGTCATCAATCATCGGATTTATCAGTATTTTTCAAAAATGACGTTGCCTCCGGAGCCAACCATTTATGATTACCTGGTTTGCTCACTGCGAACGGAGGATGTTATCGCCACGTTTAATTGGGACCCGTTCCTCTACGAGGCTTGGAACCGAAACACTGAGTTCTTTACCGGGGGTAAACGCTCTTCAGAATGTACCCAATGGCACGAGTCGCCACCCAACGTACTATTCCTGCATGGCAACGTGCGCCTTGGATACAGCCGAGAGGACCAAAGAGCCGGACCAGTAGGTTATTCCATGCGTGCGGATGGAAGTGGTTTCTTCGAGCCGACGCAACTTTTATACCCTGTAACCCACAAAGACTATAATTCCGACGAGTTCATCGCCTCGCAGTGGCACATATTACAGGAGCGCCTAGAAAGGGCAGCGCGGGTGACTATTTTTGGCTACAGCGCACCGAAAACCGATGTCGAAGCAATAGACCTGTTGAAAAGTGCCTGGGGAGGGGCAGAACTCCGGAACATGGAGCAGTTTGAGTTAATTGATGTTCGCCCCGAACAGGAAGTAAAAGCGTCGTGGGATGGGTTCATTCACTCCCACCACTACGACTACCATACCAACTACTTTGATTCTAGCTTAGCGCGGCATCCGCGTCGCACGTATGAAAGTTACGTGCATATGACTATGCCAAGGACCATAGACGAGGCGTTCCAAGATGGCAACCCAATACCGCGCGACTTCACTACGCTTCAGGAGTTGTGGGATTGGCTCGGCCCGCTAAAAGCAGCAGAAAAAGCATTCGAGGAGCGAGAATGACAATACTCCGTAGAAATACGGTGGCGTTAAAATCAGGTGTTTCCACGCTAGTGCGAGACCGGGTAGGGCCAACACATTTGTCCATTTAACCCAAATATACTTTAAGATACCGTTACATTTACCAGCATGCCACTACCCGCTCGCCAGCGTAAAGCACCTGATGATGGTGACTTCGAGCGCGTCGCCAACCAGTTACACCCGGCGCAGTTCGAGCTTCCGCGTCCAGCACAATCCGATGCTAGTGGGGATTTTCGAGCACACCTTAAAGCTGAGCTCGACAATTACCTTAACTACCACCTAACGTACGTCAAGCCCCACACCGATGATGTGGCCTTATACGAGGGTGACGAGCAAAGCCCGCTCACGGATAAAATTCAGCGTCTTACCGAAGGAATCATCGAAGCCGTCGAGTGTTACTACCGGGGAAGACTGCTCCAAGCTGACGAAGCGTTCAGAGCGGCACTGAACTTCGTTGATTTCAACAACCTGACATCAATCGAGACGATAAGGGCGCACCACTCCTTCTACCGCGCCAGGCCCGAAGGAACCAAGAGGTTCACGAAGCGCGACTTATTTCATCATCCTTTTGAAAGCCGTGGTTTGGTAGGCACTAACCGCTACAGCATTCCCGGCCTACCTGCCCTCTACCTTGGCGATTCTACCTACGTCTGCTGGGAAGAGCTTAACAAGCCACGCCTACACTCTTTGAACTTCAGTAGGTTCGAGAACGTCAGAGACCTGAAGGTCGTCAAGCTCCAGCGGTTGACTGACTACCTGCCTCAACTGCGTGCCGTGGTACCCAACCTCCACAACCGTTACACCTATTTGCTTAGGTACCTCGCGCTGTTCCCACTATCCATCACTTGTTGCATCAAGACCAAGTCAACTACGGACACGTTCAAACCGGAATACGTCATTCCGCAGTTGCTCTTGCAGTACGTGACGAGCGAGAAGGAGACGATGTCGGGTATCATGTACCCGTCTACCAAAGCGGATTACGGCATCGCAAGAGGCGTACTTCTTTACAATTACGTCTTCCCAGTTAAGGATATCCAGGGTAGTGGACACTGTAGCGACTTGGCTGCGGCTTTCGCTCTTACGGAACCAACCTCGATTGACGTAGAGTCGATGGCTTCTTACGGTAATGTGCGACCATTCACGCTGGACGAATGCAACGAAATGGACAGCAATCCGCAAACACTTGCCCTGGTGGTGGATGACCCTAGAGATTACTTGATGACGGGATTTGGCTTCATTGAACGCACGTTAAGGAAGAGAAATCCAAAATTGCTCACACCGTAACGAAGCTGATTGATGAGGTACGACAACACAAAGGGCTTCTGGTCAACTCTATTCAAAGGCCAGGAGCACGCCCGGCCTACCCGAAAACTGAAAAGAACGGCCTGGGAAAACCAATGGCTCAACGTGTTGCGCGTGTGGCGCAACACGCGCCACGATGATGCGGGCATCGAGCGACTCATTCGCCTCAAACTCATTTGGCTACAGTACGCTACGATTGGCTTGTACGTCAGGCACTTTAGCGGGCTGTGTGGGCTACTGGCGCGAAAACTTTGGGTGGAGGTGTACGTCGTCCTCAAACTGCTTCTGCCCCTTGCCTTTTTACTACTTGGCCTAACTCGCTACGGATGCGTTGCAGTAATTTCTGCTTATATGACGCTAGAAACGGTCATTTATTTGGCTTCACTCATCTTCCTGTCTGACGAGTTTTCCGAGCCAATCTCCTCCCGGCGTTCCTTGTCAACGCTGCTGATAAACTACGTGCAGGTGTCGCTAGATTATGCCGTAATCTACTCCTACTCCAGTCACGCGAACCCCGACTTCTTAAAAGAACCTTTGGATTCGACAATAAAGGCAATCTATTTTAGCTTCGTCACGTCGGCAACGGTGGGCTATGGAGACATCTATCCGTGCACCGGGTTTGGGCAGTTTTTAGTGGTTTCGCAGATAGTATTGTTCCTAGTATTTGTCGCACTATTCATCAACTTCTTTTCCTCTAAGCTGCAAACCAACTATCATATTACTAATCCGAAAAAAAGAACTAAGCACTGGATGCCCCAACGTAGGAAGAAGAGGTACGAAATCAAAGTGACCATAACGGATAACAAGTGAGCAAGCACCTTCTTTGCAGCGACTGCGCGAAAGACCCAAACCTCAGCGCGGTCATCAACACGCAGGGCCAGGCAGGCAGGTGTTCGCTATGCATGCGGCAGCGCCTGCGCACGATGCCCACCATCCAGTTGGCCAATCTAGTTAAGACTCTCGTTCGCTACCATTGCAACGCGCCATGCGGGCCGCTACGGCACCCGCCTGCGGGCCGAGCTGCACGCCGAGGGCCACCTAGTGGGCCGTTGCGCGCTGCGGAGCTGGCTCCGCGCCAGCGGGCAACGTGCCCTGAGCACCCGCCCCCAGCGTCCGCGCACCACGGCGGACGGGTCGGCCACAGTGGTGGCCGAGAACCGACTGCTGGGCCAGCCCGCGCCCACGCACCCCAACCAGGTATGGGTGGGCGACATTACTTACTTACCTGCCGCTGGTAGGCGGCCGCTGGTGCTACCTGGCCACGTGGCGCGATACCTGTTCGCGCCGGGTGGTAGGCTGGCACCTGGCTGCACAGATGCCCACCGAATTGGTGCTCATTGCCTTGGAACAAGCCCTGACGCTGCGTCAGCCCGCGCCAGGGCTGCTCATCCACGCGGACCGGGGCAGCCAGTACACCAGCTTGGCCTGCCGCCAGCGCAGCAGGCGGGCGCACTGGCCAGCTACGCCCGGCCGGGCAACCCTTAGGATAACGCACAGGCCGAAGCCGGCTGGAGCACCATCAAAACCGAGCTGCTGCCCCACAGCGGCGCGTTCGCCAGCGTGGAAGAGGCCCGGCTGGAAGTGGCCTACTATCTCGATACGTACTTCAACCTCGACCGCCGCCACTCGGCACTCGGCTACCGCTCGCCTCACCAGTTTGAAGCCGACCTCCTCCAACACCTACCTTAGCTCTCTGTCCGTTCCAGCTAGACCACCCCAGGTAGTGGGCCGCCAACTCGGCCAGGGGCTGGCGCTCGGTGAGGGCGGCCAATGCCACCTCAGCTTTAAACTCGGCCGTGTAGCGACGGCGGGTGCGTTTGGGACTCATGGACTTGACTAAGATAGCCCGCCTGAACTGTCCAACTTTTGGGGAGTACTACACCCAGAGTACCTGCATGGGATGGTCTAGTTACGCTGGACAGTTTAGGGCGTTAAGTTGAAGAATCTGTTGGTGAGTATGATACGGAGTCTGGTAGTCGATACTGGAGTGCAGGCGCTCGTGATTATAATAATCAAAATAGTCGGCGACGCTGGTCTGCGCGTCGGCTAGGTCGGCAAAAACGGGCCGTTCGCGCAGTTCGAGCACCTCCGTTTTTAGGCGCGACCAGAGGCTTTCAGCTTGGGCATTACCGTAGCAGTCGCCGCGGCGGCTCTGCGAGCGCAGGGCCTCGTGGTCGTGCAGTAGTTTGCGATACACCTTGCCGCAGTACTGCCCGCCGCGGTCGGAGTGCACGAGTAGGCCGGGTGTGGGCGGCTGGGCCCAAAAAGCGCGCTGCAAGGCCGTGGTAAGCAGCTCCTCGGGCATGGTTGCCATGACGTGCCAGCCCAGCACCTGCTTGCTGACCATGTCCTGAAAGGCGCACAGATAAGCCCAGTCTCCATTGGCCAGCGGCAGATAAGTGATATCACTGACCCATACCTGATTAGCTTGAGTAGGTTTGGGCTGGTTGAGCAGCCGGTTGGGGTCGCAACGTAGCCCGTGCGTCGAGTCAGTCGTGCGTGGGGTAAATGATTTAGGTTGCAGCGCGTGTAGGCCTCGACGGTGCATGGCTGCCCGTAGGCGCTGGCGACCAACGCGGTAGCCCTTGCGGCGCAAGGCGACCTGCGGCCGACGCGTGCCGTAGCGGCGTTTGTGCCGGCCGAAAACCTTGACCAGCGCCTCTTCCCAAGCAGGCGCCTGTTTATCATTTACTTGTTCTTGAGCTTGTTGCCACGCATAGTAGCCGCTGACTGGCACCGCGACTACCTGGCAAAGCAAGCGCACGGGGTACTGATTCCGCTGCGCTTCGATAAAACGATAGCGGCTCATTGGTTGTCGGTCACCGAGAAGATGGCAATGGCTTTTTTTAAAATCTCGAGCTCCTGGGCCTGGCGTCGATTCGTGGCCCGCAGTTGGCGCAGTTCAGCGGCTGTGGCGGGGTCCAACTCCGCACCCCGTGCGGCGGCCACCGGCGTAAGAGCTTCCTTTTGCCACTTGTAGAGTAGCTTGACATTAATATTTAAGGCCCGCGCGGCGGCTTGGGTCGAGCGGCTTTCACCGGCTAGCCGCAGAGCCTCCGCTCGAAAGGCGGCGTCATAACGCCGGCGTTTAATAGGTTGAGGGTTGTCTTTCATGACGTGCGAAAGATAAGACCCTATTCTGTCCAGAATTACCCGACCACCTCAGTACCGAACGACCACAGTTAGTTAACTCACTCTGGTGGCCGCTCACGCGGCCACGTTGTAATCAAGGGCATCCACTAGCCGCTCGTTTTCACCGGCCAGCACGTCCTTTCCAGGGCATACAATCGCGCTTGAATCACTAGGTTAGGAGTGCTAACATATTAGCTACGCTTCATCGACAAGCACATTATTGGCCAGCAGGAGCTCGGCTAAATCATTACTTTCTTCTTCAATCCATTCATCAGCAGTCAGCAGACTGCTAATCAGTCGTTGCTGTGGCAATGTAAACAGACTGTCTTCTGAATCATCGCCTTGCAAATGCATTTTCCAGTGGGCCTTGTCCCATTTGCTATTATGGTTAAGCGAACCAGCTTTTTTTCGTTTTTCCTTGGTTACGGCTACGGGAGTTATACCCGTCACGAAGTGGGTTGCGAATCCAGGAGGTGAAAGTTGAGGGTAAGTAAGGACGCGAGTTCTTGGCCGAACTCGTTGAGTCGGGAGAAGAAGCCGAGCACGGCTTGTCGGAAGTGGCCCTTGGTGCGGTAAAAGGTGGCGTTGATGATTTTCTGGCGCAGGAACTTCCACAGGCGCTCAATCAGGTTCAGGTTGGGCGAATAGGGCGGCAGAAAGACCTGCACCAGGGGCTTATCGGCCAGCCACTGGGTCAGTTCCTGGTTTTTGTAGTAGCGGGCGTTGTCGCAGACCACGTAAATCGGTTGGCTGGGATGGGCGGCCAGCAGCTGTTCGTATAAGGCTTTTGTGCTCTGGGCGTTGACGCAGGCCGTTTCGTGCACGTACACCTGCGTAGGGCAGTGCGCGTTGAGGGCCGCGTTCAGATTCACCCGTTCGCGTCCGCTGACCGTAGGCAGGGGCCGCTGTGCGCCTTTTTCGGTCCAGGCCCGGGTGCAGCGGGTGTTGTGGGTGGGGTGGGCCGCGTCGGCAAAATACACCACGGCGTCGCCGGCCGCAGCCCGTTCCAGCAGGGGCTGCAACCGGTTGGCCAGAAAAGCGGCCTGCGCGTCGGCGTCCGCTTCGCAAGGCATGGGCGTGGTGAGCTTGTACACAAAGCCCAACCGGTGTAGCAGGTCCGTCAGGCCCGAAACCGAGTAGCGCACGCCGGTGGCCTGTGTCAGCCAGGCCTGCAACGGGCGGCAGTCGGTGTACAGGGTCCGGCGCAGCTCCTGGCACAAGCCGGCGAGTTGGGTGCTGGTCAGCAGCCCCCAGTAGCCGCGCTGCTCGTGGGCCAGGTACTTCTCCAAGCCCAACCGGGCAAAGGCCTCGGCGTAGCGGTACACCGTGCCATCATCCAGCCCCAAATCGTCGGCAATGCTTCCCGCCGAGCGCCCCTTGTCCAGCAACAGCACCACCGTCACTTTTACGTAGCCCTCGTCATCGCGCCGTTGCTTTTGCAACGCACGCAACCGTTGGCGCTCCGGGTCGGTGAGGGAAACCTGCATGCCGCAAGTTTAATCAACGGCTTTCGCTTTTTACTTCGCGACGAGTTTAAATAGCTCGTGGCCGACCTTAGCCTCGACAAGCAGATGTGGCAGGACGTGCTCAAAAAAAGTTTTAAGGCCCGGACCGCTAGGCACGCGGCCCAACACCTCCTCCACGCCTATCACATCTTGGCCCGACGAGCTTGCCGGGTCATCGGCTTACAGCGTTCGAGTTGGTCCTATAAAGCCCATGGCCGGGACGATACCGTGCTACGTCATCGTTTACGCGAGTTGGCTCAGGTGCCAAGTCCGCTACGGCTGGCGCCGGCTTCACATGCTGTTGCGCCGGGAGGGATGGCCTGATAACCACAAGCGGGTACATCGCCTTTCCTGTTCGGAAGGCTTGAACTTACGCAGTGAACGGCCACGGCGTAATCGGGCGGCGGCGTCACCACCTAGCGCGCATGGCGGTGACGCCGCCGCCTCAGAGGTGGCGCATAGATTTTGTAGCGGATAAGCTATTCGACGGGCGTATAATCCGGGTCTTAACGCTAGTCGATAACTTTGATAAAACCCCTAGTATAGTGGCGCAACCCGGCCGCTCCTCTTGGAGTGGACTAGCTACGCTAGAATTTACCCGTATTCAACAAGACGCCTATCACATTACTGCCAAAGTTGCTCGTGGCGATATCCAGCCGACCGTCTCCATTGAAATCGCCCACCGTTACGTCGTGGGGGCCAGTCCCCCCGCTCCGGTAGAGTCGAGCAGCAGAACTAAACACGGCAGCCTTAGCCGTAGAATTACTCAATATGGAAATGGTAGTGCCGGTTTTTGCCTCGTAATCTGCAACTATCACATCGGGTAGGCCGTCGCCCGTGATATCGCCTGCGCCGAGCCCTACCGGACCAGATGCCGCGGTAGCGTAGGCAGTAGCCGGCAAAAAAGTGCCGGCTGCCGTTTGGTAATTGAGTAAGACACTCACCGTCCCACTGGCCATATTGGTCACCAGAATGTCACTTAGGCCATCCAGGTTGACGTCCCTGCAGAGGAGCGCGCGGGGCGAGGTTCCGCCAGTAGCGTAGGATACGGGCGTAGCGAAGGTCCCAGGGCTTTGCGTGGAGTTGAGCAGAACGCCGACCGAATTACTGGTTTGGTTCGCAACAATAATGTCAAGTTGCCCGTCCCCATCCACATCACTTACTGCCAGGCCCTCGGGCCGGGTTCCGCCGCTCGGATACAGCTGGGCGGCCTGAAAAGTACCCGGGGCCGTAGGGGAATTGAGCAAAACTCCGATCTTATTGCCCACCGTCGCGGCCAGGACAATATCCAGGAGCCCATCCTTATTGACATCCCCCAGTGCTATCCCCCGCGGCAGCAGCGAGCCACTCCCATACACGCTAGCCGGCGCAAATAAAGCCGGGCTGTTCGTGTTCAGCAGCACACTGACCGTACTGCTGGTTTCGTTGACCAGGACGACGTCGGGGTAGGTATCGCCATTGACGTCCCCCACTGCTAAGGCGACCGGATACAGCCCTTTAGTAGAAAAGCTCGCCGGGGCAGTGGCAAACGTACCGGGCTGCGCGACTTGGTTAAGCAGCACACTCAGGGTATTCGCGCTCGAATTAGCCACCAGCAAATCGGCCAGGCCATCCGCATTCACATCGGCGGCCGCAATACCCTGGGGACTGCCGCCTGCCGCGTAGCTGACTGCCCCCGCAAAACTTTGCGCGCGGGCAGTGAGGTGAAAACACAGACTACTGAGACTAACGGCTACCGCGACCCGTACCCAAGAGAGCATCGGATGGCGGGTCGGCACGAAGGCGGGGGATAGGTTCATGCTAACCGGTGATGAAATACTAGGTTGATAGCAAGGATACTCGCTTTTTGTGGGCTTTCAATAGGGGGCCGTTACCTCACCTGCGTTGGACGGGTGGCCTCAAGGGAGGGCGTTCTAGCGGGTCTGGTTAAATTTGGGGAGCTATCTGGTTACAGTTATCAGTTGTGCACTCACTATAGGTATCCCCCGCATCATCCCCATTGCTGTAAATCCAATGGTAGGTCCACTGACAACATTGCCCATACGTCTGCTTCGTTGGGGCGCCATTCGGTTGCGCCTGCTCCCACTGATTATTGCGCAGGCGATTCGGAATGCTGCTGTCGGTAAACGGACAAGCAGGGCGAGCACAGGTGGATGATGCCCCGTTGTCCTCCCATTTTAGGGTGCCAAACGAACTACTCAAGGAATTTATATCGCTTATCTGCCGCTCCTCAACGCCAGTATAGTTTCCATCGCCATCTACTTTACACCGGTAGTCAGTCGTGAGCCAATTAGGGGCGGTAAGTTGCCCGTAGTTATAGTCATACTGCTTCACTACTTTCTTGGTAGAGGCCGCAATACCCGTCCCATCCAGTGCTTCTTGAGAGACCTGCCGTAAGCGCCCGGTGGGCGTATACTCATACTGGGTGAATAGATTGTCGTTATCCAGGCTGAAAAGCAGTTGATTGGAGCGCGGGTCATAGACCCGGCTCGTGACGGTGGACGTGAGCGGAGCCACCCGGAAGTCATCAAAATTAGCCGCGGCTACGCCATCGTTGGCACAGCCAAATTCAATGGTTTGGCCGGAGGCCGAAGCGGGCACCGTTACCAGCAGGGAGAGCAAGTACCACGCACCCGCCTTCTTCGTCGTGCTACTACTCCGCGAGCTTTCGGCCAACCGGCGACCGTTAAGGGAAGCATAGATCTTGCCCGCCGTTGCATTGGCATTAGCCCAGGCGCTGACACGGTAGGTTTTGCCCAGCGTCACATCCCGCCCCGCCTGGGCCTGGTAGACAAAGCCTTTCTTGCCACCGGCGACTTGCAGGCTATAAAATCCCGTGTGCGTGGGGGCAGTAGGCGCGGCCACGGCTATTCCGTCCGCCGCCACCACTTCCCCGCCAAAATGCGTGGCCCCCGCTACCGTAAGCTGGTCTTCTGCTCCCGCGTACGCGACTTCGGTGTACCGGGCGTTACTGGCTGACACTACTACTTGCGTTTGATTATAGCCCGTCTTCTGAACGGCGTAGCTGCCGTTCACATCTCGCGCTTCCACCGCGTGGGAGTAATGATCATAGCGGACGGTCTCCCCCGTTTTGAGCCAGCGGCTGTCCGGCGTTCCATTCCAGTTAAAGGGCGTAAAATCCTTGAGAGAACCGTCGGTATCCAGTACCGGAGATTGCCAGGTATAGGTAGCGGCCTGCCGCCAGACCGGCGTTTGACCAGCTATATCCTGGTACATGCCGGTAGCATCCGCTTCGCGGTAATTGGTCCAGTTGCTCTGCCAGGTTTGCACACTGGCCGAGAGCACATGCGAAGTAGCCGGATTGAGGGGGTTGAGTGGGTCATAGGCTGGGCCGCCCGGTACCTCCTCTAAGGTATAGACTGCTCCCTGTTGGGCCAGCATATGCCTATTTGTCGGATTATCCCCCTTCGCCCCCATCGCCTCATTGCCCGGTAACGTGTAAGCAGGTAGGGTACGTGTGTGTAGTATTTTACCCAATGAATTCGTAAAAGCAGTTTCTAATGTCTGACCGGTATAAAAGTCATAGAGCACATTATTAGTCAGAATACTTAAGCCGTTACGTGTGCTGCGTGACCCTGTCATAATTGCCGGCACATACTCTTTAGTAGTTCGGTTTACTTGGTAGTGATTAATTATAGTAGTCACTGGTGGCATGACGGATCCAGCACCCCTAGCACCTCTGGAAGTACTGCCTTGGTTAGTCGGAATGCCTAATTCTTCATTAGTAAGAACACCTTCTGAAAAATTTCCTTGCCTAGCCACATTATCCGCATTAGCTACTTGATTTGCATACATAAAGTCACTACTCAGCTCTAAGCTACCCTGCCTATTATATGTTCGCACCGACTTAGGCCGGCCAATCAAGCCCGTATTGATCCTAACTTGATTATTATATAAGTCAGCAATACCTGTGTAGTTATTATTAATTGGATCCCAGAAGCCTTTTGTACTAGTACCACTAAGGCCCTCGGTTACCATATCCGAGGTGGGTGTAAAAAACTCGTATACTTCCTTACTATCGTATAAATTTTCATTATTTTCATGGAAAGGCCCACGTAAAACGGTCACTTTATTATATAGAACTGGAGTAGTAGGATAGTCAAATTGATAATCTGTAGGCCGACTTAACTTCCCGAGAAATGAGGGTTCTTTGGTAAGCACACCTGTACTGTTGTAGCTTGTGCCCCTTGAGTCCTCATATTTGTAAACAACTTTGTATTCCCTGTCTCCTTCGGTAGTAGTTATGCTGGCTACTCGTATATCACCTCCGATTACATTTTTTGGCGTATATACTTGCACGTAAGGGGAGTAATTATCATTGGTAATGACACTTTGTGCACCGCAGGGCAGATTGAAGCTGGAAGTAAGCGTAATGCTGTTACTATTAACAGAAGCTATTTGAAGGACACCATCTATTTGCACGCCCACTGATGAGAAGCCAGTTCTTGGACAGGTACTAACGAGATTTGCTACTACTCTTACCTTATCTCCAGCCTTCAGCACGTTACCAAGGTCGTCATTTAAAATAGTGGCCTGTTCTGGCGCTAATGTTAAGGTCGAGACCCCATCACTGGTGAATCCGATTACAGAATTGCCATATTCTGACACATGAGCATATTGATCACGTTCGTACGAGATGGTGGTAGCGCCTCCTAAAGGAGAGGTAACTTTAGTAAGCGTCCAAGGTGCGGCATAGATAGCAGGATCCGGCTTATGGCTCGTGGTATTATGCATGCCATTGGGATTATACATCCCGTAAGCATCCCAGTTTTCTTGTGAATAAGCGGGATTCGTGTTGGCAGCTGTTTGACCGAGAGCCTCGTAGCTAAAAGTGAAATCAGGAATAATTTTGGTTGGCGTTTGGTTAACTGTTGGACCAAAGAACGACAAGCTTTTCAGCGTTAATTTTCCGCCCCTGTTAACAGTAGAGTGAGCCACATCCATGGACGGGAGACTAGCTAGCTGGTTATCTTGATACGTAAATGAGTTCGGTACTCCCCGGCATAGTTCGTAACTGTAGTTGAAGCGTATGCGCTTAATAGCATTAGCCTCTATAAATTGCTGGATACGCGGGTCAGTCGTCAAGTCAAAGCCATCTAATACCTGTCCGAAGTCATCGCCGCAAGTACTGCAATTAGTATTTGTGGAATTGCCCGCGGTATTATTGCTTAAGGCGGGCGTGGAAACAGGGTCATTTTGCAGCCGAATCCCATCCACTTTTTGGGCCTTTTCAAGCGTACTATTATCCAACAGGATAATTTCATCGAGCCGCAACGAAGAGGCTGGAAAATGATCATCAATACCTAAATCATTTGCGTGAAAAGAGCCATCTGGGCCAAATACTCCAGAGTAACGATCAAAATGACCTCGACCATCCTGCCGAACGCTCTTTACGAATAAAGCAGAGTTAGTGCGGGTACTGATTTTATCTAAGTAATAGCTTTCACGATAGCCCTGAGTGTAACCTTCGTACACAATTGGGTCAGAGGTATCGGGGTAGCTGGTGCCCACGTAAGGTTGACGCCATTTATAGCGAGAGGAAAATTTCCCATAGTCAAATCTCACCCATCCCCCCCAGTCGCTAGCATCAACCGTACCTGAGTTGTTACGGTCAATATAGTCTGAGGAGGTAATGGCGGTGAGCAACCATGTCGTTGCATAACCCCCGTGTTGGTTATTCGGACTCGGGGCGCCTTCATTCTTAATATAGCTGCCGAGATGGCCAACAGTGGTAGATAGCTGGTTTTCGCTGGACTTAGTACATGTTTTAAATTGATATACTGGCAGCGAGTAATGATAGGTCGTCCCGTCCTCTCCCGTTACGGCAAAGGCCCCAATTCCACTAGGGGGCAATTGATGGCGGAACGTATTGGCCGTACCAATTCCGGCCGTTGGCTGATTATAATCGAGAAAGTCACTGGTGCCAGGGTTAGCACTCAATTGCTCAATTTCAGCGTTGCTATACCACACGACATGCTTTCCTTGTACAAGTTGCGGCGTGCCAGCGGAAGGATTAACTAGCCCTTTGCGGGTCGCTTCGATGCGCGCATGCGCCGCAAATAGGCGCTCGTCCGTAATGGTGACGGACTGTTTGTCGGCACTTACCTGAAAGCCAATATCTTGTCCATTCTGATGATAATCGTAAGTATTCGAAAGATCTCCTTCGTATCTAAAACCGACCTTATAATCCTGGAAAGGCACGGTCATGTACTTGAGATGTTTATCACAGTCTGCTGTTTTTATCCATGGATAGGCTACACTGCCAACATCTAGTCGGTAAGGTCGTATCGAACCAGAAACGCCCTCTCCCATCACACTAAAGTAGTCATGGGCTATACTTATGGGGTTGCCCGCGCCATTGGGCTGGTAGATATCTGCCGCCGTCTCCTCTAGGTGCGTACCTGGGTCTAGGGTCGTCCCGGCGCAATCCCGAGTAGCTAGGAATTCAGGAGATTTCCCCCGCTTCCTCCAGTTGGGGTAATAGTAGGACCAGTCCCTGTAATACTTGTCTGTTGACTTAATTGACCGAAATATAAGGATCCATAAGCGTGCTCTATTGTATTATTTGCCTGTATAGTGTAAGTGTCGGATTCTATATAATCACCAATTGTATAACTAGTAATGCTATTGCCAAAAGAGGCAGTGCCGCCCATTCGCCCAAGCCCAAAAGCCCCTACCGCTACACCTATGCCTATATTTGTCGCGGTTTGATCAAATGCTTTAACACCAAGACTAGTCGCTTTCTCCGCAATACTAGCCCCACCTAATGTTGCGATAGTAACGGCCGCCATCATTAATCGTACTGGATCTATGGTCGCTCCTTGCCCTTTTTGGTAGCCCAGCCCTACTACGTCGCCTCCCGCAATTCCATCATTATTCCAATTGACGCTTGCTAATCCTATCAGGTCGACAGTACCGGAGAATTTTCCACTATACATCTCCTCAGTTACAGAGAATACTAGGGGGATATAATTTATTGTACTCACATCCGAAACCCGTTTATGCATATTGGAAACCGATATGTCTCCGTTCGCGTCGTCGGCATAGCCATTCACTGTTCGTGCAATTGCACCAGCATTAAGCGACCAACCCAAGCCTACCCAGGAAGCTTCTTGCTCCAGCTGAATACCTGCCTTATAACTAAGAGGAAGCGAAAAAGAGCGCTCAGGACCCGGAACATCTAACACGGGAATACTATAAGCAAAGTCACCAGTTGACAGGTTGACTAAGTCAGTTGCCCCAGGTGCTTCATAGCTAATAAACTCGGGCTGACTCGGACCTGACATCGCAAGGCTTATGGCAGGAAAGAACAGACTACTACTTACTTGTAGCAGTAAGTAACAGGCTATAACCTGCGCCAGGCGGCGATTGCGAAATATCATATGGGAAAACCGTAAGGATAAGACAATAGGAACGGAGAAGTCAGTCGAACTTAAGCACCGGCAATGCAGCTAAGTCCCGGCCTGTAAAGGTGAAGCGAAGCATATCTAGCCCGAGGCGTTGGCCGCGTAGGGTAAGGTGAAAGCCTTGCTCGGGTTTTAGCTGATGCGTATCAAAGACAAGTAGCAGCGTACTATGGCCAGTGGCACCGTACTGACGCACGTACATGCTAGCCGCAGCAGGCACCGAATCGGTAGGGGTAGTGGCTAGAAAAGCATCAGCAGCAATGCCCGTGTTGAGATAGCTGAGTACCTGCTGATAGGCGGCCGGGTCATTGACGAACTGGTTCTCAATCTCACTGCCATTTCGGGCCAGCGTTAAGGTGCAATAGGTTTTGCCCGCATAGGCGCGGGCCAGTGAGTCGCGAGTGGCAGGGCTAGCAGCAGCAATACCCGTTAAGTCTTGTAATACCAGTAGGGAGGTAGGGCGATAAGTGCAGGTAACAGTTGCCCCGTTTGATTCAGTGCTATGCGTAAGCCCATGCGTAGCATCGGCCAGGTAGGCTTGATAGGCTGCGGGTGGCAAGGGAGCCGTGCAGCTGCTTAGTAGCAAACTGAGCCCGCTCAGCAGACGAGGGAAGAGCTGGCTTGAACGTGCGTGACGAAGTAAGACAGGGAGCATATTAGCGGGCCGCACGGACGTGCTGACGGTCGTACTGGGCATTGAGACCCTTTAGGACGTCCTCCGTGATATCGGTGCCCTCAGCGGCATACACGATGTTGCCGCTCTCGGTGGCCCCGAGGATGAAAGTGTAGTGGTGGTCCTTGCCGTACTGCTTGAGGTAGGCATTTATCTCGTCGAGCACGGCTTTAGTCAGCCGCTGGTTTTCTTGCTGGGCCTGCTGCTGGATGGCATCGCGGTAGCGCAGGAGTTGTTGCTCCTTGGTGGTGCGGGTAGCCGCGGGCGCTTTGCTCAGGGCTTGCAGCTCAGTGCTGAGCGAATCGACACGCTGCTGCCAGCCTTGTGCTTTTGCTTTAAATAACTCGTGCTGAGTAATAGCGCCTTTATAACCTTGAATGAGATTGTTAGATTTTATGTAACAAATCTCAGTTTTATGCTGACAAGAAGTTGTCACATAAACCAAAGCTAATACTATATAATAACTACTTTTTAAAAAGATTGAGTAGTACGATTTCTGCTTCAATTTCTGCTTCGTTTGATACGTTAACATGATATTTTTTATTTTCAATACTATTGAAAAAATCTTGGTACAAACCCCAGCTGTTAAATTTATTCAAATAATACATAAAATATGAAGGCCATATCCATTCTCCATCACTATAGTAAGATTGTGGCTCAATTATCTCTCCAGTATCTAAATCTTTAAAATAATTCATCCAGCCAAAAACGATGGGGCAATTTCTAAAATAAATTCTAGATAAATGTAGCTTAGAGCTAGCTATAAATTTAGGATTATGCTCAGACGCTTTCTTAAAATCTAAAAAATCTACAGCGTCTAGAATGGCATCATGTTGTTTGATAAATCCAATAAGCTTCATGCTAAAATTATTTTAAAATGTAACCTGTATTATGGGGCAGGCACCTTGATGAAGGTGCCATCAGGAAAAAATGTTCTCCATATTCCATCTTCTGTAAAGAGCCTGCCTCCTTGTAAAACCACTACACGATTTAATGGAGCTGTAACAGGCGCATGTATATGCTCGGCTAGCTGAGCAGCAACACCTGTAACATCGCCACCAGTATAGCACGCTATTAATCTTATAGGCGTGCCTGGGACATGGCCGTTTGCTGTTAAATAATCACTTAATTCTTGGGCAGTCATAGGAGTTACATTGCTTATCCGAACAACATTATACTCCCCATGAACTAAAACTTGGTGAACACCTTGTTCTGGTAAAAGTCGGCCTTTATTGCGTATAGTAAGCGCATCTTCTCCTAGTACTGTTATAGCGCCTAGTTCACCCCCCACACTCATGAATTCGATACCAGGTATGGTCCCCCCAATTGGGCCTCGAAAAGCAGCCAATCTATTAAACTTGTATGATAAATGTAATAAATCGTCACTAATACCATGGGCTTCAGCTTCTCGTGTAGACCTGATATTAGCCTCAAAATAGCTCTTTCTTTGCTGAGCAAGCATTTGTTCTCTACCAGGAGCAGCAATAGCGTCACCTAATACACCCACAGCCCTGCCTAATATTCCTATTATAGAATGGCTCGAGGCCGTTACTAATCTCTGACCAACAGATGCCCAAGCTGCTGCTACATCAGCCTGAGTAGCCGATACTGAAACAGTGTTCAAGGCTACGGCTTCACCTCCATTAAATAGTCGGCTGAAAAAACCACCAATGCCACCTCCATCTAGTCCTCCTGTTGGGTCAATTCTTGAAATAGGGTTGTTGCCCATACCTACATAAGGCGAGCTATACTGCCCTTCCGGGTCGTAGCTGAGCCAGCGCCCAACTCGGCTGTTGTACATACGCAACTCAAAGCTATCAAAGCCCGTTAGGCTATCATGCTCAGCATACTGCCCTTGATAACCGTAGCGGTAGCGCTTGTTGCCCACGGTGTAACTCAAGCCCGGCAGGGGCGCTCCAAAGGTATACTGGTGCTGCTCCTGCACGATGAGGCCGCCGGTCTGCTCCACCCGCAGGTTATCAAAGTACACCGCTTCGCCCGTGCCCGAGGTGCCGGCCGTCACTTCGATGGTACCGTTCTGGGGCACGCGCACGGCAGTTTGCAAGTATTCCCACTGCCCCGTGCCGAGCAGGTAATCGACGCCGGCCAGGGGATGGCCTTGCGTATCCAGCATGGGGTTGCCTTGCGCATCCAGCACCCGGTATTTAATCCAGCCTTCCAGCGAAGTAGCTCCTAGGGTAGCTGGTTGCGTACTCTGGCCCAGGGTGAAGCCCAGCCCTACGGAGAGCAGCGAGAGCCAGTTCGGCGAGTTCGTGGGGTAGGTTGTTCCTTGGCCATCCGCCCCGCGCTGCGAGAGCGAATTGACCCCAGCCCCCGCGCCGGCTAGGATAAAGGGCGTGGCGCTGGTGCCCCCGGCGGCGGCATTCTGCTTCCATTGGCCCAGGGCGGAGAACGTAATGGTGTCGCCTCGGGTGACTGTCAGCACCCGCTTGAGCTCCTGGCCGGCAGGCTGCGAGTCCGTCAGGCGGGCCACAAAGTTTCCGCTCGGAGCGCCGCTCACGGCCACCCGGTAGAGGTCATCGTTCAGGAAGACAGCTTGAAGGGGTACCTGGTTCAGCTCCATCGTCTCCACCTGTACGGTGGTGGTAGGGCGATGGAAAATCACGCGCGCATTGCCCACCTGGTCAGTCAGCTCGTAGCGGTAGTCGTCGCTCCCGTTATCCAGGTGGGTCAGCGTGCCCAGCCGGCCGGAGCCGTACACGGGCACCTCCGTACGCAGCAGTGCCGCCACCGGGGTCGGCTGGGCATACACGGAGAGGATATTACCAGCCACATCACGCACGTAGTAGGTGGTCGAGGCAGCTGCCCCCCGGCCGGGTACACCGTCTGGCGCACACGGAAGCCACGGTCATCGTAGGCAAACGTGACCACCGGCTGCTGGTGGGCCAGGTCGAGGTACACACCCGTCGTTTTACCCGTCACATCGTAGGTGAAATAGCGCTGCCCCTGCTCGTCCCGCTGCCGGGTCATTTGGCCCAGCTCGTCGTAGTCATAATCCAACACCGTGCTGCCGCTGGAGCTGCCCGTGTGGACTTCCGCGAGTTGATTCGTATTGGGCTTGTAGGTGTAGCTGAAGTTATCGGTGACGGCCCCCACCTGATTGGTACGCCGCAGCGACTGCAGATTGCCGTTCGGGTCGTAGCGCAGGCCGCCCTCCTGAAAACTGTTGGTCGAGGCGCCATTCAACTGGTAGGCCTTATTGAGTAGTTGCCAGTTGCTATAAGTCGAGTTTTGGAGCTGGCTTTTCTCATCGTAGGTGTAGGCCAGGCGCTGAATATCGGCGCTGGCACCCGTCCGCCAACTGGCGCTACGGATAGTGCCGTCGAAGCGGTCAGCCACGCTGGTCCCGGGCAAGGAGGGGGCAGGAACGTCGAGGCTGCTACTACGGTAGTCGCCGCTGAAGTATTCCAGGGTGAGGGCAAACAGGTCTTTATACACCCCGTTGGTAGCGGGGGAATCCTGTCCCGGCTCGAGCGCCGCCGTAGCATGGTTAATACTTTTGAGGGTTCCCTGTAGGGTATACACGTAGTCCACGCCCTGCAGATTGCCCGCTACCTGCACCCGCTTCAGCGGGCCGTGCAGGTAGTAGCTGTACTGGGCCTGGAGGGTGCGGGTGAGCCCGTCCGTACCCGTGTAGACCGTCGTCAGGCGCTGGGCGGCGTCGTAGCTATAGTAGTGGTAGAAGCTATCGGACTGCTGCTTTTGATAGGCCACCTGCAACACGTTGCCGCTGAAATCATACTGGTAGTCGAGTGTTTTCACCCCGACCCCGACAATGTCCTGCACGACCCACGTCACGCGGCCCAGCTCGTCGTAGCTGTACCAGGTTGTGACGTTGTCGTTCTGCGTTTTGGCCACGGCGCCTACCACAAACTGCTGCTGACGGCCACCCAATTGACTATCCAACCCTTGGCTACCAACGCTGCCGTCAAAGGGCAGGTCATACCACACGCGGTTACGCTGGGCACAATTGGCCGCAGCCAGGCTATTGGTTGGCATCCGCTCTTCGAGCAGGGCCGGCTGCAGTACACTGGTGGCCGCCGGCGTTGCAGTGAGGTGGTTCTCAAAAACAGTGGCAGTGCCCGCGCCAGGGGTATACTCGCCCGACTCCACTACCCGGCCTATTTCATCGTAGTTGGAAAAGGAGAAGCGACCAGCTGGGCGTTGCAAGGCACTTTGCGAGAAGCGAATGCGCCCATCCTGGGCATAGACGTATTCCGAGCGGCCCTCGTCGTTGCTTTCCGTCGCCAGCAAGCGCCCACTCGTGTCGTAGGTAGTGCGGGTCAGAAACGTTACCCCGCCCGGGCTTGGCGGGCTGAGCTGCGGCGAAGGCGGATGAACCGTATTCCAGACCCGTACTTCGGCAATGGCCCCCTGAAAAAATTGACTTAATGCCGTACGTCCCCCTATTCGAAAGTCTGTCCCCGCGTAGGTCGCGTTTGGATCAATCGCCCCGCTGCCGGCATACGCCCCCCCTACCTGCTGGCCATTCAGATACGCCCGAATCTCGCCATTGTTGTAGGTAAGACTGATGCGTGACCACTGGTTGAGCGGCGCGCTAATTCCCGTGCTTACCCAATTCCAGCCAGGCACCGTGTTCTGGAACGCCCACTGGATGGAGCCATCCGGAAAGCGCGCCAGCTCGTACTCGTTTTCCTTATTGAGAATAATGCCATTGGCATTGCTGGTCGGATAAATCCAGGCCTCCATACTCATAGTAGTACTCATGCACACGGCTGGTGCGCTGGCAACCTGCACGTAGCTGGACTGGCCGTCAAAGAGCAGGCTGCCGCTGCTGCCGGGTGGCCCATCCGTACTCCAGGTGGGCTGGTTTTGCAGGGTTCCCGTTAGGTTATTGCCGGACCCGTCCGCTACCGAAGCTCCACTGCCCTCATTTAGGGGCCAGTACCCCACGGCTCCCTCCACGGGCTTCGGCGCTTTTTTCGTTTCGGCGGCCAGGCCGTTGGGGGCTACCGTGGCGACTACGCGCCCTGCGTCGTCGTAGTAGCTATAGCTCAGGTTACCGTAATGAAGTTCGTAATAGCACCACTGCGTCCCCGTAACGGAAACGAAGCGGTAAAAGCCGGGGTCGAGCGTAATATGTAGTTCCGGCTCGCTGCCGTCTAGTTTTCCCGCAATCCGGTAGCTAATGGTATCCTCGCTTATTAAATTCTGGACCAGGACCCGGCCCCCAGCCAGATAATTCTTGCCCATCGTGAATTTCACATCCTGCGCGCCCGCTGCCGGAATATGAATATCCTCGTAGGCCGGGGCGTTCGTATCGAAGCCATTGGTGGCCTCGGAGCTGATAAAGCCAAAGAAGGGCCGGGCCGGGTACTGGGGGCCGCTCAGGCAACTGACCAGCGCTTGCCCCTCTTTATTGCTCACAACGATACTCTCGCGGCCATCGGCGTTGACACTAACCGATTTCAGCGCCTGATATTCGAGGGTAGTCAGCGGGCTGCCCGGAATAAAATAGGGCCGCAGCGCGAGGTAGTCGTCGAACTCCTTGCGCACGAGAAAGTCACGGCCTTTTGCCTCGCGGCCCTTACCCATGTGCAGCTCGTCGCCCGGACTAGCGGCGCGCTTGGTGCCCCCGAGTGGTCCCTTGTAGGGCTCAACCAGGCTATAGGGATAGCTGGTAATGGGCGTGAGCGGTTCCTGACTGTTAAGCTGGCTGTAGTAGTAACCTAGCGTACCAGGGGCCGTGGCATCTACCGCCCTAGGCGTATTGGCAGGGGCGTCCTCAAAATGAGTCGGTCCGTAGGGCGTAGATTGTCCGTTGACGGTAGCCGTTACAAAGGTTTCCTGGTAGGCAAAGCTCTGATTGTTAATCGGGGCAGCCAGGGTTTGCAGCACGGGCTGGCCCCCCGTACTGTAGATGGTCTGCGCGGCAAACACCTGCTGCGTGGCGGCGTTACGGGCTTGCGCCTGGGTAGCGCGACCCAGGCCATCGGTAAACTGCTTGCTTTCGGCGACTACCTGGCCATTGCCGTCGAAGCTGCGCTCCAGCGTCCAGTTCCGATTCAAATCGTCACTGGGATTATCAGGGGGAAGATTCTGGGCAACCGACACATGCCAGGGCCGGGAGTATAGCGTCATTCCATATAGGCGGCTGTTTGTGACGGCACAGCGGTAATAGCCGGCATCGGTAGCCTGAGCGCTGCTGTTCGTGTACGTGGACCCGTTGTATCCAATGGGTTGCCAGGTACCGTCAATCAGCCGTTGCCACCTATAGTATGAATGGCGCCCCCCAACGCCAGAGGGCAAGCTGAAGGACTGCCCGATAGTAAATGTCAGCGTTTGCTCCTCAGCAGACAAAGTCTGGTGAGCGAATTCAAAATCACTTATAATATCGTCATTATAGCCATATGTGTATGGTTCCAGCCACTTAAAATCTAACTGATTATGGTCTACATAGAGCTCTAAGTATTCATTAACGCTTAAATCCGGCAGACTGGTAAATTGGTTGTAGCTCAGCTGTATGTGGTTTGTATTTACTAGTTTAGCCAATGCGACAGATAGGTCACCGCTGAGTTGGTTACGATCCAGGTTTAGCGTGTTCAACCGAGTTAGCTGCCCCCACTCAATTGGTACAGAACCGCTGAGTTGATTTCTACTGAGAGATAAAGTGTATAGTTGGGCTAGCTGTCCCCACTCGGCTGGCAACGAGCCGCTGAGTTGATTATTACTGAGATCAAGATAATTTAGGTGAGAGAATTGCCCCCATTCAGCTGGCAGCGAGCCGCTGAGTTGATTAGTATTAAGCGCTAGAACTTGCAACTGAGCGAACTGGCTCCACTCAGCCGGCAAGGAGCCGTTGAGTTGATTACTATTCAAGTCCAAATAGACCAAGTTGGAAAACTGGCTCCACTCGGGTGGCAGCAAACCGCTGAGTTGATTAACCGCGAGGTTCAGATAAGTCAATTGGGAGAACTGGTTCCATTCAGGCGGTAGCGATCCACTAAGCTGATTAGTACTCAGCTCAAGGTCTCGCAGAAGGGAAAGTTGCCCCCACTCTGCGGGCAGCGCGCCACTGAGCTGATTATTATTTAGCCACAGGTTTTGTAACTGGGAGAGCTGGCTCCAGGCTGCCGGCAGCGAGCCGTTGAGGTGATTCCCACTCAGTTCTAGCGATTGTAATTGGGAAAGCTGACCCCAGGCCGCTGGCAGGGAGCCACTGAGCTGGTTATTATAAACTATTAGATAGACTAATTGAGATAATTGGCTCCACTCGGCTGGCAGGGGGCCGCTGAGTAGATTATCATCCAGGTCTAAGTAGTACAGTTGGGAGAGCTGGGCCCACTCAGGTGGCAACGTGCCGCTGAGCTGATTATTACTCAGGTATAGATTTTGCAGTTGGGAAAACTGGCCCCACTCGGGGGGTAGCGTGCCAGTGAATTGATTAGCATTCAACTCTAGCCAGTACAGTTGGGAGAGCTGGGCCCACTCAGGTGGCAACGTGCCGCTGAGCTGATTATCGTTCAGTCCTAGAAATTGCAGCTGAGAGAGTTGACTCCACTCAGCCGGCAAAGAGCCGCTGAGTTGATTTCCACCTACCGTTAGATCTTGCAGCTGAGCGAGCTGGCTCCACTCAGCCGGTAGGGAGCCGCTGAGTTGATTCCCGTATAATAACAGGGTTTGCAACTGAGCGAACTGGCTCCACTCAGGTGGCAACGTGCCGCTGAGCTGATTATCGCTCAGTCCTAGAAATTGCAGCTGAGAGAGTTGACTCCACTCAGCCGGCAGGGAGCCGCTAAGTTGATTTCCACGCAGGTCCAGCTTTTGTAGCTGCGAGAGGCGTCCTAGTATGACACTAGGTAGAGCGCCCCTGAGATTGTTGTAGTATATTGATAATCCTGTAATATCTCCATTACTTACTGTAACACCATTCCATAATGCGGCATCAGCCAATGTATTCCCTTGTAGCCACCCGCCTTTATAATACCAAGCGTCACCACCTGTTGCATAATAGAATTGGCGCAACACATTTAGTTCGACGGAGTCAGCTACTAATCCCTCGCCTGTTGGGGCTGATTGGGCATGGGTCTTTACTGCTACAAGCACTATAAATGCTAGTATCGAAACCCGAATGATGCGCCATATGGATAGGCCACGCCATGTAGTGCGCAGGGAGAGCCGGAGGGAACAGCCGTAAAGAGAAGCCATGCACGTTACAAAGAATGGTATAATATATTACATTACATGGAATTATTTATATACATAAATTTTTCTATTATCTAGTGTGGGTGCCTGTTGAGGCTACTAGAACTGCCTCAATAGAAAAGTTAAGAGAAAAAGCGGTAATACGAAAGTTCTTTCTAAAAAAGGAATTGATAGATAAAGCTTCAGTTCATGCGAATAGTATAGCAGAATTATTTTAAACCAAAAGAATAGAGTGCGAAAATGACGACGAGTAGTATCAAGAGAGAATGGTGATGCAATTATACTTCAGAAAAGCTATCGGCAAGCATCTGCCAAAAAATAAAATGCTTGCACCTAGCTGATAAGGTTAGATACAGGAGGGGCTTAGTTGAAGTGGGCGGGGAGGTCAGCATCGCTTAGCCAACTCAATCATGAGCCATTACTACTTCTTCGCACGAGTCTTTATAAACGGTTACAAGTGCTTTGCCGAGCACTACACATCAGTCCAGTCAGCTGTTATCAGTGATTAGGCCAGGCAGACCGACCGGTGCCGGCTGGGAGCAAATGGCCGCTACCGCCTTTGTGCGACGTGCTCAGCGCTATAATACTCGCAGGGCTTACGCATCAAAAACCCTGCACTTCTTTTCTAGCTCGTGCGGGCACAGTTGACTCAAAAATCCGTAGGCTCTGACCGGTTATAAAATGACCTCACTGGCCGCAAACGCACTCGGCCAATTTTGATGCGTAAGCCCTGATGATACTCGACGCTTGCGGCCCGAAAGGTGCCCCTTCTTGAGCGGGCTAGTGCCCGAAACTATGCAGCGCAATTGGGCCATCTCAGGCTTTCTCTCCTCACCACTGGTGCGCTATTAACGCAAGCACATACTAGCCTGCGCCAGCAGCTGCAACGCCCGGGCGGCGTAGTCGCCCAGTTCCTCGTCGAGGAGGCGCTTAAACTCGTCCTGACACGCTGCCATGCTCCCAAGATGGGCGAAGGGGCGAGCCAAGTGTGGGACGAAAAAGCCAGCAGCCAACAGCTACTTATTCAAGCTTCATTATATTTGTAGCCTTACGGGTTCAGAAGGGCTCGATAAGTTACAAGCCCAAAAAGGCCGGAGTGATTAGCTCCGGCCTTTTTGTTATTGCACAGTTCGCCAGCTAAGTACTGCTCGCCAGGGCACTAGTTTCGCACTTTCGCACTTAGCAACTCCCACCCGACTGCTCCCACCACGGACCACCATGAGGCCCCGGTGCTAGCGCCTGTTAGGCACTTGCGAGCATTTTGAGCGTTGCCAAAAAATGGGCGAGATACAAGCAAGTCCGCTGTGGTACTGTCTCGGCGTCGGTGGGCCCACGGTGAGGGTGAGCAAAGACGGAACCGAAAATACTGTCTTTGCTCGCTGGAAAGTGAGGTGGTCTAGTAAAAACAGACGGGGAGAATTCTTCCCTTCCACTACCCATGACCGACCAGAAACCAGTTGACGGCCAGCGCGTCACCCGCAAGAAGTATACGCCAGCTCTCAAAGTTAAGTGCGTGCGCCAGCTGGCCGCTGAGGCGCGGCAAACGCACGCAGCCCGTGCCTAGAGCCTTCCACCCGCTCTACGCGGCCGCTGGCAGCGTCCCGCGGTAGCCGAGGCCGTACCTAGCAGCGCGGAACGTGACGAGATGAGGTGCAGGCGCGCCAAACTCAACCGCGTAGAACAAGCGCGCGGCAGTTTAAAAAGTCATGACTAGTGACCTGCTATGAGCGCAAGCTCTCCCACCCACCTTACTCATAACCTGTTATCAGTCCATTAAGCGAGTCGCTGCCGGGCCCGTGCGCTGTCGCGTGTTGGAGGTCAATTCCGCGGGCTACTAGCAGTGGTTAAGGCGGGCAGTTCGCCCGACGCCTAGTTGGGAGCCCACGGCCAGCGCCGCCTTTTCGCGCCACGCCCGGCGCTACAGGATCAGGCCGCCGCTTTCCTTGGTGCACTCTCCGTTTTTACTGGACCACCTCAGTTTTAGTTGCTAAAGCTATGGACAAGGTCCGACAAGAAAGACCTATAGAGCCCTATTATCCTAAAAATAAAAAGGAATATTTACACAAAATTCAGTGCTAGCACTGAATTGTCGAGTGGTTAAAAGGAGTATATTTGCTTAGTATTATTTGGCGTAGCGATATGCAATTTATGCATATGTCAGTACAAGCGGCCCTGTGATATAGTATGAAAAATCCACTATTTGATAAAAGTTGCTTAGCCCTACTGTTGGCAAGCATGCTTCCACTTTCACTTTTCGCTCAAAGTACAAGTAAGTGGCTAAGAGTTCAATCAAATCTAGAGCAAAATTTCGCGGGAAAAAAGATAAAGCTTAATGGCAGCTATTTGTCAATACAGATTCAGCAGGCTCGGATTTACAATAAATCTGATTGGTACACAACTTTAGTTGGCCGCAATAGGCAAGCATTTATCGCCGCTGAAGTGACGGCTAATTATCCAGGGGCAGTGAACTTTACTGACCGCCGTTCTAGTGATGCTACCAATATTAAGAAGTCTAAACAGCCTGTTGACATTGGTTGGGGGCATAATATTATTGAATTCATTCCTACCTCTTTTACAAAGCTGAATCTTAAGGTCACTTTAAATTCAACTGCAAAAGATGGAGTGGATGATGTTATCAAGGTTGCATCAGCGGTTTCACAAAGCGCGCCGCCGCTGACTATTGCCCAAAGTACTTTAGGTGTAATAACCGGAGCCAAACAAATTCTTGACCAAGTTTTTAATAAGAGCCTAGCTCAAACATATTTAACAAGCGACTACGATTTGTCGCCGTTATCTATATTCTCTGAGCAACCAGGATACTATGTAAGCTTTGGAGCTGACGTAGCAACTCAATACCAGCAGTACACCAATGATCCCTCTAAATTATCATGGGATGGACAAAACTTAAAGTTCAACAATAATTTTATTAACGATGCAACTTATTTTGTAATCTTAATAGAATCTCGTGACGAATACTTTGAGAAAAAAGATTTTAGTATTTTGTCCTCAAACCAGACTCCTTGGGCTTCGCTATATCAAGATTCTTTCAACTGTATATCTCAAGTTATATCTAAGCCCACATACGATACTCAATTGGCGAATATTAGAAATAATTTGTTAAATGCAAAGGTTTTTTTAGATAAGGACAATGGGTACTTACAATCTGAAAAAATCGAAATTAATGATGCTCTCAAAGCTATCGTTCAAACCTCTCTTGACAAGCGAGTAAAAGACCTGGGATTGACTCTATCTCCAGTTACCCCACCTGTTATCTTACCAGCTGCTAGTACTACAGTGTTGAATGACTCATCTCCAGTCATTAAGGACTTATCTCCAATTATTACTGAGCGCCCATCAATCTTGATTGATAAAACAATTATTTTACCAAGATGACCACTTCGCACATTAGGCATAAGTAAGGGTGAGGCGGTCTAGCTGAAACAGACAAAGAGAAGGCTTTATTTTCCTGCTCAAAACCGAGAAGACGGCCCTCTCTTTTACAGTTTGCGGCCCGGCAGTACATGCCTCAGTGAATTATCCAGCCGGGGACCCGTGAGGGGACCCAGTAGTCCTTTCAGGTAGTCAAAACTAGTTTCCAATAGATATCGGACTCTTCAGGCCATATTTCCGAGCTATTTTCTCGATACTCCTACCCTATCCTAGATACATCTAGACCCTAATTTCTGGCCCCCTACGGACTACCAACTATGGCCTTCCTGCTATCAGGAAGGCCATTTTCGTTTCTCGGGGGACCCGTGAGGGGACCCTCGGGTCGGATTCAAAGTTCGAGTGAACAGTTTGAGGGGTATTGGAGAGCTGGGGAGCAGGGTGAGGAAAGTGTGTCGTGAGGACGTTGCATAATACTATGCTGAATGTGAACGAAATAATCTTGCAGAGGATACTCAGTATATTGAAGCAAGTTTAGCCCTTGAGTCAATCAGCTACCAGTCCATCATGGGGAGACATTATACCAGCTAGGCGCGTCGGTAGCGAACAAAAAATACTTATATGCAGGTGTTGTTAGCCTGACAACTCCTCCGATAATGCTTGGGGCGAGGCCTGCTGGCGCACGTTAACAACCTTACGACGTTGCCTTTGCCAGCCTGCAGGAAGCCTGCCTAGAAGAGGCCTGCTACCTCGACACCAGCTTCAAGCTCGACCGTCGCCATTCCGCCCCGGCCTACTGCTTACGGCAGCAGTTTAAATTGACCTACTAGAGCGGTTTCGCGCTCAGTGTACAACCTGGATGTAGCGTGGATTCTGCGAATCCGCGCGTGGGCTGTTCGAGTACCATTCACGCGCGGATTCGCAGAATCCACGCTACACATACACTGTCTCCGAAACAGCTCTAAATCACATACCTTAGTTAGCTGTCCGTTTTTTTACTGCACCAGCTTGACCTAAAAATACAGTATAAACACGTGTTGCAAGGGCTGAAAAGCCAGTATACTTTTGAGGGTATCTCGTACATTCATCCATAGACAACATGGTTTCACTCAATAGCTTATCACTCGACGGCAAGTACCTGATTCCACTCGCTGAAAACCAGCCACTGGTGTTGTTAGGTAATACTCAGACTCCCCTGATTTCAGGGTCTTTGCAACAGGTTCCCCTGGCGGGGGGAGGCGTGGCGCTGCGTTGGTTGCGCCATAACTACTACCTCAGGGCCGATACTTCAGGGGAGTTGCGGGGGAAGTCGGTGTCCGAAATAGAGTTACTAGACGCCGGTCGAAACCAAGCCTATGCCTTTTTCCTGGAGCCAAAGGGTAATAATCTCTACCGGCTTAAAAATCGCGACGGCCGCGTTCTGGGTGAGCCAAATGGCTTACGCATCAGCGGGCAGGCATTGAGCGAATCCACCAGCTTGCTGCTGACAGAATTTACGGTAGATTTCTCCCAAGTACACAGTGCCTGTGGCTTAGACCATAGACCCCACTCCCGGCGGCCTCAGTGGGATAAGGACACGCATGCTGATGTAGTAGGCTGGGCGTTTGAGGTATTTGGTGCGCTGACCAACCACCCCGAAGCCAAACGGCTACATGACTTGTTTGGCGGCTATGCCGAGGAGAGCAAGCGCAACGACCTCATGAAGAGGCTGCTGGCTGGCTTGGAAGAGGCCGATACCAAGCCGGAGTACTCCGGCGTTCTGGCAGGCACCCTCATATTCTACAAGCACTTCTACAACCCCGAAACCAAAGTTAATTACCTAGGAGAGCTAAACTGGTTTCTCAAAGCCGTATTCGAATTGCTCACCGACCGGAACGTAAATGAGTTGAGCAAGCAAACTGCTTACTCAGAGGCCTTACGCTATGCTCAGGAAGCGGCCACACTTTTTGCACGCTACCCCGACGACCACCAGCAGCACCTGGAGGCCGCTTACAAACTGGGGCTTGCCCTGCATTATGTATCTGACCTGAGCCAACCGATGCACGCGGGCAACATGATTAATCTGCCTATTGTGTACCACGCAGGGTATTCGCCACCCGACTGGCGCCACGCTAATTTTGAATTATGCGCTGAAAAGCAGGAGGTACGGGACCATTACCTGATTCAGCAAGGGCAGGCGAGTTGGGATACGGTTAACCCGGACAACCAAGAGTTCGCAGCCCCTGACATGAGTAGCTTACTTGATAAGCTGGCGCGCAAGTCCTTAAGCATTTATAGGGAAACCCTTAAGCCTATTATGGACCAAGTGGTGGACCGTAACCTGACTCATTGGGTAAAAGACCATCCTTTCGACGAGGCGACCGTAGCTCCTATCTTGCGCCAGGCGTTGCCGCTGGGCCAGCGAGCCTCCGCTGCTTTTCTTCTGCTCTGGAGCCGGCTGGGTGCAGGCTTGGTGTGGTCCCCGAAACACGACTTGCCCTGCCACAGCGGCTGGGCCCCCGATTTCTTCCGGCATGGCTCAAAAACTTGGGCCGTCATCGCTGACCAGGATGCCCACGATACCCGCTACTACAGCCTCGACGGCGGACACAACTTTGTGCGGGGCGGCACCAACTGCTTCGAGTCGCCCAGCGTAGCCAGCAACGGGCAAGAACTGGTAGTGGCGTGGCACGCGCATAGTAGCATGAGCCTGTGGACAGGCTATGCCCGCTGCACAGAACTGGATGCTAACACCAACTGGGAGCACATCAACTTGAGTGATGCGCGCATTAAGGATTACACCAGCCCCAAAGTTATTTACTTTAATAATCAGTTCTGGATGATCTGGGCCGACTATGGCCATTGCCTGCACGCCGAGGGCGACTCGGACGGTATCTGGTGCGCCTCGTTCGACACAGGGCGCCGCGCGTGGAACACCCCGCGGAAAATACCTGGCATTTCCACTACCCATACCCCAGCCCTGACTATCCAGGGCAACCAGCTGTGGATGGCTTGGACTGGGCTGCATAGTGCCGAGGGAATTTTCTGGGCTACTACCACTGACTTAGAAGTATGGTCAGTGCAACAGCAAACCGTGTTTGTGACGGGTAGCGGGCCAGGACTAGGCTGCCTCCAGAGCTATCCTTACCTGTTCTGGCGTGCCCCCAATAACGAAGTTCACTACTCCGTTTATGACTACAAAACCAGTAAATGGTCCTTCCCTCCGGCACCGGTGGTGACAACGAACGTATCCTCCCACCAGGACATACGCACAGCGACCATTGGCACCGAGTTGCTAGTCGGGTGGAACGATGCGTGGTGGCCGCACTACCTAACTCTTCATGACAGCTACCAGGACCAACCGACCTAGGACTAGGACAGCGGTGCTCAGGCAAAAATAGACATGGCGAAAGTAAGGTAGTTGGGTATAAACGAACATCGAGCTAAGGTAGGTTGAAAAGGTAGTAGAATTCGATTTCGAGCGGGATACAGTAACCCAGGTCGGAGTGTGGTCGCTGGGTGTTGTAATAATGGTCCAGGTTCTCTGAGTTGGTCTGGCTGAATCGGACAGCAAGAAGTCTTACTTTTCCTGCCTAAGAGTGAGAAGACGACTCTCTCTGCTACAGTTCACGGCCCAGCTGTGCAATCCCGATGGATTGACTACATGGGGACTCTTGAGGGGACCCACTAGTCCTTTCAGGTAGTCGGACCTATTTTCTGATAGATTATGAGCCTTTCGCTACCATTCTGAAGCTATTTTCTCGATTCTTCTATCATATTCCTGATACATACATATTTCAATTTTTGACTACTGCAGACTACAATAAAATACCTTCTAGCTATTGGGAAGGCATTTTTTCGTTATAGAAGTATGTAATGGGTATGCGTACCCAACCGTAGGGGGCACCTAAGTTGGTTCGGTTACGCTGGACAGCTTAGGGGACTAAAGCCAAGTGGCTGTTGGTGAGTGGGACATGGTAATTGATAGTCACTTGTGGAATGCAGGCGCTTGTGATTATAGTAGTCAAAATACTCAGCGACGCTGGCTTGGGCATCGGCCAGGTCGGCAAAGACGGACCCTCACGCCGTTCGAGGACTTCCATTTGAAGGCGCGACCAGGGATGCCCAAAACCGGTAGCCGGTTTTCGGCCAGGGCGTTATCGCAGAGTCGCCGCGGCAATTCTGCGAGCGCCGGGCTTGGTGGTCGTTCAGCAGCTTGGGTCGAGCCACTTTCACTGGCCAGGCACAAGGCTTGGGCCCGGCAGGCGGCATCATAGCGCCGGCGTTTGGCAGGTAGGGAATATCTTTCATGACGATGGAAAGCTAAGACCTCGTTCTGTCCAGATTTACCCGACCACCTCAAGGTCGGGTCACGGGTAAAACTAGCGGGCTTTTTCTGCCATTGTGGGCAGCTGAATTCGTGCGGGCCAAGCCCCGAGGTGCCTGGCCAGGCTATAAGCCAGCAGGCAGGCCACGGCAAAGGCATATTCTCCGGCCGTGCGCCGAGGCTGGCTCATGTGCCTTCGTCAATGCAAAGAAAGCCGGGGGCTAAAAATAAATTTTTAGAAGCGTGGGGGTTAGCGGCGGCTTACGCCTCTACCTAGTGAATCCGGGGTTTACGCCCGGGTGCCTTTGCTACTTCCGCTTACTTCAAAATAGCCCTTTAGCTATGCTCCCTGCCCGCCTTGCCAACTCTTTGCTGCTGAGCTACCCAGCCTGCTGGCTCTTAGCCTGGCCTGCCACCAGCCAGACGCCGGCCAAGGCAGCGCCGGCTGCGTCACAACTGGGCAAGGGCCTGCGGCCCCGGCCCGAAGCCCGGCCCACGCCGCCTACCCTGGCAGAAGAGCTTACCCGCGAGCTGGCCGGCTGGAGCGTGCCGCAGGCAGCTATAGTCGAGGCGAATAAGCTGGGCGCGCACTGGCTCTGGTAAGCAGCTTGCTAGCAACGCGTAAGATATTTCTGGCGGCTCTTTTTTCTACGAAAGTCGATGACACCATGCTATTTTACCTGGTGGGGCTGGCTACGGGGTAGCCTGGGCGGCCTGCTGCTGCTGCTTGCCGGGCCGGCCTGGGCAACGCACATTGTGGGCGGCGAAATGGATTTGCTGCACCAGTCGGGCAGCACCTATACCCTCACCCTTACGCTTTATTTCGATGCGGTTAACGGCAACGCGGCGGCGCTCGACCAGGCGCTCACGGCCGGCATTTTCGATAAAGCGACCAACCGGCAGCTCGCCAGCGTGGTGCTGCCACTCACCAGCAATACGTTTGTGAGCTACACCAACCCCGCCTGCGCGGTGGGCTCGCTCAGCACCCGCAAGCTGATATATAGTAAAGATATTATTCTTGACGCGGCTACTTACACCAGCGCCAGCGGCTACTATGCCGCCGTGGAGCGCTGCTGCCGCAACCTGGCCATCAGCAACATTGTGGACCCCGGCGGGGCGGCCCAGACCTTTTACCTGGAGTTTCCGGCCGTGGTCCGCAACGGGGCGGCGTTTATCGATTCTACCCCGCGCATTTTTCCGGCCTTAGGCGACTATGCCTGCCTGAACAACCTGTTTTACTACGACTTTGGTGGGCAGGACCCCGATGGCGACTCGCTGGCCTACGACATGGTGACGCCGCTTAATGGCCACTCAACCGCGCTCAACCCCGCCCCGCTGCCGGCCGCCGCGCCTTACACCACCGTGAACTGGACCACCGGGCTGAGTACCGCTAACCAGATTCCGGGCGCGCCGGCGCTGGGCATCGACGCCCACACCGGGCGCCTGACGGTGCGGCCGAGCCGCCTGGGGCTGTTTGTGTTCGGGGTACGTTGTGCAGAGTACCGCAAGGGGGTGAAAATCGGTGAAACCCGCCGTGACTTTCAGCTCTACGTGCTTAACTGCCCCAGCAACAACCCGCCCGTGGTGACCGTGCAGGCCGCGGGCCGCCGCTACCAGGCGGGCCGCGATACGGTACACCTCGTGCCCGGTGGCCCGCACTGCCTCACCATTCGCTATACCGACCCCGACCCTAACTCGACGCTTACCCTCACGGCGCAACCCCTCAACTTCACCGACCCGGCTACGGCCCCCAGCTTTACTACCAGCACCGGCGGCACGGTGCGCGCCAGTGGCCAGCCCGATACGCTCACGGCCACGCTCTGCTTTCCCACCTGTGCCGATACCAAGGGAAAAGTTTACCTGCTCAACGTGGTAGTGGCCGACAATGGCTGCTCGCTGCCCAAGCACGACACGATACGGGTGGCGTTTACGGCTGCCCCGCCCCTGAGCACTACTCCGGTTCTTACAACCAGCTTTCCACCCGAGCCAGTGCCCGAAACTACGCCCGCCGTTGTGCGCGTGGCCCTGGGCCAGCCCTATACGGCTACCCTGCTCGGCACCGATGCGGCTCCGAATGCGCTGACGCTAACCGCCGCCGGTGAGGGCTTTGACCTGGCTGCCGTGGGCATGAGCTTTAGCGCCCAAAATGGCAACGGCCGCGCTGCTGCCACCTTTAGCTGGCAGCCGGCCTGTGGCCCGGCCACGGCCAGCCCAACTGGCCTGCTGGTGCATTTTACGCTGGCCCAGGCCGGCAACATCTGCACCCCGCACCAGCTCACGCGCCTTATCCGCTTCGAGGTGGTGCGCCCCGGCGACTCGCTGGCTTTTCGCCCGCCTAATATCATCACGCCCAATGGCGACGGCCTCAACGATGTCTTCACCCTTGACCGGGCCCTCCCGCCCGATTTCTGCGACGCGCAGTTTGCGGGCGTCAGCATCTTTTCGCGCTGGGGCCGGCTGGTGTACCAGTCGCCCGCGCGCAGCTTTAGCTGGACCGGTGCCGGCGCCGGGGGCATCTACTACTACCTCGTCACCTTCACCGATGGCCGCCGCTACAAGGGCTGGGTGGAAGTAATACCCTAACGCTACGCCGCTCGCTCCTGCTCTATTTCTTAGTTACCCTTTTTCTTTTTTCAACTCACTTTTTCAACCTTTTTTATGAACATGTTTTCTGCCCGCCGCGCGGCTTTCGCCGCGCTTACCCTCTTTACCTTAGGTGCCAGCACCTTGCTCACCGGCTGCTTTGAGAAAGACGGCACAAAAGGCAGCTGCAGCCCCACGGGCGGCACCTGCAACACCGCCGCCGTGGTGGTAGACCTGAGCAAGACCACCGGCTGCGGCCTGGTGCTGCACCTTTCCGACAGCACCTACGTGATACCGACGGGCCCAAACTGGACCAACTTCCACGCCAAGGCCGGCGAGAAAGTACTGGTGGGCTACACCATCAAGCGCAATGATGGCGATGCCGACGATGTGAACACCTGCAGCGCCGGGCCACTGGTCGAGCTGGGCTGCATCAGCGTAAACACCACCACAACTACGACTAGCACTACCGGCTCCAATTAAGGAGCTGGCAACGCCGCCGCTACCAGTCAGTGCATCCGGCAGCTTACCGGATGCACTGATTTTTTACTATATAAGTAATTTTTAATATGAACAGCAAGCTACTGCCTGCTGAAAGCGCTAAGCAACCGGTAGCAAACCCTTGCTCAAAAACGCAGCCCTACTTGCAGGCCGGGCCAGAGGCGCAGCAGGTCCGGCCCGCGGTCGGAGCTGAGCCAGAGCCACTGGTCCTGGCCCAGCGGCCAGTGGAGGCGCGGGCCCTCCTGATGAGCAGTGGCCAGGTTCAGGGTAGGGCCGGCCAGCAGCTGCCAGCGGCTGCCCTGCCTGAGCTGCCAGGCCAGCAGCGGCCGCAGCTGCGTAAGCAGGCTCGGCGGCGCCTCCCGGTCGCCGCCCACAAACCACTGCATCAGGTCGAGGCTGAGCGTGAAGCGCCCCCGGCTGCGGCCGGCGGTGCCGATACCTACTCCCCAGCTTGGGCCCGACTGATGGTCAAATAGCCCGAGTGCCGCGCCCAGCACCAGGTAAATACGCGGCACGCCAAGCTTAACGGCCCCATTCAGCGGCAGGGTTTCACTGGTCCAGGCTTCCCCATGCAGGTAGCCGCGGTGCAGCAGCCCAGCCAGCGCCGGCCGATTAGTGCTTTCAGCTACGGCGGATAGTGCTGAACCAGCCAGCAAACTTTGCTTTGGGCTGGGCTTCAGGTCCGGTGGCAGCGGCACCGCCTGGGGCAATCCGGTGGGCTCTGAGACGAGCACGTTCGAGGCCGGCACTGGCGCTAGCAAGGCTATCGCCCCCCGAGCCGGGCCCGGCTCGGGGGGCAAAGCTGCTGAAAAAGCTGGTTCTCGCGGCGCTGGGCGGCGGTTCAGGCTTAGTATACGCACCGGCCTTCGGCGGCTGCCAGGCCGGGCAGCTGTCGCCGCCTGGCTAAGGGCTTTTTTCTCTACTGACTTAGCGCGAGCTATAGCTCTAGAGTAAGCAGCACCGCTGCCTGACTTTTGAGGCACAGGCAGGGCCGTGCGGGGCTCAGCCACGGGGGTAACGGCCGGGCGGCCGGGTAGCGCTTGCTTGCCTAAGGCTTGACGCGGGCTGGTCGCTGCCTTTTTATTTCTTGCCGTAACAGTAGGCAAGGGTTTGCCCGCGCGCTCTACCTGAGTGTGCTGGTCGGCCGCAAGGCCATTGGCAGCCACTGGCTTACTATCTGTTAATGAAGACTTTGAGTGCTCACTTACCGGCACTGGTGAGCCGCTGGGTGATACAGTTGGGTTAGCTGCTTTGCCGGCCCGGCCAGCCGCCATAGCGCTTGAGGAGGGTGAGGCGGGAAGAAAGCCGGCGGAGGCAGCCCGCCCATTCACCGCTGCCACCCCTGGAGGCGCGGCCACGTGGTCGGGCCACAGTACCAGCTGCCCATTCAGCAGCCCGTAGGATAAGTGCTCGGCAGCCAGCACTTCCCCCAATATCACCTTCAGCGGCCGGGCGGGGCCGGGCCGCAAGGTACAAGGGTGCGCCACGGGTACCAGCGAGCTGCTATAGCTGAGCGGCAGATGCCCCTGGCGCGACAGCTCAGCCAGTACCGCGCCCAGCGAACGGGTGCCCGGCGCCGGCTGCACCAGCCGGGCTAGCGCTGGGGTAACGGTTTGTGCGCGCGCTGGGCGCAGGGCCAGCAAGGCCAACAGCATCAGCACCGGCCAGGCCAGTCGGCCGCTGTAGTGGTGTGCCCGCTGGCAGGTCACGGCCGGGGCGTGCGGGTAGCCGACGCCGCCGGAGTTTGAAGCCCCGAAGCCGGGGTAGCGCAGCCGGGCCCCTGCAACTGGTAGCTGCCGCGCTCGTCGAGCGCGAGGCGGCTGGCCGTAGCCGCTGCCACCACCGCCAGCACGGCCGCCGGCTGCGGGTGCGGAAACGTGCCGGTAAAGCGGCACTGCCCCAGGCCGGCATCGCGCAGCTCGATGGTCGTGCCGAAGGTGGCCCGCAACGTTTGGGTTACCTGCGTCAGCGGCGCATCTACAAACCGTAGCGTATCCGTTTGCCAGGCCCGGAAATTGGGGTCGGCGGCCGGACTGCTGCGCAGGCGGGCGGCTATCCGGCCGGGCGCATCGGAGGCGTGCAGGGCGGCCCGGGTGCCCGCCAGCAGCTGCACGCTGTCGGTGGGTGCCAGGTGCGAGAGCCACACTTGCCCGTGGGTTACGCTAACTTCTACAGAGTCTTCGGCGGCATAGGCGCGCACATTGAAAGCTGTACCGGTTACCCGTACGCGGGCCGTGGTCGTACTCACCACAAACGGCCGGGCCGGGTTGGGCAGCACCTCAAAATACGCTTCACCCGTGAGCTGCACGGCCCGCACCCCACGGGCCGGCTCCGGCCCTACTCCTGCATACCGCAGCCGCGAATGCGCGTGGAGCCAAACGGTGCTACCATCGGGCAGCCGCACCGCACGGCGAGCAGCGGCACTGGCGTAGGTCAACACCTGTTCCCGGGGTTTAAAAAGCCCCGATTTTGCTAACGCATAGCCCGCACCCAGCAGTAATGCCAGGCCAGCGGCCAGTTGCCAGCGGTGGGCAGCGGCCAGTTGCCTGATGGGCCAAAGCGGACGCACAACCGGCGTGGCGGCCGGGGTCGATACGGCAGCAGTCATTAGCGGCCGGAAGCGCTGCCAGGCAGCTTCTACGTCGGCGGGTGAGAACAGCACCGGGCCAGGCGTAGCCTCGCTGGCCCGCTCCCAGGCCCGGGTGACGGTGGTCAGGATTTGCAGATGAGTAGGGTCGGCCTGTACCCAGGCGCGCAGCTCCGCCCGCTCGCTCGCCGAGGCTTCGGCGGCCAGGTGGCGGGCCAGCAGCACCCAAGGGGCATCGGCCGGGTCGGAGTAGCGCTGCGTCATAGGGAGAATAAGTTGGCCTGAAAAAATAGCCCGGATGAATAGCAGATACGCCAGCCCTGCGCTACCCCCACGCGACCCCGCAAAAATAGCGCAGATGCCCGAGCTGCCCCGCACACCCGCTGTGGTGAAACGCAGGTAGCTGGTGCGCGCTCAGGCTGGCGGTGCTCATATAAAACAGCAGCCAATACAGGTTTTTCAATACGCCGGCCAGTTCGCGGCGCATAATGCGCAACGCCTTGCCCATCTGGTTCTCCACCGTTTTGGGCGATATTTCCAGCGCATCGGCTATCTGCTGGTAGCTCATTTCCTCGTAGCGACTCAGCTCAAACACAATGCGGCACTGGGGCGGCAGCTGCGACAGGGCAGCCGCAACGGCCTCGGCAGTTTCGGAGGCATGTAGCTCGGCCAGCGCATTGGGGGCCACCGGCGCAGTGTCGGGCGGGGCATCATCCCAGGCTACCTGACGCTGCGCCCGCTGCTGGTAGCGAATGGCGGCATTCAGACTCATGCGGGTGAGGTAGGCCCGGTACGACGCTATCTCCGGCAGGGCGGCCATGCCTTGCCATATTCGCATAAATACATCTTGCAATATGTCCTCTACCACATCCCGGTCGGACACGACGCGGTACACTACGGTCCCGAGGGGGGCGTAAAAGGTTTTGAAAAGCAGTTCGATAAACGCGGAGGGGTCAGCCTTGCGCAGCAGCGACAGGCGGGCATTCAGCGCATCATCATCGGGAACGGCCATTAGATGAGGAGGGAATAGCGGCCCGCAGCTGGCTCAACCAGTAGTTTTTACTCAAGTGATACGTGTCTTATACAAGATAGATAAAAGATGGTTGCCGCTACGCCCGGGGGCTGCTGGGCTGGCTCAGCAGGCGCGCGAGCAGCATGGCCACTGGCAAGGTAGAAACACGGAGCGGGCGCACATGTGCGCTGCGCTGCGTCAACGCATTGCAGAAGCTGGCGGGAAAAAGCAACTCAAGCATGCATTTTACTGAATATTACCACCCACTGCTAAGCCGCTGGGTACCGTGGCAGGCACGGTTCGGTCGTAGTTGGTGTCAGTAAGTGAATTGAGAAAAGCAATGATGGCCTGCTTGTTTTGGACGCGGTTAGGGAATTGCGGGTCACGCTGACGGGCGCTCACGTGGGGGTTGGCCGTGGTGCCGTCCCGGCCGTTGTCATAAAAATCCAGTACGGCGGCCAGGTTGGCTACGGCCCCGCTGTGCATGTAGGGCGCGGTCAGGGCCACGTTGCGCAGGCTGGGGGTGCGGAAGGCATAAGTACCGTTAGCACCCGTATCAGAAGTCAAGTTCTTGGCATTATCGGGCACGCCCATCACGTGCAGCTGGTAGTCACTGAGCATAGGGCCGCTGTGGCAGTTGCCGCAGCCACTCTGCAAGAACGACTGCATGCCTTGCACCTGCTGGGCCGTGAGCGCAGCCGTATTGCCCCGCAGGTACTGGTCATACGGCGAGTTGGTGGCTACCAGCGTACGCTCGAAGCAAGCCAGCGCCTGGCCAATGGTCGTTGCCGTGATGGGCGCCGGCTGAGGAAAGGCGGCCTGAAACAGCGCCTCATAAGCTGGAATACGGCGCAGGCGCGCCACCACCGAGTCGGGGGCAGCCCCTTCGGCATATTGATGGCCGCGCATTTCTTCCAGCTTGGCCACGGGTAGCAGGGCCTGGGTTTCCAGGGAGTTGGCCCGGCTATCCCAGAACATCGGGGCGAGGGCTGGGTCTACCGAGCCAGTAAGGGTCAGGCCATTGAAGGCGCTGTTGAGTACAGTGGAAGTATTGCGCTGGCCGAAGGGAATAGTATTGGGGATACGGAAATGCCGCGCCGCGCCGAGTCCCTGCCCGTTTTCACCAATGGCCAGGTCGAGCCCGTCGGCATAGCCAGTGGCCGGATGGTGGCAGCTGGCGCAGCTTACGTCCCGCCCACCCGAGAGCACCGGGTCCCAGTACAGGGCGCGACCCAGGTCAACCTTCGCCGGACTGGTAGGGTTATCGGCCGGACTTAAGGCAGTAAGTGGGAGCGCCGCCAGTGTGCCCGCGGGGATAAGGGCAGTAGTTTGCTTTTGACAAGCAGCTACTGCCACAAGCAAGGCCGCCGCGGCCAGCAGCGTAGTAAGCTGAGTAGTAGTGGAGGCAGGCATAGACAGAGTGCTAGCGAGTGACGGCTTAACGTACTTGGTTCAGGCAGCTTTATCAGTCCGGCGGGCTTCGGTGCTGCGGAGGCAACCAGGCTGCTTGGCAGGAAGATGCATGAGGCCAGCCCTACCCCTACGCCGGCCTGACACATAGCTGTTTAACGCACTTTTTTTCAGCTAAACACATGGCAGTAAGCCGATAAAAATATCTTTTTGCTGTTCAGTCTACTTGCTTCACTGGCCGCAGCAGCAGCCAGGTCAGCACCAGGCGGGTTCTCCCGGCTTCGCTTGCAAAGCCGGGAGAACCCGGCCTAAAAAAGCCAGTTGTTTTACTGCACGGCCGGTGCCAGATGCCCACGTCGGGCGTTCGCCAGCCGCCGAATCCACAGGGTGTTGGTGCGGTCGGCCAAGGAATAGTCGCCGGGCTGAGTCAGCCGCCCGGTATCCAGGTTCAGGTTAGGTAAAGGGGCGCCTGGGTCGGCCAGCAGCGCCTGGTAGCGCACAATCGCCTGGCCGAAGCTGGCCTGCATGGTAGCTTCGGCCGCGGGCGGTAGTGGGCGAAACGCCAGCTGGGGCGCTACTCCCAGCCGGGGCAGGGTGGGCCGCAGCCAGACCAGCAGGTGCATCCCCAGGCTCAAATGGTCGGGTCGCGGGCCCCCGCGCCGCCGAAAATGCCCGGTATTAATCCGTTCGTAATAGCGCAGCCGGTCGGTCGTTGGCAGGCGGCTCAGCTGACCAGGCGGCACATATTCGCTTGCACGCACGGCGGCGGGCAGCAGCTCGGCCGCCACGAAGTGAAACGCAGCCAGGCCCCGCTTTTCGTGCGGCAGCACCTGCGCCAGCTGCAAGCCATAGGTGCGCCAGAAAGCCCGCGCCAGCACCGGCTCGCTTATCCGAAGCCCGATGGCCTCGTGAAATTCCTCCGACCGGTAGTACCCCGCCTGCACCTGGGTTACATCGAAGGCAAACTCAACCTGGGCGTGCTGGCGCGGTGCCTGGGCATACGTGATGGGACAGCCCAGCCGGGCAGTGAGCTCGGGGAATACGAGGTTCGTGACGGCATTGGTTCCGGTGGGGTGCCCAACGCCATCCGCTACGTAGTGCGCCAACGCGCCAAGGGCAAAAGCCAGCTCGTTGCGGGTGTGGGCCTCATCGCGGAGCGCCCCCACAAAGTCGCCCGTATGCACGTAGTGCGTCAGGTTGGAGAAGAAAGCCACGTTGCCGGGGAAGTAGCCCAGGTCCTGGAGTAAAGACCCGCCGTAGGCGTAGCTGCGGGCTTCGCGCAGCTCGGCGGGCGTAGCGCCGGGGTAACGACTTTCCAGCACCGGCACCAGGTTATGTGCCCAGCAGGAATCCACCACCGCCTGGTGGGTCAGGGCCGAAAAAGCAGCGACCGAAGAGGCGCAGCCTAGCAAAGCCAGCAGCAGAACCGCGCGCATACGAAAGAACGCCGGTTTAGTGGGCAGTGCGCAGGGTATGCCGCGCGATGGTTTGGGGAAGCAGTTTGCCAGGGGGCCGGTCAATTAAGCTGCGGCTGGCCTTCCTAAAAGCCACCTCCCAGGGCAGGCCACCAGAAATGAGCAGCTGTAGATTCCCCGTTTTCAGCAGTGGCCGGAAAGGCGCACCCTGTAAGCGCCGGCTAAAAAAGTTATCGTGCATCAATTAAGAAGGCCAGTAAAAACCGGGAGCCGCACCCAAAGCAGCGGTTCTGACCAGCAACAGATGCACAGCGCATCGCCTACCCCCACGCGGGCTTCTACTTTTTTGCGTTTTAAAATGCGCTTATGACGTTCAGCTACCAGGACATTCTTACTTATCGTCGCCGGCATAGACTGATTTCCAGCTTTTTTGGTATTCTGTAAAAAGCTATATAAACAACACCCCGGACAGCCCATGCGAAGGCTCTCGGCAGACTTACGCAACTACTCCACCGTCAACACGGAGCCTCGACGCTAGCCCGCGCTACACAAGTGCTCGTGCTGGCTGGTACTACGAAGCTCTGGCTGGCTCTGGCCACGCGGGTCGGCACTACGGCTACACTATCCAGGCTCACGTAGGTGGTACCGTCGAGGTTGGCGCTGGTAAGCATAATGCTGCTGCCGCTTGCCGCACTTACGTGGCTAAAGCTGCTGATACCAGGCAGGGCTTCGGCCAGACTGCCGCTGGTGATGTACAACCGAAAGCTGGCACTCGTAGGCGCGATGCCCCCCAGCAGCACCCGAATGCCCGGCAATACGCAGGCACGCTCTTCCCAAACACTTCGGCTAAACTGCCGTTAGTTTGCAAAAAGGCCACGGCCGTGCCGTCGGTGCGTTGGTATTGCCGAAGGCGCTGCCGTTGGTGGCAAAGCCGCTCTGGCCGACGAAGGTCCAGCCGGCTCTGGGTTTTGTTCAGTCCACAACCCTGTAAACGCGAATTTAACTAAGAATAACGCTGTGTCGGGCCTGCTTTAGCTGAATCCAGCCTTTGCATTTATACCTTAGCAGGCCGATACTCTTTTAAGCGCTATGCCCCTGTTTTATCTCGTTTACGAAAGCCTGGCTACCCAGGCCTTCACCGAAGCCGACCTGCAAGACCTGCTGCTTCACGCCCGAAACTACAATACTAAGCAGGATGTAACCGGCCTGTTGCTCTATGTGCCTTCTGGTAAGTTTATTCAGGTGCTGGAAGGCGAACGGTCTCAGGTGATGGGGCTATACCAGCATATTGCCCGCGACCCACGCCACCAAAATTGCACTATTCTGGCCAGTGGCCCCCTGGCAGTGCGGCGCTTTGGCGAGTGGCGCATGGGTTTCCACGCAGCAGCGCCCGACACCAGCCTGGCTTCCTTGCTGGGCTTTGTAGATACGTCTTCCGCCTCCTTTCTACTGCCTCTGATACCTGCTTTATCCAGTACGCTGCTCAACCGGCTGCTCGACTACGTGCGGCGTACGCCGCCGCAGGCGTATACTAACCAGCTGGCTTAACCGCCCCTTTACTTCTGGCAGCACTCAACAAAAAAGCCCGGCACCTTACGGCACCGGGCTGGTAATCAGAATCTTCTTTAAGCTACTAGGCAGCTACGGCCGTCGTGCCCTCACGGTCTTCGATGGCTTTGCGCAGCTTGGCAATGGCCTGCGTGGCACGCTCCTCATCGAGGCGGTTGATATTGAGCAGCATCTTCGTCTTTTCCTGACGCGTGATGAGCGGGTGGTTCAGCAGGCGGATGATTTCTTCCTTCTGCGAAGCCGTAGCATACTGCACCGGTAAAGCAACGGGCGCTTCGGCGGCAGGGGTTTCTACTGGCAGGGCCGGGGCAGTGGTTACGGCGCGCATCACGGGCGTGGGCTCCGCTACGGCCGGGGCCAAGGCGGGGGCAGGCACATTGCCGGTGTACTCCATTTCCTCAGCGGGCGTGGGCTCGTAGCCGGCCGCCCGGATTATCCAGGCCAGGATATTGCGGTAGGCTTTGCCGATGGCACGCGTCTGGGCCATGCTGGCAATGGCAAACTCCTGGTAAAACTTCTTGCCGCTCTCCTTATTCGAGCAGATGGCGAAGCCGGCGCCCACGGTATGCTGCGAGCGCATATCGAACAGCGTTACTTTGGCCTGATACTTAATCTCTTGCTCGGAGCTGACGTTGATGACGTGCTCCACAATGGGTACGATGCCCAGGCGTGAGCCAGCATATTGCCAGCCCTCCACGTTTACAAACTCCTTGCCCTGCACCTGGGTGCTGAGCTTATTTTCCTTGATAAACTTAGCCAGGTCCTTCGCCAGGTCGAGCGTCTCGTCCGACTTGGCGATGTCATAGCTCTCCACGCGGGGAGCAGCCTTTTTGGCGGTAGCTTCTTTCGGGGCTTTGGTGACTTCGGTCATGGTTGGGGTGGCCGGCGGCCGGTTATCGTTCTGTAGTACGAATATCAAACCCAGCCAGGCTAAAGAAGGTGCCCCGAAAGCCAATTTATTTAGCAAATTTTATCGCTGATTATCAGACGCTTTAACGGGCAATTAAAAATTATTCCGAGCAGGGCGATTTTCCAACCGGCTTAGCGCGGGCCATCTTGTTAGAAAAGCTAAAAAAGAACGTCCTGCCGAGCCTGCGAAGCAGCTCGCCCGCCTCATTAGATTTTAGATTACTAACCTAACGGCGCAAGCGAGCTGCTTCAACAAGCTCAGCAGGAAGGTCTTTTTTGGATTTCTACCCGCTACTCCTCCAAAATATGGCCGTCGCGCATCACGATGGTGCGGTCGGCCATCTGGGCCAGGGTGTCGTTGTGGGTTACGATGACGAAAGTCTGGCCGAACTCCTTACGCAGCCAGAAAAACAGCTCGTGCAGCTCCTGGGCGTTTTTCGAGTCGAGGTTGCCGCTAGGCTCGTCGGCGAAAATAATTTCGGGCGAGTTGATAAGGGCGCGGGCCACCGACACGCGCTGCTGCTCGCCACCGCTCATCTCGCTGGGCTTGTGGTCGACCCGGTGGTCAAGATTAAGCAGGCCGAGCAGCTCGCGGGCCCGCACCCGCACCTCTTTTTCGGAGCGGTCGGCCAGGTAAGCGGGCAGGCACACGTTTTCAATGGCCGTAAACTCAGGCAGCAGGTTGTGAAACTGAAACACGAAGCCAATGTGGCGGTTGCGAAACCTGGCCAGCGAGGTGCGGCCCAGGCTCGTTACCGACTCGCCATCAAACAGCACTTCGCCCGAGTCGGGGTTATCAAGGGTGCCCAGAATATGCAGCAGCGTGCTTTTTCCGGCGCCCGACGACCCCACGATACTCACAATCTCGGCCCGCTGAATGGTAAGGTCGATGCCCTTGAGCACTTCCAGCGAGTTGTAGCTTTTACGGAGGTTAATAGCTTGTAGCAAAGCGAACGAAGGAAAACAGATAGTAGGAAGGCAAAGCTACGCGCAAAGGGGGCCGGGCGTTGGGCGCTAACGAGCCTAGACAGCACTTTGTCATTGCGAGCCTGCGAAGCAAGCGCACCCGAACGACACTCGCACGACTCGTTCGGGTGCGCTTGCTTCGCAGGCTCGCAATTACAGACGATTTTTACGCTCCCCATTCCCGCATCCGGCCCTACCTTCGCGCCAGTAAAAAACTCCACCCCTACCCCCTCCGATGAATATTCACGAGTATCAAGGCAAGGAAATCCTGAAAAAGTACGGCGTGCGCGTGCAGGAAGGCCTCACCGCCGACACTGCCGAAGAAGCCGTAGAAGCCGCCAAAAAGCTCACCGAGCAAACCGGCACCAGCTGGTACGTTATCAAGGCCCAGATTCATGCCGGCGGCCGGGGCAAGGGCGGCGGAGTGAAGCTCGCTAAAAATCTGGAGCAGGTAAAAGACATCGCCGGCCAGATTCTGGGCATGCAGCTCGTGACCAAGCAGACCGGCGCCGAAGGCCGCAAGGTGCACAAGGTGCTCATCGCTCAGGATGTGTACTACCCCGGCGAAAGCCCTACCAAGGAGTACTACATGAGCGTGCTGCTCGACCGCACCAGCGGTAAAAATGTCATTATCTATACTACCGAGGGCGGCATGGATATCGAGGAGGTTGCCGAGTCGCACCCCGAAAAAATCCACAAGGAGTTTGTGGACCCCGCCGTGGGCCTGCAAGGCTTCCAGGCCCGTAAGATTGCCTTTGGCCTCGGCCTCTCGGGCGATGCCTTCAAGGAAATGGTGAAGTTCGTGACGGCCTTGTACAAGGCCTACGATGAAACCGACTCGGCCATGTTCGAGATTAACCCGGTGCTGAAGACATCGGACAACAAAATTCTGGCCGTTGACGCCAAGGTGACCCTGGATGACAACGCCCTCTACCGCCACAAGGACTTCGTGGCCCTGCGCGACCTCAACGAGGAAGACCCGCTGGAAGTGGAGGCCTCGGCTTCGAACCTGAACTACGTGAAGCTCGACGGCAACGTGGGCTGCATGGTCAACGGCGCGGGCCTGGCGATGGCCACGATGGACATCATCAAGCTGAGCGGCGGCGAGCCGGCCAACTTCCTCGACGTGGGGGGTGGAGCCAACGCCCAGACGGTAGAGGCGGGTTTCCGCATCATCCTGAAAGACCCGAACGTGAAAGCCATCCTCATCAACATCTTCGGGGGCATTGTGCGCTGCGACCGCGTAGCCAACGGCGTGGTGGAAGCCTACAAGAAAATCGGCGATATCCGCGTGCCCATCATCGTGCGCCTGCAAGGCACCAACGCCGAAGAGGGCGCCCGCATCATCGATGAGAGCGGCCTCCAGGTGAAGTCGGCCGTGCTGCTGAAAGATGCCGCCGCCCGCGTGAAGGAAGTGCTGGCCGCTGCGTAATATAGCTAAAATTGAATGTATGAAAAAGCTCGTCCGGTAACCTGGGCGGGCTTTTTTGGTTTACTCCCTAAACCTAGTGAACGTCATGCTGAGCTTGCCGAAGCATCTCTACCACGGCGCCAGGGGTACTAATCAGACGGCGCGACAGAGATGCTTCGGCAAGCTCAGCATGACGTTCTTTTTAATTCAATTACTCTTTTCCTTTTCCGATGGAATTCACCCGCTTAGGAAACACTGGCTTACAGGTTTCTAAAATTTGCCTGGGCACCATGACCTACGGCACCCCCACCGAGCGCTGGCCCTGGGCCCTGAACGAGGCAGCCAGCCGGCCTTTCATTCAAAAAGCGCTGGAGTTAGGCATCAACTTCTTCGACACGGCCGATGTGTACTCCAACGGCGCAAGTGAGGAAGTAGTGGGCCGTGCCCTGCGCGACTTTGCCAAGCGCGACGAGCTGGTACTAGCCACCAAGGTCTTTAACCCGATGGGGCCGGGGCCGAACGATAAAGGCCTCTCGCGCAAGCACATTATGAGCGCCATCGACGCCAGCCTCCGGCGGCTGGGCACCGACTACGTGGACCTTTACCAGATACACCGCTGGGACTACAACACGCCTATTGAAGAAACCCTGGAGGCATTGCACGACGTGGTAAAGGCTGGCAAGGCCCGCTATATCGGCGCCTCGTCAATGTTCAGCTGGCAGTTTGCTCAGGCGCTGTACCTGGCTGATAAGCACAACTGGACGCGCTTCGTGAGTATGCAGCCGCACTATAACCTCGTATACCGCGAGGAGGAGCGCGAGATGCTGCCGCTGTGCCAGGACCAGAAAATCGGCGTTATTCCGTGGTCGCCGCTGGCGCGCGGGCTGCTCACGGGCGGGCGCTTGAAGGAGCGCAACGAAACCGAGCGCGCCAAAACGGACAACTTCGGCAAAAGCCTGTATGGCCGCGACGACGACTTTGCGGTGGCCGACCGCGTGACGGAAATTGCCCAGGAGCGCGGCCTGCCTAACGCCCAGATTGCCCTGGCCTGGATGCTGAGCAAGCCCGTTATCACTTCCCCCATCGTGGGCGCCAGCAAGCCCGGCCACCTCGAAGATGCCGTGGCCGCCGTAGATGTACGGCTCTCAGCCGAGGAGATAAAACGCCTTGAAGAGCCCTATCAGCCGCATCCGGTATTAGGCTTTAGCTAGGTAGTGACGCATTGCGGCATCGCCAGACAGGCAATTTTTAGCCGCCCGAATTGCTGCCTGGATGCTTCGCCTGAGCCACAAGCCGGATAAAAACCAGCCTGCGTTTGGCCACCCCGGCTTTTGTAGCTACTTTTGCAGCCCCGCAACGGGTCGCGTAGTACAACGGATAGTATAGGAGCCTCCGAAGCTCTAGATTTAGGTTCGATTCCTAACGCGACCACTAAAAGGCCTTCACGGTATTGTGAAGGCCTTTTTTATTATATGCAGCTTATACTATATTTCATAAATAGCCTCCCCCTACTGTGGCAAGCCGGGTGCTGTACCCTTGGTTTTCGGGTAGATAATGGAAGCTACTTCCTGGCCAGCTAGTGAAGCAGCAACGGCGGCCGAGCAATCTGCCAGCACGCGCTGGCATCGATAAGCGTTAAGCATTGCTGCGGGCCCGGTGCCAGCTTCGGGAGTTTAGTTGGGCGCCTCCTATGCCGAAGCGCTCCTCAGCGACGCCTCTGCTGCCTGGCCCGGCACCATAGGTAGTAAGATTTAAAATAATTGCACAAAACCAGCACAAAAAAACGGACCGCGGGCACTAACTTTAACTTATGAACTTTCCCACCCGCTCTATTCAACCCTTACAAGTTTGTTCCCCTGCTACTGAGCAGAGCCGCCAGCGACTTGTAGCAGCCATTATTTTCTATACCAACGGCATTCCATTTCTGGTAAAACCCTCTCAGCAACAGGCGCTTGATTTGTACTCCAGAGGCCGGCTCACCATTGACGAGGTTGTATATTACCTGGAATCAGCTGCTAAGCACGAAGCCAATGCTGCTTGATTTTAGCGTAGCTTTTCGTACTCTACGCCTTAGCTGCAAGCATTGGCCTGCAGCTAAGGCGCGGCGGACTTCAGCCCCGAATTTCGGGGCTTGATGCCAAAACAGCGGCCTGGCTGTTTTCTTTGCAGCGCGGCACCCTTAGCGCCGCGCCTTTCCAAACATGGCAACATCCACCCTGACCGGCCTGCGGGCCGGCGTGCTGCACGGCGACGAAGTGCAGGCCCTTTTCCAACACGCGAAGGCTAACGGCTATGCCCTGCCCGCCGTGAACGTAACCGGCACCGACACTGTGAATGCCGTGCTTGAAACGGCCCGCGACCTTAACTCGCCGGTAATCATTCAGTTTTCTAACGGCGGCGCGCAGTTTTTTGCCGGTAAGGGCCTGGCCAACGACAAGCAGCAGGCCAGCATCGCGGGCGGCATCTCGGGCGCGCAGCACGTACATCTGATGGCGCAGGCCTATGGCGTGCCCGTGATTCTGCACACCGACCACGCCGCTAAAAAGCTTCTGCCCTGGATTGATGGCCTGCTGGAGGCCGGCGAGAAGTTTTTTGCCGAGCACGGTCAGCCCTTGTATAGCTCGCACATGCTCGACCTGTCGGAAGAGCCGATTGAGGAGAACATCGAAATTTGCCAGAAGTACCTGGCGCGCATGGCCAAAATCGGCATGACGCTGGAAATTGAGCTGGGCGTAACCGGCGGGGAGGAAGATGGCGTCGATAACTCGGATGTGGATAGCGCCAAGCTCTACACGCAGCCCGAGGAAGTAGCCTATGCCTATGAGAAGCTCAGCGAAATAAGCCCGCGCTTTACCATCGCGGCGGCTTTTGGCAATGTACACGGCGTGTACAAGCCGGGCAATGTAAAGCTGCAACCCAGGATTCTGCACAATTCGCAAGAGCATTTGCGTCAGAAGCACAACATCGCCGAGGCGTTGCCTATTGATTTTGTATTTCACGGCGGCTCGGGCTCGAGCCAGGAGGAAATTCGGGAAGCTATCAGCTACGGCGCTATCAAGATGAATATTGATACTGATTTGCAGTGGGCTTTCTGGGAAGGGATTCAGAAGTACTACGTGAAAAACGAAGGCTTCCTGCAAGGCCAGATTGGCAACCCTACCGGCCCCGACGCGCCCAACAAAAAGTATTACGACCCCCGCGTGTGGCTGCGGGAAGGCGAAAAAACGTTCGTAACACGCCTCAAGCAGGCCTTTGAGGACCTGAATGCCGTGAATCGCCGGCCCTAGGCGGCGGGCGGCGGCCTAAACTTAGCTCGACGGCTATGCGTATAGCCGCCACATCATTTTTTCACTTCTGATTATGAAAAAGACTCTTTTTTCTGCAGTAGCTCTCTGCTTATTCGTTGCAGCTTCGGCCCAGGCGCAAACCTCGCCCACCACGGTTACCAAAGACGGCGGCGATAAAACCATCTCCAAAGCCGATGGCATGACTGTTAAAACCAAGGTGGGTGACGACGGCAAAATGAAGATGAAAGGCAAAGACGCCGCCGGCAACACCATGAAGGCCACGACCCGCCCCCGCAAAGGCGACATGAAAATGCACCACAAAGGGATGAAGAAAGACAGCGCAGCTACGAAGTCGGGGTCCAGCTATTAGTTAATTAGTACTCGGTCAAAAGCACAGGCGTTCTCAGGTATTCGTTATCAGGCACCTGCACCTGGCTAGGCTTATCCAACACCTGCCAACTGTTTTTTACCCGCTCTATTTTGCGCTGATTTTCAGCAAAAAAGCCGAACTCTCCCGAGTTCGGCTTTTTACATTCAGACTGGTCGCGGCCGGCCCGAGCAGACGCTACTCCCGTTCTACCCGCTGCCCCAGGCTGGTGCCGGCTATTCGCACTACGTACAGGCCCGGAGCCAGGCCTGCCAGCCTCAACTCGCCGCCACCGGCCCGCAACGGGGCCGCCAGCACCTGCTGGCCCATGTTGTCAAACACCTGAGCCATAACCGCTCCCAGCGTCGTGGGCAGCTCAATTTGCAGCCGGTCATTAGTCGGATTAGGATAGAGCTTCCAGAAAGCGGCCGGGCCGGCCGCCGGCCGGGCCGCCAGTACCTGCTGGTAGGTGGCAGTGGCGGCCTGGGCCGCAGTTTGCAGCTCGGCGAGCGTAGGGGCAGCCAGCACGGCAAACGCTATGGTGGCGGAGTCGCCGGGAGCCAGCCGGGTCAGCAGCGTACTTACTACCTGCGATACGTCGGTGCCGGCAGCCAGGGTGCCGGCCTCGCGGTGGGCCCGCCCGAAGCCCCCGCTGAGCGCCAGGTATTTTTCGGCAGGGCTAAACCCATCGCCAAAATAGATGGGACTGGATTTGGGCGCCTGGTTATCAATAGAGTATACGCCGGCCGGGCCAGTACCCAGAACCTGAATGCCGGTGTACACGACTGGCGCTACAGGGTCGAAGCAATAGCCTACGCGGTTGACCGAATCCCAGCGGGCTACGTTGCGGGCCGGGGCGCCGGGCAGGTCCCAGTCGGTAAATAAGCCGGCATACAGGGGCTTAAGGGTGTCGGCAGTAAGATTTTGCAAGGAATAGCTGAGCAAAATAACGTTGCGGCGGGCGGCGGGCGCGGCCCAGCTTTGGCCATGCTGCCGAATACGTACTCCCACCGAGCGTGGCTGCTGCGCAGTGGGCAGCGAGTCGCGAAATACGCCGTAGGCCTCCTGGTCGGCGCGGGGGCCGGGGGCCAGGCGCCTCACCTGAGCCAGGGTATAAAACGACTGGCGCGCCCCGCCGTTGGTGCTGCGCAGGCGGTCTGAGACGCGGGTAGGTGAAGTAGCGAGCAGCAGCCCCCCCTCACTAAGCAGCGGTATGCTGTTGCGGTAGCTGACGCCCTGGCCCAACGTGCCGGCAAGGTCATCGTAGGCCAGGCTACCGCGGCTGGTCAGGGTCAGCGAGAGGTCGCCGGCATTGAGCTGCACGTAGTCCGGATTCAGAGTAACGTCTACGTATTGGTCTGACTGATAGCCGTTATCGCCCGTAAAATGGTAGCGTAAAGTGGCCGTTGTATTTACTGGCACACCGGTAGCCGCTACCGTTAGCCAGTAAGGCAGCGCCTTGTTGTCGGTTTCGGCCAGCGTAGCCAGGCTGCCTGCCTCAAACAGCCCCTGGCGCACAGCCACGTAAGGAGAAAGCGAGGTTAAGGTTACTTTGAGGCCGACGATGGGCAACAGCAGGTTGCGCACCGTAGCTACCAGCTGAAAGGTATCACCGGGCGCATACCCTGCGGCGCTGGGCGGCAGCATGACACTGCGCACTACCCGGGCTTCCCGCTGGTTAAGGGCAGCAACTGCCCGCCCCACGTTCAGGCGGCCCGTACCCAGGTAGCCCTGGTAAGCTGCGTTGGCCGGCAATTTGTAGATACTGGCATCGGCAGTTTGGCGCAGCTGCGCCATTACCTGCTCGGACGTGAGCTGCGGAAACCTGACCCGCACCAGGGCGGCGGCTCCCGACACCTGCGGAGCAGAAAAGGAAGTGCCCGACGAGCGCCAGTAATCGGTATCTACTGAATCGGCCGCCAGCTGCACATTCCAGCCATAGGTCGAGAAAATGTTGATACCCGGCGCCACCAGGTCTACGCGGTGGCTGTAGGTAGCAAAGCTGGCTTTCGCGTCGGCACCATCGGTGGCCGATACCGACAGTACGTGGTCGTAGGAAGCAGGGTAAAACAAGAGGTCATTGGGCGTATTTCCGGCCGCCGCTACCAGCACTGCGTCGCGGTTTACGGCCGCGTACGTGCATACATCCTGCTCGAAGCTCGAATAGCCGCCCGCCCCGCCCCACGACATATTAATAACCTTACAGCCGTGGTCGGCTGCATACACGACGGCCTCATACCCTCCAAAAGCCGCCACCCCGACGTCAGAAAATATTTGCAGCGGCAAAAACTTGCACCGGAATCCTACGCCGGCAATACCCTTGCCATTGTCGGCCTGCCCGGCCACTACCCCGGAGGTTAGCGAGCCGTGGGCCACCACGCCCTCGTAGAGCGGGTCGTTATTATTATTGGCAAAATCCCACCCCCGAAAATTGTCGATATAGCCATCGCCGTCGTCATCTTTCCCGTTGATAGGGTCGGCATAATTATATTTCACCTGGTGGCGCAGGTCTTCGTGGCTGTAGCGAATGCCGGTATCCGTCATGCCAATGACCATGCTGGTATCGCCCTTGGTAAAATCCCAGGCGCGGTAGGCATTAATCAGCCGCAAGTAATACTGGGCCCCGGTAGTTGAGTCGGCAAGCGGGTCATTGGGCACATATAGCGGCTGCCTTATATAAAGCGGCTCTACGTATTCTACTACGCCGCTGGCCAGCAGAACGGCGCGCGCCTTAGCCAGGCTCAACGTAGGCGGCACGGTTATTTCAAATACCCGGCGCAGGTCAACGCCGCCTGGCTGCTCAGGATTGGGAGGCAGGCTAAGGGGAAACTTTTGCGTGAGGCCGGTAGCCTGCAACGATTGCAAAGCTGCCCGCACGGCATCAAGCTCGGCAGTCGGGGCAGCGCCGCCCGCCCGCAGCTTAAATACCAGCCGGCCCGGCAGCGTGGGCGGAGCCGCCATTACTGCCCCGGCACCAGCCAGTAGAGCAAGCCATAACAGAGTACTAAGTAATCTCATATAATCAGATAATATTCAGGAAAAAGAATACTCGTAAAAGTACCACTCAGACCGGTTATCACCGGTTGGTTACCTACGTAAAAAAAGGCAGCCAGCCTTTGGGGCTGGCTGCCTTTTTTTACAAACACAGCTTATTCAAACTTATAGTTCTTATTCGCGCGTACCGTTTTGAATTTCCCGGCATTGTGCGCTTTTAAATCTATCATTGGCAGTGGATGAGGATTGTGCCTAAACCGCATGTGGGCATTATGGTTTTTGGCGTCGTTGGTGCGGGCAAAGTCGCGGGCCTTGGGCCGGCGGCCAGCCGTAGCGGCTTGCGCTGAAAGCAGGCAGGCACTAAGCAGGAATAAAACGATGGTTTTCATGGGAGAAGCAGCAAAAGGGCCACCAGACAGTCGATAGCCGACGGGTTGTTTACGCGAGTAAGCGGCGGCTTGTTTCCCAGGCATGCTGGTAGTGCTTGGGGCTAACTTGCTGAATACACTTGGCTTGTCAGTCTAGTCTGAGTTACCCCAGGCTACCCGAGCTGGCAGCCCAGCCTCGCGGGCCAGCGGCGCCGCGCCCGAGCCAAACAAGCCGGCCAACACAGTATTGGTAGTAGCGGCCAGCTCCAGGTGATAATCGGGATGCAGCTTTTCAGCCTGTCTCAGCGTTTCCTGCGCCCGGCGCACCAGGTGCTGAAGCAGGGGCTGGGTGGGCCCGTGCAGCTGCGCCACCAGCGCGGGCTGGTGCTCAAATACGTTGGTCAGCAGGCGCAGGCTCAGCTCTACTTCCCCAAAGGCATCTTGCGTAATCCGGGCATGGTAGGCCAGCCGCGCTTGCAGCTGCCGCAGTATAACGAGCAGGTCATTAGGCGTTTGGTGGTAGCCGCGCACGGGGTCGTCTACCTGCTTGCGCAGGGCAGCCCGGCGGTTGGCCAGGGCATCAGGCCCTTCGAGCAGGCGGTAAGTCAGCTGCTCGGTCAGCAAGGCATCCTGGGCTACCAGGCGGGCCAGCAGCTGGTCTTTCTCTTTCTGTGGCAGGTCGAGCAAGGCGCGGCGTAGGGCGGGCGGCAGTACGGGCATAGATAAAGCAGGCTGGATACAAAAGAGCCTGCGTCCCTAAGGTCACAGGCTCTTTTGAAGACTTACTTGTTATGAAGCTGGTTTAGTCGGCGTCGCCTTCAGCGGTCAGGTTTTTACCCTGGTGCTGCATTTCGGGCAACGTAAAGTTGGCCTCGCTGGGGCGCGACAGCTCGGTGGGCACATTCTCGTCGGAGGCTGGCGCGGCACCCACCGGCGCCTGCATTTCTGAGCGCATCGAATCATCCATCTGGTCGGCCATTTGCTGGCCACTGTCGTTTTCGTCGAATACCTGACCGGCGGTTTCGCGGTCGAGGAAGCTATCCGATTCCTTTTCAGTGGCAGTGCGGGCGTTAGCAGAGCGGTCGGCTTGCGCGTCGGTAGTGGCCGTAGCGGCTGCCTTACGGTTTTCGTTGTTGCCGGCGGCGGGTTGGGGAGCAGTTGCCATAAGAGCTAGTTTTTATCGTGTTCCTTGTCGTTGTCGTCCTGGTAAGTAGCCTCGGGCTTGCCACCGGCATAGCGCGGGTCATCGTCAGCCCAAGCGGCGCGCTGCGCGTCGGTGTCGGCGTGGCGGGCGGCGTGCACGGCGGCCGGGTTTTGATTTTGGGTGGTGTGGCCGCGCTGGTCACCGGGGTTTGCTGGTGCTTTAGCCGCATCTTCGGGCTTACGCACCTCGCTGAACTCGTCGGGGTTGTCGTTGGAGCCGTTGCGGCCGGTGCCGGGCGCATTGCCCGCCGCGGTGTACTCGGGCTTGCCAAAGTCTCCATATTGCGGCGTGCCAGCCTGAGCCTGAGTAGCGGCCTCATCGGGCGTAAGATGAGCCGGCGCGGCGCGCTCGCGCTGGCCCTCGGGCAATTGGTTGTCGTCGTCTGCCGAAGTCGAAGCTGAATTGGTATTCATGGGAGGAAAAGAAAGATGTTCGGTAAACAGCCGGGCCGGGCCCGGAGTAGTGTTTACTCTTCTTTTCGGGTTCGCGTTGCTGAATCGTAGCATTGCCTCCCGCATTTTTTGGCCCGGCTACGTACACAGGCTTCTTATCACCCGCTTTATTCCGCTCCCCTATTCGCATGGCCATTCACCACGACCTTGTTAGTCAATCATTTACTACTGGCCAGAACGACGACCCGGCCGAGCTGGCTTATACACTGCCCGCTCCGGGCGTTATCGACTTCACCCACACCTTTGTACCTGAAAGGCAGCGCGGCCAGGGCCAGGCCGACGAGCTGGCCCGCGCCGGCCTGGCCTATGCCCGGCAGCACCACCTGCGCGTGCGCACCAGCTGTCCGTTTGTGGCCGGCTTCGTGCAGCGCCACCAGGCCGAATACGCGGCTATTTTAGACGCCTAGCCGGGTGAAGATTTGAGAGTGAAGATTTTGTGTAAGTCTCGGGTTTTTAATTCCTTATTCTTCACTCTTTACTCTCAACTCCTATTTACTGGCCGTATTTTTTTTTGGCGAAAGCCGCTGCTTCCTCGTCCAGCTGGTGGCTCGATAGCGTTTTGCTGCCGTCGTCAATCAGAATGCGGTAGCGAAACGTGGCGGATTCGCCTTTTTCCAGTCGCAGGTTTTTGGCTGATTTTCCTTCGGTAAAAACCTTCTCGCCCAGTGGGTTGGCCGCAAACAGCCCGTAGCCGCGGGCGTGCCAGAAGGTCGGGTAGTTCGGGTTGCCGGGATGGTCGATAATGGCGATGCTCACCGAGTCGGCCCCCATCTTGCCAAACACCTTGCACCACACGCCGCGGGTGCTCCAGGCATCGTTGCCGCGCTTGCCGGCACTGGTGAGGTAGCTGCCGTTGGGCACGTGGTCGGTACCGGCCTTCACCACCGTTACGATGCCTTTGCTATCGGTAAATTTCTGGTCCTGGGTGCTGGGCATTTGCAGCTCGTGGGCCAGGCGCAGGCCCAGCAAGCCATCCTTGGCGTCGTTGAAGGTGACGGGCACCACGGCTTTCAGCGTCGTCACGCGGTCGATGGTGCGGGCCCGGCCGGTGCCGCTAAACTCGAAGCGGGTGGTTTCTTCGAGCAGCACCTCATTGGCCTGGTTGGTCCAGTTGGCATGGTAGGCCAGCACGCCGGTGGGGCCGCTGCTGGTAGTAAGGATGCGGTCGGTTTTAATCCAGCCGTAAGCGTTTTTCTTTTCCTTCGGAATGGCGTAGGAGTTATTCCAGAAGTCGAGGCCGTTCACGTTCTCGTAATTAAACCACAGCCCGATGTGGTGCGGATGGTCGGTCGGGTCGCCTGCCTTGGGCTGAAGCGGAAAGCCCCGCGTTACGACGTTTCCATCGGCCGCCCGCAGCGGATAAAGCACCGGCTTTTCGAGCGAATCGGGATACAGGAAGCTGGTAAACAGCTGCTTGCCGACGTACACATCTATCTTTTTACCCGTACCGGCCTTCACTACGCGCACGGGCTCGGCTTTTTGGGCCTGGGCCGGCAAGCAAGCTACTACAGCAGCCAGTAAAGCACCGGATGATATTATTTTTTTCATATATAATTAATAATTAATACATGAACGCTTTTCCGCCCACCATCACTTCCTGGGTTTTCTCGTCGAAGGTGGCCTTCTGGCCGGTGTGCACGGCCGCATTGGTCATGATGGTGGCAATGGAGTGGCTGTAGCCGGCCTCCACCGGTGCGTGGGGCGTCTGGCGGCTGCGCACGCACTCCATCCAGTTGCGTACGTGGTTGGAAGTCAGCTTATCGCCGCCGGTATTGGCTGAGGCAATAACGGCTTCGGCATTGCCCAGGTTGGTTTCGGGCAGCAAAAATGGCTGCATGTGCATGGCTTCGGCAAATTTCTGGGTGAGGCCGCCGCGGGGCGATATCGTATTGGTATTCAGGTTCAGCTCGCCGCCGTTAGAATAGTAGATTTCGGCCGGATGCTCGTCGCCGTTGTCCATGCGCGAGCCGAACGTGACCTGAAAGCCGTGGGTCATATCCTGAGCCGGGCCGTAGTCGAACACCGCCGTGAGGGTATCCCAGTTGCGGCGGCCATCCTGCCACATATAAATGCCGCCGTTGGCCACCACGCTGCGCGGGTGCTGCAAGCCCGTAAACCAGTGCACAGTATCAATCTGGTGGCTCATCCACTGCCCGGCCAGCCCGGAAGAATAGGGCCAGAAAAGTCGGAATTCCAGATATTTACGCGCATCAAATGCTTCGGCGGGCCGGTTCATCAGGTAGCGCTTCCAGTCGGTGTCGGCTTCCTTGAGCTGGGGCACCAGGTCGGGCCGGCGCCAGCGGCCGGGCTGGTTCACGTTCCAGGTCAGTTCTACCATCTTAATATCGCCAAACTTACCCGACTTGATAAACGCTTCGGCCGCGCGGTAGTTGTCGCCGCTGCGGCGCTGCGAGCCAATCTGCACAATCTGCTTCGACCCTTTGATGGCCTTGAGCGCCGCCCGGTTGTCGGCCATCGTCTCGGCAAAGGGCTTCTCGACGTAGGCATCGCAGCCGGCCTGCACGGCCTCAATGGCGTGCAGCGCGTGCTGAAAATCGGCGGTGCTGATAAACACGGCGTCCACCGCCTTTTTGCTGTACATCTCCTCGTTGTTGCGGTAGGCCACCACGTCGCGCTGCATCTTCTCCTTCCAGATGGCGGCCCCTTCCTCCCGGCGCTTTTTCCAGATATCGGACACGCCCACTACCTCAAAGTTCAGCTCCTTGCAGTGGTTCATAAAGCTGGGAATGTGCGAGCTGCGGTGCCGGTCGGAGAAGCCGACCACGCCCACGCGCACGCGGTCGTTGGCCCCGATAATACGCTTGTAGCTGCTGGCCGACCACGCCAGGTGCGGCGCCACCAGCGCCCCGGCACCGGCCAGGGCAGCTTGTTTGAGAAAAAGACGCCGCGGCGTATCGTTGGTAAGCATGGGTGGGGAAAGGTTAAATGTTGTAATATCTCTATGAATACAAACTATCTACGAAAAGCAACTTGCTGACTGAGAAGTGAACGAAGCGGACAGCCGGCGAAAAGCCGGCAGCCCGCTACATTCCCGACTTTAGGACCGGCGCTTGCTGACTGGCACCAGCAAATGACTTCCTAAGCTTCGAGTATTTCGAGCTGCCAGGTCAGCTGCTCATCCGTAATCGGGTAGGGCTGGCCGTGGCGAATAGTCTGATACACTGCCTCAAACAGCCCCAGGTAGGTACTGGGTGCGGCGGGGTCGGCCACGGGAGGCAGCACGTGGTTGTGGCCCGCCGGGTCAGCCAGCACCAGGCGGCCTTCCTGGCCGGGCTGCTCGCGGCCGTAGGCCTCGTCGCCGGGCTTGATGCCGGCCAGCAGCTGCGGCTCCTGGGGGTCGGTGCGCTCCTTGCGGTAGCTACCCAGCGTGCCATTGAGCACGAAGGCCGGGCCGGCGTCGGCCACGAGCAGGCTGGCCGTTACCCACACGTTCAGGCCCTGGGGGTAGCGCAGCTGGATGGAAAAAAAGTCGGGCACCTGCGAGCCGCGCCGGTAGCTCCCGCTGGTTTTCTCAAACGACAAGGGCCTACCAAACAAGCTGATAACCTGGTCGAGCAGGTGCGGCCCCAGGTCGTACACGAGGCCCGAGCCGGGGCGGCCATCTTCCTTGAAAACCTTGGTGTGCAGCACCGGCCGAAAGCGGTCGTAGCGAAAATGCACCTCGATAAGCTGGCCCAGCTGGCCGCTTTCCACCACGCGGCGCACGGCCCCAAAGTCGGTGTCCCAGCGGCGGTTCTGGTAGGCCATCAGTTGCCGGCCCTGCTGCCGGGCCAGCGCCACCAGCTCGTGCCACTGCGCCACGGAAGTAGCTACCGGCTTTTCGACGAGCACATGCTTGCCGGCCAGCAGGGCCTGGCGCGTCAGGTCGTGGTGAGAGTCGCTGGGCGTATTTACTACTACCAGCTCCAGGCTGGGGTCGGCGAGCAGGGCTTGCGTGCTCGGGTAGCTTTTGATGGCCGGGTAATCGGCCGCCATGCGCTGCTCGGTACGCTCCACCACCGAGCGCAGCTCGAAGCCGGGATGCAGACTTAGGAAAGGAGCGTGAAAAAGCTTGCCGGACATGCCATAGGCGAGCAGTCCGGCCGGAATGGGCAAAGAAACAGAAGGCGTCATGCCCAAATATACCCGGCCAGCGGAAGGATACTACCCGCACCCCGGATTCCAATTCCGGCTACACCGCGCTTACGGCCCCGCCGGCAGTGAGAACTACCCGCAACTGGCCGGGTGGCAACGTTACCGGCATCGTTTGCGCAAAAAAAGCCGGGAACCCTCATTTTTTCGAGGCAGACCCTGGTTAATATTATACTCCCTTAGTCCAATTTCCGGCTGCCTGCAGCCGGTTCCTATCTGTTTTATGCCCATGAGTCAGCGCTACGCCTCCCGTCTTTTGCCTTCCCTTTCCCGGCCCGCCGGGCTAGGCCTGCTTTGCTTGCTAGCCGGGCCAGTGGCCGCGCAGCTACCCGCGTTTCCGGGGGCCGAAGGGGCCGGCAAGTATACTACTGGCGGGCGAGGCAGCACGGCAGTGCCAACGACGGTGCTGGAGGTAACCAACCTCAATGACTCGGGGGCAGGCAGCCTGCGGCAGGCTTTGTCGGGCACGTATCCGAGCCGCACGGTGGTGTTCCGGGTGTGCGGCACCATTCACCTGGTTTCGCAGCTGAGCATTCCGGCCAATACGACGCTGGCCGGCCAAACTGCCCCCGGCGATGGTATCTGCGTAGCCGATAAGCAAAGCAATGTAAAGGGCAACAACGTGATTGTGCGCTTTATGCGCTTCCGCCTCGGCGACCAGTACCAGAACCTGGGCATGGTCAATGGCAGCGGCGACGAAGATGCCTTCGATGCCATCTCGGGCACTACCGGCCTGGTGGTAGACCACTGCACCTTTAGCTGGGGCGATGATGAGTCGTTTACCTGCTACAAGGGCGACAATACTACGCTGCAATGGAACCTCATCAGCGAGGGGCTGAACTACTCATACCACTTCGAAACCGGCGACACGGATTTTGAGCACCACGGCTACGGCGGCATCTGGGGTGGGCGGCACGCCTCCTTTCACCACAACCTGCTGGCGCACATGCAGGGCCGCAACCCCCGTTTCGACGGCTCGCGCAACCTGTCGCCCTACACGGCAGGCCAGGAAAATGCGGAGTTTGTCAACAACGTGATTTACGACTGGGGCAGCTACACCACCAACGGCGGGGAAGGCGGCAATTATAATATAGTGAATAACTATTATAAATACGGCCCCAATACCAACCCCGGCAGTAGCTCGGGCGTGTCGGTGCGCTCGATGATTATCAATCCTTATAAGCAAACCAGCAGCCCGATACTCCCCTACGGCAAGTATTATCTGAGCGGCAACTACGTCGATAACTCGGCTTTCGTAACCAGCCACAACTGGTATGGCGCAGCCATGAGCGGCGGCACCATGGCCGATACTGTGCAGTCGAAGGTGCTGGTGCCGTTTGCTATTGAGAGCTATGCGCTGCCAACTCAAACGGCGGCTGCCGCCTATGCGTCGGTATTGGCGGGCGCGGGCTGCACGCTGCCCACCCGCGACCCGGTGGATACCCGCATTATTCAGGAAGTAAAGGACCGCACGGGTCGTATCATCGACGTGCAGGGCGGCTACCCGCACGGCACAGCCTACGCCAACTCGAAAGGCGCCTGGGATATTCTCAACTGCAATACCCCGGCCCCCGTCGATACCGACCACGATGGTATGCCCGACGCCTACGAAACCGCCAACAGCCTGAACCCCAACGACCCGGCCGACCGCGCATTTATCGCGGCCAACGGCTATACCAACCTCGAAAACTACCTCAATGGCCTGGTAGCCGCCACGGTGCTAAGCACGCACAAAGCCAGCGCCAGCGACCTGCTCCAGGTGTACCCCAACCCTGCGCAGGCCGGGCAGTCTATCACGGTAACGCACCCGGCCCAGTCCGGCGCGGCGGGCAGCTTCACTATCTATAGCTTTGAAGGCCGGCTGGTTGGCACAGTAGTGGCCCAGCCCGGCACCAGCCAGACGCAGCTCGACGTGCGCCAGCTGGCGACCGGCAACTACCTGCTCGTGTACCAGGCCGCGCCGGGCGCTCAGCGCCTGTCGGTGAAGTTTGTGAAGACCGAATAGCAACCCAAGGCTCAACGCTTACCGGAGGGTTCGCCGCTGCTTAGCCAGCCGGCGAACCCTCTTTTTTAGCACCTTCGCAAGCTGGGCAGTCTCATTCGAGTTGTTTAACGCATCTTTCAGGTTAACGTATGAGTGGGCTGCCAGCTTTTGGCCGGCTGTTCGCTCATCGTTCACACCGCTTGTTCAGCCAACGAGCGGACAGCCGGCTAAAAGCCGGCAGCCCGCCGCGCTCAACCTGTACCCTGACTTGCAACCTGCTTTAAACCGGGCTACTATGGCGCCATAGTAGCCCGCAGCGGCCCGGCCAGCCGCACCACGCTCACGCCCGGCCGGCGCAGCCACGCCGCCCGCGCCAGCTGCCCAAGGCCGATAGTGCCTGTTAGGTAGTTGCCGCGCTGCGCCGACCGAAACTGCTCGTGCACGGCCGAGAAGTCGGCTTCGGCAGGCGCATTGGCCTCGTCGAATGTCACCAGCACCTCTACTTCGGCCGCATCGGGCGCGAGGGCGAGGTGGGCGTTCTGCTGAATTTTCTTGTAGCCATAGCGGTAGCCATAGGTAAGGGCCGACAAGTCGCTGAGCACGGCCGAAGCGGTAGGAAAAGCTCCCGCCCCCCGCCCCAGAAAAAACTGCCGGTCGGCAAATGTGCTCTGGGTTATGAGACCGTTGAACTCGTCGTGCACCTGCGCCAGCTCGTGGCCGGGGCGCACCAGCGTGGGCAGCACGCCCGCCGCCAGTCTGCCGCCCGGCAGGCGCCGCGCCTCCGCTACCAGCTTGATTATCAGTCCCTGCTCGCGGGCATAGGCCGTGGCCAGCTCACTGATAGCCGTAATACCCACGGCCAGCAAATCGGCAGGGGCCACCACCAGCCCAAAGGCGTGAGCCAGCAGCAGCACCAGCTTATTGCGGGCATCGAGCCCCTCTACGTCGAGGGCCGGGTTGCTTTCAGCAAAGCCCAGCGCCTGAGCGCGGGCCAGCGCCTCGGCGTAGGGCTGCCGGTCGCGGTGCATAGCCGTGAGAATGTAGTTGGTCGAGCCATTGATAATACCTTCCACCGATTCCAGCAAATCGGTATCATAATATTCCTCCAGGTTGCGGATAACGGGCAGGCTGGCGCAGGCGGCCGCCTCGTAGAGCAAGGGCGTGCCGGTTTGCTGCTGAATGGCAATGAGCTCGGGCAGGTGCTCGGCCAGCATCTTCTTATTGGCCGTGACCACGGCCTTACCCCGCAGCAGCGCCTCTTTTACAATCAGATAGGCTTCGTCGGCGTCGTCTATCAGCTCCACAATTACCGTCAGGGCCGGGTCGCCCAGCAGGTCGTTTTTATCGAAGGTGAACAGCTCGGCGGGCAGCGGGCGCGGCTTGGTGCGGCTCCTGACGGCAATGCGGCCGATGCGGGCGCGCAGGCCGGGCGTGCGGGCCAGCACGGCGTGCAGGCCCTGGCCCACTACGCCAAAGCCGAAAAGCCCAATGTGGAGGTCGGTACGGGTCATGTTTAATATAATATTTTGTGAATATTATTCACGCCTACTCACCCGTCCCTAACGCAAGATATTCCTCACCGGAAGAGCCAAAAAAAGCCCTTCCGACAAGTCAGAAGAGCATGCACCGCCACGGCGGCAACCGGCATCTTATAACTTATCTGCTTCCGAAACCGGCCGGGGCCGGGTTTCGGAACAGGAATTAGCACCTTCGTATCGCTACTGGTTGCTAAGGCATCGTCGGGCCTGTCCCTCCGCCTTTCTTGATAAGGGCTCCGGTGAAGGAGCGTGCCGCAAAGGTAAAGGCGCAGCCCTGACATGGGCAAGTAGGCGGCCCAGCTAAGAAGCCGTAAGCCTCAGCCTGCTAAACCAGCTTAAAAAACAGGTTTTCATAAAAAGCATCAGCTTCTTTTTTTCGCCTTTTCACTTGTAATAAAGCTACCTGCCAGGGTAGTAGCCTCATAGCAGCCAGCCTATTTAGACTTTTTAAAAACATCGCAAACCCATGCTAAGCCGTATTATTTAACTGCTTAAATCGCTCGTTTCATTTAGTCTCAGTAGTACATGAGTTTACCTTTCACCCAACAGCCGCTGGACCGCATACCGCCGGCCGTGGTGCCCGCCGAGGACGTGACGCTGCACGTTAACGGCCAGGACCACACGATTAAAATTGCTCCTTGGACCACCCTGCTTGATGCCCTGCGCGAGTACCTGGACCTCACCGGCACCAAGAAAGGCTGCGACCACGGCCAGTGCGGCGCCTGTACCATTCTCGTTGAAGGCAAGCGTATTAACTCGTGCCTGGCCCTGGCCACCGTGTATCAGGGCGCGGACATTCAGACTATTGAAGGGCTGGGTACCGAGGAAAACCTCTCGCCCTTGCAACAGGCGTTTATCGACCACGACGCCTTTCAGTGCGGCTACTGCACGCCGGGCCAGATTTGCTCGGCCCAAGGTCTTATAAATGAGGGCCGCGCCAAGACTGAAGCCGAGGTGCGCGAGCTGATGAGCGGCAACCTCTGCCGCTGCGGTGCTTACCCAAATATCCTGTCGGCGGTGATGGAAGTGCTGCACGATGGCCGCGTGACGGTGGACAACGGCCGCCTCGTCACGATTCCGGCTCAGCCAACTACCTCCAGCTCAGTCAGCTAATAATCAACGCGCTATGAATAGTTTCACCCTCACCCAAGCCACGGGCGTTGCCGAAGCCGTGCGCGATAAGGCCAGCCACGAAAGCTCGGCCTACCTGGGCGGCGGCACCAACCTCATCGACCTGATGAAGGAAAACGTGAGCCGCCCCACCCACCTCACCAGCTTGCACAAACTGCCGCTGGGCAAAATTGAACAAACCCCCGAAGGTGGCCTGCGCCTGGGCGCCCTCGCCACCAACGCCGAAACGGCCTGGCACCCCGAGGTAGAGGCCCGCTACCCGCTGCTGAGCCAGGCCATTCTGGCCGGGGCCACGCCGCAGCTGCGCAACATGGCCACCGATGGCGGCAACCTGTTGCAGCGCACGCGGTGCTACTATTTCTACGACCTCGCCACGCCCTGCAACAAGCGCGAGCCCGGCACCGGCTGCTCGGCTATTGGCGGCTACAACCGGGTGTGCGGCATTCTGGGCACCAGCGAAAGCTGCATTGCTACCCATCCCAGCGATATGTGCGTGGCCCTGGCCGCCCTCGAAGCCGTGGTGCGGGTAGCCGGCCCGGACGGTGAGCGCACCATCCAGTTTGAGGATTTCCACCGGCTGCCGGGCGATACGCCCGAGCTGGATAACAACCTGAAGCCCGGCGAATTGATTACCGGCATCGACCTGCCGGCCCAGGGATTTGCCAAGAACTTTACCTACCTCAAGCTGCGCGACCGGGCCAGCTATGCTTTCGCGCTGGTGAGCGTGGCGGCGGCGCTGGAGCTGGATGGTAATACCATCAAAGAAGCCCGGCTAGCCCTGGGCGGCGTGGCCCACAAGCCCTGGCGCGACAAGGAAGCCGAAGCCATGCTGAAAGGCCAGCCCGCCACGGCCGACACCTTCCGCAAGGTGGCCGCCAAGGTAGTAGAAGAGGCCAAAGGCTACGGCTCCAACACCTTCAAAATCGAGCTGGCTAAGCGCGCCATCGTGCGGGCGCTCAAGCAGGCCACCGAAATGGACTATTCGCAGAATGACAACGCTTTCCAGAATTCAAACCCATGAGCCAGACTATTGCCACCCCGCCCACTGTGCGCCTGGGTACCGACTATATTGGCAAGCCCACCAGCCGCTTTGAGGGCAAGGCCAAAGTGACCGGCGCGGCCAAATACGCTGCCGAGTACAACGTGCCCGACCAATGGTATGGCTACGTGGTGAGCAGCCCCATTACCAAGGGCAAAATCACTAGAATTGACAGCGCGCCCGTGCTGGCTATCCCTGGCGTGAAGCAGATTTTTTCGCACGAGAATGTGCCGTCGCTGGCGTGGTTCGACCGCAGCTATAAGGACGATGTGGCGCCCGGCGGCTCGCCCTTCCGGCCGCTGCACGAGCCTGAAATCCTCTTTAATATGCAGCCGGTGGCGCTGGTAGTGGCCGAGACGTTTGAGTTGGCCCGCTACGCGGCTTCGGTGCTGCGCATTGAGTATGAGGCCGTAGCCCACGACACCGACCTCGAAACGAAGCGCACCCAAGGCTTTCCGGCACCCAAAGGCAAGGATGGCTTTGTGCCGCCGCCCAAGCCGAAGGGCGATGCCGAAGGTGCGTTCAACAAAGCGCCGCACCAGCACGAGGGTGAGTACATTCACCTGACCCAGCACCACAACCCGATGGAGATGTACGCCACTACCGTGGAGTGGCTGGGCGAGGGTAAGCACCTGAAAATCTACGATAAGACGCAGGGCGCGCTGAACGTGCAACAGTACATCTGCAAGATTTTCGGGCTAAGCAAGGACGAGGCGCGGGTAATTTCGAAGTACACCGGCGGGGGCTTCGGCTCGGGCCTGCGGCCGCAGTACCAGGCGTTTCTGGCGGTGCTGGCGGCGCTGGAGCTCAAGCACTCGGTGCGCGTGTCGCTCACGCGCCAGCAGATGTTCAGCTTCGGTCACCGGCCCCACACGCTGCAAACCGTGAAGCTGGCCACCGACGACTACGGCCACCTGCAATCGCTGGAGCACAAGGCCCTGGCCGAAACCTCGCAGTTTGAAAACTTTACCGAGACGGTAGTCAACTGGTCGGGCATCCTGTACGAGAGCCCCAACTGGAAATTTGACTACGAGCTGGCGCGGCTCGACGTGTTCTCGCCGGTCGACATGCGGGCGCCCGGCGCGGCCACTGGCTCGTTTGCCATTGAGTCGGCGATGGACGAGATGGCGTATGCGGCCGGTGTTGACCCACTAGAATTCCGCCTGCTCAACTACACTGAAACCGACCCCACCGAGAAGAAGCCCTTCAGCAGTAAGCGCCTGCGCGACTGCTACCGCGAAGGCGCCGCCCGCTTCGGCTGGAGCCAGCGCTGCCCCGAGCCCCGCTCGATGCGCGACGGCGACCTGCTCGTGGGCTACGGCATGGCCACCGGCTGCTGGGATGCCTCCATGCAGAAAACGGCCGCCAAGGCCAGCCTCACCGCCGACGGCCACCTCACGGTGAGCAGCGCCTCCAACGACATCGGCACCGGCACCTACACCATCATGACGCAGGTAGCCGCCCAAACCCTGGGCCTGCCCATCGAAAACGTGACCTCGGTGCTTGGCGATACCACGCTGCCGCTCTCCCCCGTGCAGGGCGGCTCCTGGACGGCCGCCTCGGTGGGCTCGGCCATTCAGGCCACCTGCCAGGAGTTGGGCAAGAAGCTGCTCAAGCTGGCCCAACAACTGGACAACTCGCCGCTCAAAGGCTTGGCTTTTGACGACGTGCAGTTTGCCGACGGCCACATCCGCGCCAACGAAGACATCAAGAAATCGGTGGCTATCCAGGACGTGCTAGCCGCCAGCAGCGAGGCCAAGGTGGAGGCCGAGTCGGGCGCGCAGCCCAACCCCCTCAACATGCTGAAATACTCCATGCACTCGCACAACGCGGTGTTTGTGGAAGTAAAAGTGGACGAAGACCTCGGCACCGTGCACGTTACCCGCGTGGTAAACGCCGTGGCCGCCGGCCGCATCCTCAACCCCAAAACCGCCCGTAGCCAGGTGCTGGGCGGCACGGTCTGGGGCATCAGCATGGCCCTGATGGAAGAAACCCATATCGACAACACCTACGGCCGCTACATGAACCACAACCTGGCTGAGTACCACATCCCGGTCAACGCCGATATCCACACCATCGACGTGGTTTTCGTCGAAGAGGAAGATGACATCATCAACCCGCTCGGCGTGAAAGGCGTGGGCGAAATCGGCATGCTCGGCGTAGCCGCCGCCGTAGCCAATGCTGTGTATCACGCTACCGGTAAGCGCGTGCGCGATTTGCCGCTGACGATTGACAAGCTGCTGTAGGTAGTGGTTAGGTAAAAGAGAAAGCGCCTCATAGCCGATTAGCTGCGGGGCGCTTTTACTTTGAACCTACTCTAGTATTTCTTCTAACAAGCCCGTTATTTTTTTAGTGACTGGCGCACACCTCCCATTATCTAATGACATTTTTTCTATTCGCAGAACCCCATAAATATCAACAGTAACTGTATACTTAATCTTAGCTTCGCCAGCCGGCTTGGGAGGCAAGCCCATTAGTTCTATTTCAGCAAACTGTTTGTTAAGGCTTGCTTTAGTATTTTCACCATAATGTATAGTAGCTGCTGAGCTTCTTTGGTTATCAGAAACAGTTTGCACTATTTTCACATCAGAAAATGGCAGCATTTTTCCCTTCGGCACGATAATCAAATACCTATCATGCATCAAACTCGTGCCTATCGAATGCTTCAAGCGCCATTTTTTAGTCAAAGAAAGGTCAACTGCTCTTTGTTGAACTTCAATATTACCAGGAGCTAGTTGAAAAGCCTCATCCACAATATCGTTTCTACCTGTGTCCTTTGCTCTGTAGATAATATCATTAGCAAGATAATCTCTTGCTTTTAATTGATTGAATTCGTCAACTTCAAATTTTGTCAAAACACGAATATCATCCACTAGATTTGTCAGAGACTTTAACCGTTCAAACTCAAGACTAAACTCTTCTAATACAGTCTGCTCATCTTTAATTACTAAAACGTTTTCTCTATTTTTATCCTCTGCATAATAAGTCCAATTATACGAACCATTTATAACCACTTTGTCATCAATGATGCAAAATTTATTATGCATCGGATGTTCAGAATTAGAAAAATAGAACTTTCCTCCTTTATTTATAAAGCCTTGAAAAGGAAGTCCGCTCTCTCTATTATTTATGTAATCATTATGTATAATTACCTCAACACTTAACCCTGAATCAAGTTTGTTCATTAACTTCTCAAGTAGAGCTTCGTTAGTAAACCAGTACACTGCAACACTTATTTTTTGAGTCGCATTATCTAATTCTGATAAAATTTGCTTACGGATTCCGTCGAAGTAAACCTTAATCATGTCGCGCTTAGTGTTTAGAAATTCAACTTTAATTACTTATCCAAAATATCATTGAGCTACCACATACACTTGGCGTATATTCTTGTCAGTTAACAGCTTGCTAACGGCTTCCAGTAGCGCTACGGCTTGCTCTTTACTTACGGTGGGGAAGTCATCCAAAAACTCATCCAGCGGTATGCCGGCCTCTAAATGGTCAAATAGCGTTTCCACTGGCACCCTGGTGCCCGCAAATACAGTCTGACCGCTCAGGATGTCGGGGTCGCTGGTTATTAGCTCGTTAACTTGCATTGCTCGGTATGGGAAATTGGTACTCGCTTAACAGTAGCAAGGTACCAACTAGCAACCAAATGGCTAGGGAGCGTAGCGCAAACACACGGCTGCGCTACGCTCCCTAGCCATTATTAATTTGCTACGCCTTGGCTTAGCGCAGCAACGGCGCGATGCGGGTACCAATCAGTTCAGTGGCGCGGAGGATTTTTTCGTGCGGCAGCACGGCTACATCCATTTGAAACGTCACCCGGGAGATGCCGCCCAGCGCCTCGCTGTGCCGCTTAATCTTGGCCGCTACTTCTTCGGGGTTGCCGACCAGCAGGGCACCCAGGGGGCCGGCCTGCATGTCGAAGTGCGCCCGCGTGAGGCCGCTGCCGCCCCGCTCGCGAGCGCGCTTGCTGAACGTGTCGAGGTAGCCCGGCACAAATTCGGCCACGGCTTCTTCGGTGGTGGGGGCCACGTAGCCTAGCGAGTGCAGCCCCACTTGGAGCTGCTCGGGGGCGTGCCCGGCCCGGCGCCCGGCTTCGCGGTACAGGTCTACCAGCGGCCGGAAACGGTGGGTGTCGCCGCCGATGATGGCCACCATCAAGGGCAGGCCCAGCGTGCCGGCCCGCGCAAACGACTCGGGCGTGCCGCCCACCCCTAGCCAGATGGGCAGCTTGGCCTGCGCCGGCCGCGGGTACACCCCCTGGCCGGTGAGCGCGGGCCGGTACTGGCCCTTCCAGCGCACTTTTTCCTGGTCGCGGATGGTGAGCAGCAGCTCCAGCTTTTCGCTGAATAGCTCGTCGTAGTCGTTGAGGCTGAAGCCGAAGAGCGGGAATGCCTCGGTAGACGAGCCGCGCCCGACTACCATTTCGGCCCGGCCCTGCGAAATCAAGTCCAGCGTGGCAAACTCCTGAAACACGCGCACCGGGTCGGCCGCCGAGAGCACCGTCACGGCGCTGGTGAGGCGAATGCGCTTGGTGCGCGCGGCGGCAGCGGCCAGAATGACGGCCGTGGCCGAATCAAGGTATTCGGCCCGGTGGTGCTCCCCGATGCCGAACACGTCGAGCCCTACCTGGTCGGCCCGCTCAATGCGTTCGAGTAGCAGGCGCATGGCCTCGGTGCCACTCAGGTGGTCGCCCCCGTTTTGGAGCAGGTGCGAGGCAAAACTATCGATTCCAACTTCCATCGGAGTGAGTTAAAGTAGATTTAAGGGAACGGGGTCGAGGTATAAGCTCCGTTTTTTAAAACAAATGTACATACATTTAATGTAAATACATTGTTACTTTTTGCCTCTCAAAAAGTGGGGGTAGGTTTTGCCAAAAAACGTACAGAACGTCATGCTGAGCTTGCGAAGTATCTCGCTCGCATCGTTGAGTTGATACCCTAACGGCGCCAGCGAGATGCTTCGGCAAGCTCAGTATGACGTTCTGTTAATGCGTTTCAACACGTTCGGAAGCAGTTCAGGCCACTCACCTTACGTGGCTCAATCATATAACATCGCGCCTGAACTCTTCCTTAATGCTCCTGCTTAAAAGCAGCGGCGAATTCTTTCGCAAAATCCTCCAGCTTCACCTGGCCCAGGGTGGGCTTGTGCTGCTCATAGTCTTCGCCGAGGGCGCCGCTGCTCATGCTGGCGTAGATGCCCACGATGTCGGCGGCGGTACTGGCGGGCAGGCCATTTTTGAGCAGGTTTTCGCGCATTTGCTCGTCGCTGAAGGCTACCCAGCGCAGGTCGGGCCGGCCGATGGCGGCGCCCAGGGCGTGCGCCACTTCAGCTTGCGTGCGCTCGTCGCTGGCTACGTAGCGAATAGTGCGGCCGATGGGGGCAGCGGGATTAGTCAGTTCCTCGGCGGCAGCAGCGGCGATATCCCGGGGGTGCACCAGCGCTACCGGGCGGTCACCGGCGCAGTTGGCGCCCATGAAGCCCGCCCCTTTTATCATGCCCACAAAGCCGTAGTAATTGGTGTAGAAGGACGTAGGCCGCAGGTGCGTGAGTGCCAGGTCCGGCACCGCCCTCAGGATTTCCTCCACGTCGTGCGAGCCGAGAATGCCGCCGGTGCCGTGGTCGCGGTGCGCGCCCCAGGAGCTGAGCTGCACCACCCGCGGCACCCGCGCCTGCTGAATAGCCTGCGCATAGTGGCGGCCAATGCGCTGGAAATAGGCCCGCGAATCGGGCGCGCGGTAGCTGGGCGGCACCATGGCGTACACGGCAGCGGCCCCGGCGAAGGTGGCAGCTAGGAAGTCGGCATCCTCCACCGAGCCGATGGCGGCGGTGGCGCCCAGCGCTTCGATGGTGGCCTGCCGGTCGGGCTGACTGCTGATGACCGTGACAGTGTGGCCCTGCTGCACCAGCGCGGTGGCCAGCGGCAGGCTGATGTTCCCGAGGGAACCTGTGATAATGATTTTCATGGGGCAAAGCTCCGGCGGGGGGCAGGTGGTTGAAAGGGCGAAAGGGCGGGAAGATTGGGCCGAAGTGCGGGGTAATGCGGACTTTATAGTCCGCGAGGGAGGGCGTTAGGTATACTGGCGGACTGAAAGTCTGCGCTACTGCTCACAACCCCTGCCGGTAGCTAGCCGGCGATACGCCGGTATTATTCCGAAAAAACCGCCCGAATGTGGACTGGTCGACAAAGTGCAGGGTATCGGCAATCTGACTAATGGATAAGGCCGGGTTTTGCAGCAGCACGGTGGCTTCGAGCAGTACGGCCTCGGCCAGCCACTCCATGGCGCGCTTGCCGGTAACTTCCTTCACGGTTTCGGCGAGGTGCTTGGGCGTGATGCAGAGCTTGTTGGCATAAAACGCCAGGCTGCGCTCGGTGGCGTAGTGGCGGTTGACGAGCTTCTTAAACCCAGCGGCAATCAGCTGGCTGCGGGTTTGGATAGCACCCGACGACACGTGCTGCGCGCTGTAGATGGGCGCAGTTTCGTGCAGCAAAATATGAAGCAGGCTGCGTAAAATCTCCTCGCGGTAGGCGTGCGGCGCGTCGTATTTCTGCTCGATGGCCCGCAGCAGGGCCGCGATGGCCTCGGCCTGCGCGGGCAGCAGCGCCACGACGTGTCGGGCATCGCGCTCAAAAAAAGCGAACGTGTCCAAGTTCAGACTGCTGTTGGCCGTAATGAATTCCTTGGTAAAAAATATGCTCAGGGCCTCCAAATTGGTCGACATAAACGGCCACTGCTTAATAAAATACGGCGAGAGCAGCATCAGGGAATGGGGGCCGATATCGTAGGTTTCCAGGTTGACCTGCAGGCGGGCGCTGCCGCGTAGGCAGAGGCCGATTTTGTAGTAATCGCTGCGGTATGGCAGGTTGATAGGCAAGTGTGCCGGAGCGGATTTAGGCCCCAGAAAGAATATCGCCGCCGGAGTTGCGGCGGGCTCGGTGAGGGCAGCTAGCTGAAAAACAGGGATGGTGGCAGTCATGCAAGGACAATTTACGCGCCGCTGGCCGGTTGGGCGCGGCTGGCCGGAAACCCCGCTTTCGGTTGGGCGGTTTATATAACCCCGCCCTCCTACCGGGCGTACTGCCTCCCCTACCCCTGCCTGCCCCATGACCGAGCTCCAACGCCTGTTCCTCGCCTACGACCAGCACCACGCGGCCGGCCGGCCCTGCGCCCTTGCTACGGTAGTGGAGGTAGTAGGCTCGGCCTACCGCCGGCCCGGCGCGCGCATGCTCGTGACCGAAGACGGCGAGCTGACCGGGGCCATCAGCGGCGGCTGCCTCGAGGGCGATGCCCGCCAGCGGGCGCGGCGGGCACTGGCCAAGGGCGAGCCGGCGCTGGTAACCTACGATACCCGCGACGAGGACGACCCGCGCCACGGCCTTGGCCCCGGCTGCCAAGGGGTAGTGCGCATTCTTATCGAACCATTAGACTTTCACGATATTCAGAATCCGCTGGAAATCCTGCGCGATTTTGCCCGGCACCCCGCGCCGGCCGTGCTGGCCACCGTATTTGAAACCGACGCCAGCGGCCTGAAAGCCGCCGTGGGCCAGCGCGTGCTGCTCGCCGACACGGGCGTGGTGCGGGGTACGCCGCTGCTGGCCGCCCCGCTGGCCGAAGCCGCCCGCGCCACGCTGGCCCAGGGCCAGTCGCGGGTACTCGACCTGGCTACTGATGCCGGGCCGGTGCGGGCCTTGCTCGAAGTACTGACGCCGCCGTTGCGCCTGGTAGTGTACGGCGCCGGCAACGATGCCCAGCCGCTGGTGCACCTGGCAGCTTCGCTCGGCTGGCATATTGTAGTGGTCGATGGCCGGCCCAATCTGGCTACTCCGGCCCGCTTCCCCGAAGCAGCGGCGGTGCGCCTTGTGCCCGTGCGTGAGTTGGAGGCCGCCACACCCGACCCGCAGGCCTACCACGTGCTGCTTAGCCACAACTACGCCTACGACCTGGCTGCCCTGCAAACCCTGCTGGCTTCGCCCGCGCCTTATATCGGCCTGCTGGGCCCGCGCCTGAAAGCCCAGCGGCTGCTCGATGAGCTTTCAGACGCTCCCGCTACGCAGGTTGCACAGCTACAGCAGCGCCTGCACAGTCCCATTGGCCTCGATTTGGGCAGCGAAACGCCCGAGGAGATTGCGCTGGCCATCGTGGCCGAAATTCAGGCGCGGCACAGCGGACGGCAGGGCCGGCCCTTGCGCGAGCGGGCCGGTACCGTACACAAGCCGGCCGTAAGTGCCTGAGCATACTTGCTCCGGGCACCGGCTTAAGCTCCCCAGCAAAGTGAAGCAGTGGCCGATTAGCACGCTGCTTTATTGCCTTTTTTTACTTCTTACCGTTTAAATGGCAGGCGTACTGGTGCAGCTCAGGCTTCATATTTTCCTGCGGCACCGGCGCTGACATTTGCTTATGAGACACCCTGAATTAGCCCACGTCGGCATTCCCATTGCGCCTTCCCTCGATTCTACCCTGGCCGACGACGGCGTGCGGCCGCGCGTTGCGCCCGACAAGCAGCGATTGGTACGGATTTCGGCGCTGGCGGTAGTAGTTGCTATCACTATCAGCGTACTGGCGCGGGGCCTGGTTTACTTGATAAATCTCGTAACCAACCTGGTTTTTCACGGCGAAGCTTCTATTGCCTATCACAGTCCGGCCGATAACCATCTCGGCCTGTGGGTAATCGCCATGCCGGCCTTGGGCGGACTGGTAGTTGGCCTGATGGCCATCTATGGCTCCAAAGCCATTCGGGGCCACGGCATTCCAGAGGCTATGGAGCAGATACTGACCAACCAGAGCCGGATAAAGCCTTCCATCATGTACCTCAAGCCGTTGTCGGCAGCGGTGTCCATTGGCACGGGCGGCCCGTTTGGGGCTGAGGGGCCGATTATCGCCACGGGCGGCGCGCTGGGCTCCACGCTGGGCCAGCTCATCAATATTACGCACCACGAGCGCAAGGTACTGCTGGCGGCGGGCGCTACGGCGGGCATGTCGGCTATTTTTGGCACCCCCATCGCGGCCGTTTTTCTGGCTATTGAGCTGCTGCTGTTTGAGTTTTCGCCTCGCTCGCTGCTGCCGGTAGCGCTGGCCTGCATTACCGGCGCGGCCGGCCACCACCTGCTTTTCGAGCAAGGGCCTGTGTTTGCCATGCCCGCCCTGGCGGCTCCCAGCAACGGCGCGCTGGCTACCTACAGTGCCATTGGCCTGCTGGTCGGCCTGGCTTCAGTTATCATTACCAAGATAGTATATTTTGTCGAGGACTTATTTGAAGAGCTGCCCATTCACTGGGCCTGGTGGCCGGCGCTGGGCGGCCTGGCAGTGGGCATCATCGGCTATTTTGCCCCGCACACCCTGGGCGTAGGCTACGAAAATATCTCGGCGGTCTTGTCGGGCAATGCGCCGCTGAGCTTGCTGCTGGCCTTGTGCTTTCTCAAGTTTGCCTCGTGGGCCATCTCGCTGGGCAGCGGCACCTCGGGCGGTACGCTGGCCCCGCTCTTAACCATTGGCGGGGCTACGGGGGCGTTGCTGGGCGTGGCTATCCGCCACTTTTTTCCGGCCTCCGATATTGTGCTGCCGCTGGCGGCGCTGGTGGGCATGGCCGCCATGTTTGCGGGGGCATCGCGGGCGCTACTTACTTCCATCGTGTTTGCCGTGGAGTCGACGGGGCAGGCGCAGGCCCTGCTGCCGCTGCTGGGCGCGTGCACGGGCGCCTACCTGGTGTCTTTTCTGCTGATGGGCAATACCATTATGACCGAGAAAATAGCGCGCCGGGGCGTTAAAACACCCGTGGACTACGAGCCCGACCTGCTCGACAAAATGAATGTGGAGCGGGTTTTACAAGGCAATATGCTCGCTATCAGCACCGACAATACTATTGGCGAGGTGCGCGAATGGAGCGAGCGTGAGCCCGAGCGCACCACGCCGCACCTGGTTACGGTGAACCCCGACGGCACTTTTGCCGGCATTGTGAGCCTCGTCACGCTGGCCGGCTGGCACTCCGACGACAACGCGCCTATCAGCACGCTGCTGCAGCCACGCACGGCCGCCGTGCTGGCCACCGACTCGCTGCGCACGGCCGTCGAGCGCATGGCCCGCGAAAACGTGGATGTGCTGCCGGTGGTATCGAGCGGCACCCTGCCGCAGGTGAGCGGCATTATCTCGTACCGCGACATTCTGGCGGCCTATAAAAACCGCCTCGAAGACGATGATAAAAGAGCGCCGCACATCCTGCTCAAGCGCAAGAGCCTGCGCGTGCTGCTGCGCGGCCAGGCCCTGTTCCAGAAGCAGCGCACGGAAGCATAGGCGTTCCTGCCAATTAGCCGACGGCCAGCCTGTCTTCTGGTAAAGGCGCCGGTTGCCGGACATAGCAAAAGGATTTCGGCAGTGGCCGAAATCCTTTTTCCACGTTATAGCCTTTAGCAATGGGGCTGAAACTCCTGCCTGACGCACCGTTTGCGACAACCATACCCCACGAGCTTATGCTGCTTCGCTACTTATTGGCGGTGGCGCTGGGTTTGCCGGCTTTACGCCTGGCCGCCCAGACCCCGGCCGCTTCTGATACCACTACCCGTCTTTTGCCTGGCGCCACGGTGGTAGGCTACGGCCAGCGGCTGCCGCTACGCCGCACGGCCGCCGGCGTGGGGGTTATCGACAATACCACTATTGAGCGCTTTAATGAAAGCTCGCTGACTTCGGCCGTGAATACGCTGCCGGGCGTGCGCCTCGAAGAGCGGGCCACGGCCAGCTACCGTATCAGCGTGCGGGGCAGCACGCTGCGCTCGCCATTTGGGGTACGCAATGTCAAAATGTATTACTTCGATATTCCCCTCACGGAAGCCAACGGCACCACCCAGCTCAATCTGCTTGACCCAGCCCAGCTAGGCCGCATTGAGGTGCTGAAGGGGCCGGCGGGCAGTGTATACGGGGCGGGCACGGGCGGCGTGATACGCCTCGAAAACCGCCGGCCGCAGCCGGGCACCAGCCAGGCCCAGGCGGGCTACTCGGCGGGCTCGTTTGGCTTGCAGCGCTTCACGGCCACGGCCGAAGCCAGCGGCAAGGGCAGCGACTACTGGCGCGCCCAGTATGCGCACCAGAGCCTCGACGGCTACCGCCAGCACAGTGCCCTGCGCCGCGAGGTCTTTGCCGTGGATGGTGAAGTAAGCCCTTCGGCCAGGCAGACCTTATCCTTACATGCGCTTTATACCGATATCAATTACCAGCTGCCCGGCGGTCTCACCCGCGCCGAGCTGGAGCGCGACCCACGCCAGGCGCGGCCCAGTACGCCGGCCGGGCCGGGCACGGTGGCACAGCAGGCTTATTATGCTTCGCAAACCGGCTTGCTCGGGGCCACGCACGAATATAAATTTTCGGATGGCTGGAGTACAACGACTACCCTCTACGGCCGGGCCAGCAGCATTCAAACTCCCTATCTGGTTGATTGGGAGCGCGATGCTAAGCTGGAAGGCGGCGGCCGCGTGGCCCTTAGCTACCGGGGCACCCTGGCCGGGCACACGCTGCGGGTGCAGGGCGGCGGTGAGTTTCAGGCTTCTTTTACCGACTCGCGCAGCTACCTCAACGTGGGCGGCGCCCCCACTACCCTGCGCTATGACGACGAGATAACGACGCGCACGGGCTTCGCTTTTGCGCAGGCCGACTACGAGCTGCCGGCCGGACTGCTCCTCACGGCCGGGGCCAGCTACAACCGCCTGCGCTACCAGATTGCCCGTGTGTCGTCGGCCGCCACCAATCCGAGCGGCTACGTGGTAACCCAGGATTTTCGGCCCCAGGTGTCGCCGCGCGTGGCGCTGCTGAAAGAGCTAACTTCCGAAATTTCGGTCTATGCCAGCGTGAGCACAGGCTTTTCGCCGCCTACCGAGGCTGAGCTGCGGCCTTCCGATGGCACCATCAGCCAGGGCTTGCAGGCCGAGCGGGGCACCAGCTACGAGGCAGGCGGCCGGGGCACGCTGCTGCACCAGCGCCTGATGGTTGACGTGGCCCTGTTCGACCTCGAATTAGCCAACACCATCGTCTCGCGCTCCGATGCCCAGGGCGTACAGCTGTTTGCCAACTCGGGCACCACGCACCAGCGCGGGGCCGAAGTGGCCCTGAGCGGCTACCTCTGGCAGCCGGCGCCAGCTGCGCTGAACTCCGGCAACGTGCCAACGGCTGGCAACAGCCTGCGCGCCTGGACCAGCTACGCCTACAATCACTTCCGCTTCGGCACTTATGAGTCGGCCACGGGGCAGAACTACGGCGGCAACCAGCTTACGGGCACCGCGCCGCACACGCTCAGCGCGGGGCTCGACTTTACGCTGCAGCCAGGCTTTTACTTGAGCCCGACGGTCAGCCACCAGTCGACGCTCCCCCTCAACGATGCCAACACCGATTACGCAGCTGGCTACTGGATTTTTGGCAGCCGCGCCGGGTGGCGGCACGCGCTGTTCACAAAGCTGAACGTAGATATATACGGCGGCCTCGATAATATAGCAAATACACGATATAGCCTGGGCAACGACCTCAATGCGTTTGGCGGGCGCTACTTTCAGCCGGCGCCGGGGCGCAACTACTACGCCGGCGCGCTGGTGGCATGGCGCTGGTAGCCGCTAGAGCGTTACGCCAATGCCCGGCCCGAACAGCAGAAATGGCTTGCCCTGCGACAGCAAATAGCCCCCGCCCAGGTAGAGCGGAAACGTGAGCCGGGCGCCCGTTCGAATGGGCGTTACGGAGCCCAGAACCACGATGCCCAGGTCGCGCTGCACCGGATTGTTCGGGTCGTTATTCGACGACAGGTTGAAGGCGTTGAGGGCCACAAAGCCCGCCCCGATGCGGTAGGGTCGCAGCTTGTTGATGCGGTCGGGGGCATAGAAGCTGAGCTGGGCCAGCGTAGCCAGGCTGATGCCGCTGAAGCTGCCATAGCCATCGACGTTCTTAATCTTGGTGAGCAGGCCCGCCGGGAAGCTCACGTTGATATCAAAATTGACGTGGCGACGCAGCACCAGCTCGACCTGCTGCGAGTAGCCTTTGGTGGTGTATTGCAGCGGGTTGTGCTTAATCACAATCACGATGCGGTACCAGGCATCGAGGTCGTAGGTTTTGCGGGTCAGGATGGTGTTCAGGTTCAGGTTGCCCACCTGGCAGTCGTTGCCCTGGTAGTAGGCCGAGCGCGGCGACGACTCGCCGGGGCAGATAGTGAGGTTATCGACCCGCTGCTGGTCGATGAGGTTGCCCTTGTCGTCGAGAATGCGCACATCCAGCGCCAGGTACTGGCGGCCGTAGAGGTCGGAGCCCTGGTCAATGGCATTGGTATTGAAGCTGACAACCACATCCGAAATGGTGCGGTCGTAGAGCACGGGGCCGTTGAGCTGGGTAATGGGGTGCGGACCGTTGCCGTAGTTCACCTGCACAAAGTTGAGCGGGTGCGGGCGCTGGGCTTCCTTCACGCTGAGCGAAAAATCGGTGGGCGTGCCGCCATCAAACACCGCCACCCGCTTGCGCACAATGGCCAGCGGCACCTGCAAGCGATAAATCACGGCCTTCTCGGAGCGCGTCGAGGAGTCGGAGGGTACCACTGATACGCCATCGAAGTGGTAGCGGCCTTTCAGCAGCGACTCGCCTTCGAGGCGCACATCCACGGTTTCGCCGGGGCTGATGGTAGTGCTCGACGTCCAGTCGCCGCCCCGGTGCAGCACGCTGATGGCGGCAATGCGCGGCCGGGGCGTAATATCAAAATTGGTGATATACCTGGCCACGTCGCCGTCCTTGATGTAGAGGTAGCCCTCGCTTTGGCGGTGCGGGTTGTACACCCGCAGCTGGCACAGCACCCGGTCGTTCGATATATAGTTTCGGGTGTATAGCTCCGCAATGAGGGCTCCGCCTGGCTCCTGCTGGGCCTCAATGCGGTAGGTGCGGTGCAGCTCAAAATTGTGGCCATCATCAAGCACAAATTCCACGCCCTGGCTGCGGCCGGCCTCATCGTAGGTTACGTCCTTGCGCTCGGCAGTGAGAAAGCGCAGGCGGCTGGCTTTCACCACAAAATCGAGGCGCAGCGGCGGCAGCTGGTAGGTGAGGCGACCCGCGCCGTCGAGGTGCGGGCGCTCGGCCAGGGCGCGCACTACCACCGAGTGCGGCCCCAGCGCATTGGGCACCAGGTGCAGAAACAGGCCGTTTTTTTCGCGCGCCAGCTTGTAGTCGATATCCTGGTTTTTGGTCCAGTCGTTGCTGATGCGCACGTTGGCCAGGTTGTTGGTGCTCACTTCCAGCACTTTCTCTTCGCCAATAAACAGCTCGGCGTTGCTCACGCGGGCGTCGAGCGTAGTGCGGGTCAGCGGCAGCAGGCTGATAAGCTGCTGGGCGCGGGCCGGCCGGCCGGCCGAGTCGGCAGCCGGTGCAAAAGCCAGCCGCACAAAAGGCGCGCCGGTGAGGTTGCGAAAGTGCAGCATCCCGCGGTACTCGCCGCTGGCACTGGCCACGAGCGAGTCTTGCAGCACATAGTCGGGCGAAGGCAACAGGCGCGGGGCGCGGCGGCCGGGCCGCAGGGGCACCAGGCGCAGCTCGGCCACCTGGTCATCGTTGTGGTAATAAAAATACAGACGCGGCTCGCCCGCCACGGTCAGCATCTGCTCGCCGAGGCTATAGCGCACGGTGTCGAACGTGAGGGAAAGGCTGCGCAGCAGCGGAGTGCCCGGCGCGGCCCCTTGAGCATGGGCCACGCTGCCGGCCAGCAGCAATAAAAGGCTCAGCAGCCACCTTTTTTTCATCATAACCAATACAGCTAGTGGCGCAAAGGTCCGCCCTGGCATGGCCTTTAGCCAATACCGGCGCGCTTTTTTAAGCTCCCCACCCTGATTAAACCTTACGCCCTGCCCGACATCTGAGCCTACCGGCTCGCCGGGGCCTGCTCCTACCTGCTCCTGAGCCGAATCTTGTGCCGACCTTTGCTTCTCTCTCCCTTTTTATGCCCCGCCCTTTTTGCTGCTGCCTACTGCTCATTAGTCCGGTTTTTTCGGCAGTAGCTGGTAGCTTTTCCCCTGCTGCCGACTCGTCGGCTACGCCACCGCCGCGCCTCACGGTGGGCCTTGCATCGGCCAACCGCACTACCTATCTGCAACGGGCGCCCCAGGCCGCCGATGACAAGGGCTACCTCGGCACTACCCTCACCTACCAGACTCCGCAAGGATTTATCAGCTCATTATACCTCAACCATTCGTATAATTACCAAACGCTGCACGAGCCCTTCATCAACTTTGGCGAAGCAATGGCGGGGTGGCAGTCGGTGAGCGAGTCCGACACGTACTGGACCGTGCAGTACACCCACCTGTTTTCCTACGGAGAAAGTGCGCTGGTGCAGGCTTCGCTACGCAATGACCTCAGCGCCAGCATTACCCAGTTTTTTGGCTTCGCCACGGCCAGCCTCAGCGCCGACGTGTTTGTGGGCAATACCCACGACGTGGTGCTGAGCCTTGACCTAAGCCACCGCTTTCAGCTGCCCGCGCTGGGCCACGATACCCTGTCGATAGAGCCCACCGTGGAGCTGGGCGCGGGCAGCCAGCATTTCTACGCTGCCTCGCTGGGCCAAACCAGCCGCGTTAAGAACGCCCGGCGCGGCACTACCACTGTATTTAAGGAGCCCGACTCGCCGGCGTTCAGTACGCTGGGCTACACCCTCTCAGTGCCGATTGTGCTGGCGGCGGGGCGCTTTAGCTTATCGGCTACGCCCAGCTACCTGGTGCCGCTGCACGTGCCCACCGGGGGCGAGAGCGGAGCATTTTTTTACCTCACCCTGGGAGTGAGCCGGACGTTTTGGTAAGGGGCGGTACAGGCGTGGTGGCCGGCAACGGTTTTTCGGGTAGCTGCAGCTGGGTTATCGCCTGCGCCACCAGCTGCTCGGGCGTGTCCTCGATGCTGAGGCGCAGGCCGTAGGCAGGCCGCTCCAGCGTAGCCAGCTGCGAATCCAGCATAGCTGCTTTCATATAATGGCCCTGCCGGTCGGTAAGGCGGGCGCGCAGCACGGCGGGGTCACCGTCGAGAAACACCCACTGCAAGGGTAGCTGCGCCCCGGCTTGCAGCGTTTGGCGGTAGCTTTCCCGCAGGGCCGAGCAGGCCAGCACGGCCCCGCTGGCCTGCTCCCACTGCCCGAGGTGGGCGGCCAGGGTGGCGAGCCAGCCGGCCCGGTCTTCGTCGGTGAGCGGAATGCCCTGGGCCATCTTGGCCACGTTGGCGGCCGGGTGAAAGTCGTCGCCATCGTAAAAGGGCCGGCCGATGCGCTGGGCCAGCAGTTGGCCTACGGTAGTCTTGCCACAGCCCGAGACGCCCATGACGATGATGTTTGGTTGCTTCATAAGCACAAATAACGCTCGCAGTGCTGGCTAAACCTCACAAGAGGCCGGCAGCTCGACCAGTGGTTTTTACCACTCAGCCGGGGGCTCTTACCGCTCACCGCCGGTTGGCTTGAAGGGCGCGGCACCGGAAGGTAGGTTTGACCTATTCTTTCACCAACCGCTTTTCAGCCATGTTTACCTCCCTGCTTTCGCGCTGGATTTTTGTACTCGCCCTTTTGCTGGCGCTGCCGGCAACCCGCCTGGCGGCGGCCCAGACGGCCCCGGCCGCTCATCCCACGTTCGAGGTCAGGGTAGTGGGCAAGGGCCAGCCGGTTATCCTTATTCCAGGCCTCACCTGCCCCGGCGCGGTATGGGACGAAACCCTGGCCCGCTACCAAAGCCAGTACCAGTGCCATGTAATATCGCTGGCGGGCTTTGGCGGGCTGGCGCCGCAGCAGCCGGTATCCGGGCACTTGCTGCAAGATACCCGCGACCAGCTGCTGGCCTATATTAAAGCCCAGCAGCTGCGGCGGCCCATCGTCATTGGCCACAGCCTGGGCGGCTTTCTGGCCTTGTGGATGGCAGCTACTGACCCCACGGCCCTCGGTCCGCTCGAAATCGTAGATTCGCTGCCCTTCCTCTCGGCCATCCAAAACCCCGCTGCTACCGCCGAAAGTGCCCGCCCCCAGGCCGAGCTGCGGCGCCAGCAAATGCGCCTGGGCCGCCTGCCCCTGGCCGCCGAGCGCCAGCTGGTGGCCGGCATGGTCACCGACACCGCCCGCATTACGCAGGTGGCCCGCTGGGGCCTGGCCTCCGACCCCGCCACTGTGGCCCAGGCCATGTACGACATGGCCACCACCGACCTGCGGGCCGACCTGGCGCGCATTCAGCAGCCGGTGCTGGTGCTGGGCACCTGGGCGGCTTACAAGGCCTACGGCGCTACCAAAGAAAGTACGCGCGCCATCTTCACCCAGCAGTATGCCAAGCTGCCCACGGCCCGCATCGAGCTATCGGAAGCCGGCCGCCACTTCGTGATGTATGACGATACTGCCTGGTTTTTTGCTCAAACCGATGCCTTCCTCAAGCAGCGCCCGGTAGCCACCCGGTAAGCGCCACGCTCAGTCTGGCTACCAAGCAGCTCGCGACTTATCAGGCAAAATATTTTTTATTATATAGTTAAAATACACTATTAACTAACCGAAAAGTCACCTCGCTTTGCCTGGTGCTATTGCCGGGCTGCGGCCCGGCAGTAGCTTTCGGCTCTCCTCTCAGCAATTGGCTAATTTATGCCTGGTATTCTTCGTCCTCGTCTTTACTGGACACTTCAGGGTATAGGATGGGCGCTATATGGCCTGTTCGGTGGTATTCTGGCGAGCATTTTCGGACGCTTCTCGCCGGCAATTATTGCGGTAGAAATCATTGTAGCGGCAACGCTCCTGCTGTTCAGCCACTTGCTGCGGCGCTACCTCAAGCGGCATGGCTGGGTGCGGCTGCCGCTCTCGGCGCTGCTGCCCCGGCTGCTGCTGGCGCACCTGCTGGTAACTGTGGTCAGCATCACCACCATCGGGCTGCTTACAAGCCTGTTTTTTAGCCTATGGCGGCCCACTACCAGCAGCCAGGGGTTTCCGTGGGTGCAGTACATTGGCTACACACTCAATGTGTTTTTTGTGCTCTGGGGCTGGTCGGCCATCTACTTTGGCCTGCATTATTTCGACAACTACCGCTCAGCAGAGGTCGATAAATGGAAGCTCGCCGCCACGGCCCGCGAGGCCGAGATGCGCACGCTGCAAGCCCAGCTCAACCCCCATTTTCTCTTCAATGGCCTCAACAATATCCGGGCCCTGGTGATGGAAGACCCCGCCCGCGCCCGCGCCATGATGACGCACCTGGCCGAGCTGCTGCGCTACTCCATGCAGCGCAACGGGGCCGAGCAGGTACCGCTGGCCACGGAGCTTGAAATCGTGGAGAATTACCTGCAGCTGGAAGCCATGCAGCTCGAAGAGCGCCTGCACTACTCGCTTGATGTGATGCCGGCCGCCCTGCCGGCCCTGCTGCCGCCCATGACCCTGCAGCTGCTGGTCGAGAATGCGATTAAACACGGGCTGGCGCCGCGCCCGGCCGGGGGGCAGCTCAGCGTAAGCGCCCAGCTTAATGAGGCCGGTACGGGCCTGCTTATCGCGGTGCGCAATACCGGCACCTATGCGCCACAGCCGGGCCATCCCGGCCTGGGCGTGCGCAACGTGCAGGAGCGCCTGGGGCTGCTGTTCGGCTCCACTGCGCGCTTTGCCATTGGCCCCGACCCGCTGCTGCCCGATACCGTGCTGGCCGAACTTCAGCTGCCGGTTCATCACCCTCAACTCTTGCTGCATGAACGCCCTGCTCATTGACGACTCGCGCCTGGCCCGTACCGAGCTGCGCCACCTGCTGCGCGCCTTTCCGGAGGTAGAAGTGGTGGGCGAAGCCCGCCACGCCGACGAGGCACGGCAACAGATTCGGACGCTGCGGCCCGATGTGCTGTTTCTCGATATTCATATGCCGGGGCAGACGGGCTTCGACCTGCTGGCTTCGCTCGATGGGCCGGCTCCGCACGTAATTTTCACGACCGCCTACGACCAGTATGCCCTCAAAGCATTTGAGGTGAATGCCCTGGATTATTTGCTGAAGCCCGTGAGCGAGGCACGCCTGGCAGCGGCCCTCGAAAAAATCAGGCTATTGGTGCCGCCGACGGTTCCGGCCCATGTGCCGCGCCCGGCCGGCCCTACTTTGCCCTACCTCACGGCCCAGGACCAGGTGTTTGTGAAAGACGGCGAGCGCTGCTGGTTTGTGCGTCTGGCTGATATCCGGCTCTTCGAAATCAGCGGCAGCGCCACGCGCGTGTATTTCGAGCAGCACCAGCCGCTGATTCCGCGCAGCCTGCAGCAGCTCGAAGCCCGCCTCGACCCCAAGGTATTCTTTCGCGCCAACCGCCAGCAAATCCTCAACCTGCACTGGATTGCCGGCATCGAGCCCTGGTTCAGCAACACCCTTAAAATAAGCCTGCGCAACGGCCCCGAGGTGGAGGTATCGCGCAGCCAGTCGGGGCTCTTCCGGGAGCTGATGAGCTTATAAGCTGTTTGTGATTTCGTTGTTTGGTGGTTTACGCCAACGCGTTGCCTCACAGACGCTGGCTAGTAAAGTCGGAAAATATCTTCGTCCTGCTTCAGCAGGCTCAGCACGACGTTCTTTCAACTTGGTAATCAGGATTCTACTATCCTAATTAGAGTCTATCCGAAAAATAATCAGACCGTCATGCTGAGCACGACGTTCTGTTATTTTCTCATCGCGGCTCCCTGATTTTCATTTCGTAGATGCACGATGAAGCGGTTTAGAAAGCCGCCCGCCCGCCCGCAATACTGCCCAACCAGACTTTCTAAACCGCTTCTCTGCCCCTGACCTCTGCGGTTCGCGCAACCGCTACTTGTTCTTGTCGATAGCCAGTATCGTTTGTAAAAGCACATTAGCGCCATTGGTCATGTCCGACGCTGTGGTAAATTCTTTGTACGCATGACTGATGCCCCCGACACTCGGGACGAAAATCATGGCCACGGGGGCAATTGCGGCGATTTCCTGTGAGTCATGGCCCGCTCCGCTTTGCATAAGCTTTGTACTTAGGCCCAGGGCTTGGGCAGTTGCAGTGATGACTTGCTGTAATTTCTTATCCGTAAGGGCTGGCTTAGAGGCGTTGGCCTGCCGCTCAAACCTGATGGTCGTTTTGCTTTCGGTGGCTATTGCGGCTGCCCGCTTTTCTATCTCCCGAAAGAGCGTCTCAATTTTATCGGCCGCTAAATCCCGTATCTCCAGCCCCATTACCACTTTCCCCGGAATTACATTGTAGGCATTGGGCGTTGCGGCGATTTTCCCAATAGTACCTACCTGATTCCCTGGTACAGAGTTGATGACTTCATTGACGGCAATGATGAGTCTGGCCGAAGCCAGCAGGGCATCCTGCCGCATATTCATGGGGGTGGTACCCGCATGGTTGGCAAAACCTTCTACGGTGACTTCCCAGTGCACAATTCCTACAATGCCCTCTACTACCCCAATCTGTACGTGCTCCCGCTCCAGGATGCCCCCTTGCTCGATATGCAATTCCAGCCAGGCGTGGATGTCTCCCTTTTTTCGGATGCAGGATTGAATAGTATCGGGGTTACCGCCAATTGCCTTAATTCCTTCTGCCATGGTTAAGCCATTCTGGCTTTTTTGCTGCAACCCCTCTTTGGTTAATGCGCCCGCCATCGCCATACTGCCAATAGTGCCGCCCTCCTCATTGGAAAAAATAATTACTTCCAGCGGATGCTCGGTCACTAGCTTATTTTCATTCAGCACGTCAATTACTTCCAACGCCCCGATTGAACCTACCGGCCCATCATAGTTTCCCCCATCCGGAACCATGTCGATGTGCGAACCAAAGGCAATGGGTTTAAGCGCCTGGTTTTTTCCTTTGCGTTTACCGATAATATTTCCGGCTGCATCAATAACCGGGTCGAGCCCGGCCTTCTTCAGCTGCTCGATAAACCAGTCTCTTCCCTCAATATCTCCTTTGGTGAACGCAACCCGGTAGCCATGCCCTTTTTCGTCCATGCCGAATTTAGAAAATTCGGTAATGCGGCTTACCATGCGCTGCTCGTTTACTTTCAGCTTGTTATCCCCTATAAGATTTTTGCTAGAAGATTCCAGTAGACCAACTGCGCTTACGCCTAAAGCGGTTAGAGAGGCATTTTTAACAAAAATTCTTCTTTTCATGATTTTTTCTTGATGTGTGAATGAGAAGCGCTTTCGGAAGTCGGGACCGAAGCGGGCCGCTCAACTCGACTTCTCCTAAATTGCTTCTAAGCAAAATTATAAGTTTATATATATTAATATCACAAGGTTTTGAAACTGGTAAGAAACCAACCTTATGTCTCCGTCGCTAGTGCCACCAGCGGCTCGCCGCTCACCTGCACCACGCCCGGCACAGCGGCCAGCGCCGCCAGCAGCTGCCCAAACGGGGCCGTATCGGTGGGCAGGCGCAGGGTAGCCTGTACCAGCGGCGGGTTGGTTTCCGTCACGCGCAGCGTGAGCAGGTGCCAGCTGTTGAGCAGCGCGAGCACTGTCGGCAAGGGCGGGCCGGCCCCCGCGGGCGGAGCCGGCAGCAGTTCGATGCGCACGCGGTAATCCTGGGTTGCCGGCGCCGGGGCGGCCGGGGCCGTTACGCGGTTGATGAGGCTGTCGAGGGGCCGCAGCAACACATTGGCCGTCAAGATAAAAAGCGTGCCCACGCAGGCCTCGTACCAGCTACCCAGCCCGGCCAGCGTGCCAATACCCGCCGCGCACCACACCGTGGCCGCCGTGGTGAGGCCCACAATGGTAGTGCCCTCGCGCAGAATAGCACCGGCACCCAAAAACCCGATACCCGTGATAACCTGCCCGGCCACGCGGCCGGGAGCCGAGGCATCGTGGGTAATGCTCTGGGCCATGAGCACGAACAGCGCCGCACCCAGCGCCACCAGGGCATTGGTGCGCGTGCCGGCCGTGCGATGATGGTACTGGCGCTCGATGCCCAGCACCGCGCCCAACACCAAAGCCAGCGCCAGCCGAAACTCAAATTGCACTAAAACAGCCGACTGCATACATGAATATCCTGGTAAGAAGGCAGCAAGCTACAAGCCGGAGGCCGTTGGCAGCGCGCCGTCGTGGCAGGCCGCGTGAAAAGCCATATAGTCGGCTTCGACCGCCAGCTGCGCCTCGCGGCTGAAAGCTAACACTTCCTGCTGCCAGCTGGCTCGGCTTGCCCCAAATGCACGCAGCTCATCGGGGCCGGCGGCACCCAGGTGGCCGGCCGCTCGCAGGTGCGCCCAGGCTACCAGCTGCCCAAAAACGGGCAGCGCGGCCTGAAAGCCAGCTGCATCCTGGGTAAAATTGCTGAAATCGAGCTTGTCGGCCACCGGCTGTAATTCCCGGAGCACAAAGGGCTGCCCCCCGAGCGTAAGAGGCTGAAGCAGCGCGGGGCAAACCGCCTGCATATAGCCCTGGGCAGCTACTACCCGCGCCGCCTCCGTGGGCCAGGCCGGCTGCGGCACTGCGCAAAAAGCCAGCGGCGCAGCCGGCAGCGCCAGCTTTAAATCGAGGAGAAGCGGCAATTTGCCCGGCTGCCGGCTCTGGGCCAGGATGGCGTAGCGCGGCACGCCCAGGCTGCCCACTCCGGCAATGCGACCGGCCACATCGAGCAGCGGGCCGCAGGGCGGCGAGGGCTGCTGCTGCCGCCAGGCTTCGACGGCGTGCCGCACGGCCAGGTATTCGGCCAGGGGCAGGGGCCGCAGGGTGGGCGACTTATAGGCGCGCAAGTGCCAGCCGCCGCGCTGGCTGGCCCGGCCCGCCAGCAGGTTGCGCTGCCGGCGCTGCTGCACAGTTTTAAGCAGCTGCCGCACCAGCCCGTGCGCGGTGGCCCGCTCCAGCAGGTAGGCTTTGCCGGCTGCCAGCGCGGATGTGTAGGCCAGCAAGAGTTGTTTAGCGCAGGCCTGCTGCTCGGCAAGCGCTAAGCCAAAATGCGCGGCGGCCAGGCGCGCACTCACTACCAGGCGGCCTATATCCCAGAGCAAAGGCCCCAGCACGGCTTCGTCAAAGTCGTTTAAGTCGAAATAAACCAGCTTATTATCTCCGCGGTACGAGCCAAAGTTTTCGACGTGGGCATCGCCGCACAGCCAACCAACCGGGCCGCCGGCAACAGCCTCAGCGGCCCCAAAGCGAGCGTAGTACAGGGGCGCGCTACCCCGGAAAAATGCCAGCGCATCGGCCTGCATGCGGTGGTAGCGCAGCGGCAGCAGTGCCGGCACCCGGCCGGCATCATGCAGCTGAAAAAACGCGGACAGGGAGGCGGACGTCGCAGAAATAGGGGTCACAGGCAGCGGGTGTGGGCGCGTAAAGACACCGTAACGTATAGCTTCTACCTTACTATTGGCTGAAGGGCACGGGTAAGCTACCCGCTACTGCCCGTAAGCGATTGAGCTTGCAATCAATCGCTTACGGGCAACTCGCTGCCAGGCTACAGCGGCCGCAGCAGCACCCGCGCCGGGGCGCCGTCGCTGCCCACAATCCGGAGGGGCAGGCACAGCAGCTCATATTCGCCGGGCGCTATATGCTGCAAGGCCAGTCCTTCAATCACGCAGATGCCGGCGTCGAGCAGGGCGTGGTGCGCATCAGCCTTGCCTACCGACAGATAATCGACGCCCACGCACACTACGCCGGCATCGCGCAGGTAGCGGGCGGCATCGCCGTCGAGGGCTACAAAATCGGGCTTAAAAGGCTCGGTGCTCCATTCGCTGGCCGAGATGCGCGTTTTGAACAACAGCCGCGCGCCGGGCTTAATAGGGAGTAGCTGCACTTCGGCCAGACTAATACTCTTGGGGTCGCTAATGGCTACTACTGTAGCTGGCCCCATCAGCCGGCCCAGGTCGAGGGTGGTAGTGTCGCCGGCTCCACTGGTAAAGTGTAGGGGCGCATCGACGTGGGTGCCGGTGTGGGCGCTCAGGTGCAGCTCGGTTACGTTGGCGGCATCGCCCCGGTCCTGGCTGAGCGTGCGCGCTACGGTCACGCCCAGGTTGTCGGGCCAATGCACCATCTGGTCGCGGATTGGCGTTGTGGCGTCGAGCCACGGAGCAGGAACAGGCATAAGTCAGGAATCTTCGTCTTGGGATTGGCCATTCAGCGCTTTGGGCTGCAACAGCTTTGCAATCAGGCCCGTCCAGCCGGTTTGGTGACTGGCACCAAGGCCCTGACCGGTATCGCCGTTAAAATATTCATTAAATACTATGTAATCCTTAAAATTCGGGTCTTGCTGCAGCTGCTTGCTGGGGCCGAAGCACGCGCGCCGGCCGGTTTGCGGGTCACGCAGGAAAAGCCGCGTCAGGCGCTCAGTGAGGGCACCTGCCACCTGTTGAATAGTAGCATACTGCCCCGAGTGGGTGGGATACTCTACCTTGAAGTCTTCGCCGTAATAGTGGTAGAAGCGCTGCAGCGACTCGACGAGCAGAAAATTGACCGGCATCCAGATGGGACCGCGCCAGTTGGAGTTGCCGCCAAACAAGTCGGTTTCCGATTCGGCGGGCTGGTAGTTAACCGTTATCTCGGTGTTGCGAAACACATACGGGTGGTCTTTGTACACCCGCGAGAGGCTGCGCACGCCGTAGTCAGACAAAAACTCATTTTCGTCCAGCATTCTGAATAGCAGGCGCTTCATGCGGTGCCCCCGCAGCAGGCTGAGCAAGCGGCGCGACCCTTTGCCGGGCTCCTGCCAGTGCGAAACCAGCGACGCCAGGCCCGGCCGGTTATCGAGCAGCCAGTTCATGCGCTCCAGAAAAAGCGGCGCCCCGGCCAGCAGGTCTTCGTCGAGCACTTCTACCGCAAACAGCGGTATCAGGCCCACCATGGTGCGCACCTTCAGCAGCTCGTGGCCGCCGTCGGGGGTGTTGAGGGCGTCGTAGTAAAACTCATCCTCATCGTCCCAGAGGTTCAGGGCGGTGTTGCCCAGGTTGGTCATGGCCTCGGCAATATAGAGGAAGTGCTCAAAAAACTTACTCGCCAGGTCCTGGTATACGGGGTTCGACTGGCTCAACTCCAGCGCGATACGCATCATATTGAGCGCAAACATGGCTACCCAGGCCGTGCCGTCGGCCTGCTCGAGGTAGCCGCCCACCGGCAGCGGGGCCGAGCGGTCGAACACCCCGATATTATCGAGCCCCAGAAAGCCGCCCTCAAAAATATTGCGGCCGTCGCGGTCCTTACGGTTGACCCACCACGTAAAATTGAGCAGCAGCCGGTGAAAGACGGTTTGCAGAAAGTCGGTATCGCCGGCATCGCCGCGCCGCTTCTGGTCCATCTTAAACACCCGGAAGGCCGCCCAGGCGTGCACGGGCGGGTTGACATCGCCAAAGCGCCACTCGTAGGCCGGCAGCTGGCCGTTGGGGTGCATGTACCAGTCGCGGCACAGCAGCCGCAGCTGGTTTTTGGCAAACTCGGGGTCGAGCTGCGCCAGCGGAATGCAGTGAAAAGCCAGGTCCCAGGCCGCGTACCAGGGGTATTCCCAGGTATCGGGCATAGAGATTATATCACTGTTATCGAGGCTCTTCCAGTCGGCGTTGCGGCCCTGCTGGCGCTCGGCCGGCGGGGGCGGAAAAGCCGGGTCGCCGGCCAGCCAGCGGGGCACGCTGTAGTGGTAAAACTGCTTGCTCCAGAGCATGCCCGCAAACGCCTGCCGCTGCACCAGCCGGGCATCGGCATCGGAAATGGCCTGCTGCATTTCGGCGTAAAACTGGTCGGCCTCGGCCTGGCGCTGGGTCAGCAGCTGCTCAAAATCCTGAAACGGAGTTTTCAGGCTCGCCGGGCCCAGACGCAGGCGCACTTTTTGGGTGGTTCCGGGGGCCAGGGTGAGGGTATAATGCGCGGCGGCCTTGGTGCCGGTACGCGCAGGGTTTAGCGCATCTGCCTGCTTGCCAATCAGGTAATTCGTAATTCCATCCTTAAAAAAATGGTTGGCCGAAGGCGCATTGTACAGCCGCTCGCAGTTGGTATCGTTGTCGCAAAACAGCCATTCGGGTGCGCCCTCGGCGTAGCAGGTCAGCTCGCCCAGGTCGCGGTGCGCCGCCTGCGCCGCCCCCTCGCCCAGCGCCGTGAGGGCAGGCCGGTAGTCATCGTAGCCCCAGGCCCAGGTGTTGCGAAACCACAGCTGCGGCAGCACATGCAGGGTGGCTTCGTCGGGCCCCCGGTTTACGATAGTGTACTGAATGAGCAAATCTTCGGCATCGGCCTTGGCATACTCTACAAACACGTCGAAATAGCGGTTTTCGGCAAAGATGCCCGTGTCGAGCAGCTCAAACTCCGGGTCTTTGCGCGTACGCCGGGCATTTTCAGCCAGCAGCTGCTCGTACGGAAAAGCCCGCTGCGGATACTTATACAGCAGCTTCTGGTACGAATGGGTGGGCGTGTTATCCAGGAAGTAATAGACTTCCTTCACGTCCTCGCCGTGGTTGCCCTGCGGCCCGCTCAAGCCAAAAAGCTGCTCTTTGAGTATGGTATCCTGGCCGTTCCAGAGTGCCAGGCTGCCGCACAGCAGCTGCTGGTCGTCGCAGAAGCCGGCCAGGCCTTCTTCGCCCCAGCGGTAAGCCCGGCTCCGGGCCTGGTCAAAGGTGGTATAGTTCCAGGCGTCGCCATTAGCCGAATAGTCTTCGCGCACCGTGCCCCACTGGCGCTCCGACAAATAGGGACCAAAGCGCCGCCAATTCTTGTGCTTGATGTCGGCTTCGAGCAGGCGTTGGGCTTCGGGGGTCATACCAAAGTAGTGTGGACGCTGTAAGTCCGCACGAAGGAACGTCAGGAGTCGTTGTTCAATAATACGTACGCGCGGACTCGCAGAGTCCACGCCACTTTATCCGCCCGTGGCGAAGCCGGGGTACAAGGTCATGCCGCCATCCATAAAGATGGTTTGACCCGTGATGTAATCGGCCTCGTCCGACACCAGCCAGGCGGCCAGCTGACCAATGTCCTCGGGCTCGCCCACGCGGTTGTACGGAATGAGAGTCAGCAGCTTGGCCTCGGCTTCGGGCGTAGCCCAGGCGTCGTGGTTGATGGGCGTTTTGATGGCGCCGGGCCCGATGCTGTTAACCCTGATTTTGTGCGGCGCCAGTTCCTGGGCCACACTTTTCATCAGCTCCATAATGCCGCCCTTACTGGTGGCGTAGTTGACGTGGCCGGCCCACGGAATAACCTCGTGGACGCTGCTCATGCAGATAATTTTGCCGGCTGCTTTGCTTACGTCGGGCTGCACGCCGCGCCGCATAAACTCACGGGCGGCTTCGCGCAGGCACAAAAACTGGCCGGTAAGGTTCACATCAAGCACCTTTTGCCACTGCGCCAGGGTCATGTCGATAAAAGGCGAATCGACCTGAATGCCAGCGTTGGCTACCACAATGTGCAGCGTACCAAACTGCGCAATCGCCTGCCTGAACATTGCCTGCACCTGGTCTTCCTGGCTTACATCGGCCTGAATGGCCACGGCCACGCCCCCGGCGTCGGTGATTTCCTTTACCACGGCATCGGCCGCCTCGGGATGGCCCACGTAGTTAACGACAACTGAGGCCCCGTTGGCGGCCAGAGATTTGGCCACGGCTGCGCCGATACCCGAATTGGCCCCCGTAACGAGCGCGTGCTGCCCGGCAAGGCGAAGTGAAGAAGAAGCAGGCATAAAGAACAATAAGGTGTGAAGAAGCGCAGCTACCGGCGCCAGCCGGGTATCGGAGGCAAGGCTGCGTGGGTAGACGGGTTTATAGCAGCTGGGGTTTTTACCAAGCGCTTCGGGTTGCGAAGTAACCACTTATTTGGTTGTCCCCGCTCCGCAGCCCTGGCGGGCACCAGGCGAGCCGTTCATACGTTAGCATTCCGTAGCCGTTAGCCCTGTTCAATACCTTTACTGCTGCGCTCCCGGCTGCTCTTCGGGTCGAACGCGTCCGTATTCTAGTTTTATGCTACGTACTCATCTGTTTTGGCTGGCTTTGCTGCCGGCTGCGCTCAGCAGCGTTGGCCTCTGCGCCCAGACCCTGCCCGAAGTAGTGGTGCTGGCGCACCGGGGCAAGCGCACGGGCATTTTGCGGCAGCTCGACCTGAGTCCTGCCCAGGTAGTCCGCATTAATACGCTGCTCGATGAAGAGCAAAGCCAGCGCAAGCAGCGCCTCACGCACCGCCCCGACGAAACGGAGCATGCCTCCCGCCAGGCCCGCGAGGCCGACTTCGAAACCAAGATAGAGGCCGTGCTCACGCCCGAGCAGGTCGAGAAATACGAGCAGCTGCGGGGCCTGCGGCCCGCCCCCCGCCCACCCGAGATGCAGGTACCGAAGTAGCAAGCGCTTACTGACCAGCCAGTTCAGGTCCAGCGGCTCAGAAACTGGGCGAAGGCTTCCTTGTATTGCTCGCCCACCGGAATGGTTTCGGTGCCAATCTGGACGGTGAGGCGGCGCACGGCCTCAATCTTATCGAGGGCCACGATAAACGAGCGGTGAATGCGCAGAAAGCGCCGGGCGGGCAGCTTTTCTTCCATTGCCCGCAGGCTCATGAGCGAGAGCAGGGCGCGGGGCGTACTCTTGAGGTGCACCTTCACGTAGTCCTTCAGGCCCTCCACGTAGAGGATATCGCTGAGCGAGACGCGCACAAGCTGGTACTCTACTTTCAGAAAAATGTGCTCTTCTTCGGCTGCCGCCGCGGGCGCGGCCGCTTCGTGGCTGGCGTGCGCGAGCTCGGCGTAGGCGCGGGCCTTATTGGCGGCCCGCAAAAACTCCTCGTAGTTGAAGGGCTTTACCAGGTAGTCGAGCGCATCTACCTTGTAGCCCTCCAGGGCATATTGCGGAAAAGCCGTGGTGAAAATAACGCGCGGCGGCGCGGCCTGCTGGCCCAGCACCCGCGCCAGCTCCAGGCCGGTCAGCTCCTGCATCTGAATATCGAGAAAAGCCAAATCAACCGGCTCCGTGAGCTCGTGCAGGCCTTTCAGGGCTTCCACGCCGCTGCCGTAGCGGCCCACCAGCTTTAAAAAAGGTGTTTGCTCAATAAAGGTGCACAGGAGTGCCAGCGCTAGCGGCTCATCATCAACGGCAATGCAGGTAACGGGCATTTTTTAATAGGTAATGGGTAGGTGGGTAGTGGGTAATGTACAGCGCAAAAAGGCAACAGCAAAAGCCGTAACTCATTACTTAGAGCAGTTTCCAAATCCGTATATAGGGCGGGCTGCCGGTTCTGACAACAGGCGGACAGCGGCCCACCGTAGCGTCCTGTGATGGACTGCCTAAACAGCTTCATAACTCATTGCCCATTCGTGATTAGCTTCAGCTTTACCTCAAATTCGTTGTCGGGTGTGTGCTCGCTTACTTGCAGCGAGTAGCGGCCGGGATACAGCAAATCGAGGCGGCGGCGGGTATTGGTGAGCCCAATGCCGTTGGAGCCGGCCAGGTCGGTGCCGGCAGTCGGCAGCAGCGTATTACGCACCTCTATTTCCAGCTGTTCGGGCGAGGGCTGGCGCAGGCCGATGTAGATATGGCTGGGGGCTGTAGCTGCCACGCCGTGCTTAAAGGCATTTTCGACAAAGGGCAGCAGCAGCATGGGCGCAATAAGAACCTCCTGCACCGGCTCGGGGTGCTCAAAGGTTACCTGCACCCGGTCGGTTAGGCGCAGCTTCATCAGGGTAATATAGTCCTGAATAAACCCCACCTCCTGGCTTAGCTGCGCGTGGCCCGAGGCCGTGTCGTAGAGTACGTAGCGCATCATGCGGGAGAGGCGGTGCAGCGCCGCCCTGGCCCGCTCCCCATCTATTAAAGTTAATGAATATATGTTATTTAAAGTATTAAAAAAGAAATGTGGGTTTATCTGGGCCTTGAGCATGGCCAGCTCGGCCTCCACGCGCTGCTGGTCGAGGCGCTCGCGCAAGCGGGCCTCCTGCTGCCAGTGCTGCACCACGGTAATAGCCGTGGCAATGCCCAGCACGAGCAGCGTAATAAGCAGCCCCACAAGGTCGAAGCGGCTGCCGTGCGGCGTACGGGGCGGCGCAGCTTTCCCCACTCCCTCACCGGCCGCCTGAAAGGCGTGGTGCATGAGGTCGGGCAGGTTGAGCACGCTTTCGAGCCCCCGGCTTACCAGCAGCAGCAGCACCGCGGTGGCCACCAGGGCCAGCCCAAACCAGCCGGTGTGGCCCCGCAGCAGCAGGCGCGGCACACTGATGCGCGTGGTGGCATAAAATGCGCTTATCCAGAGCACCAGCAGCGCGCCCTGCTTTATCCAGTACTGAACAGGCAGCACTACCCGGCCCTGCATGGGCTGAAACAGCAGCAGCGTGAGCGCCAGCAGCCCCCAGGCCAGTACATGAATCAGGGGGGTGAGCAGGCGCCTAACGGAAAAAGCAGACATGATTACTCCATGAAGTATAGTACCCAAATGTAACGGCCCCGGCAAGCTAACATGGCCTGCGCCCGACCATCGGGCGAATTGTGCCGACTGCAGCCCGGCTTTCTTCGCCCGGCCGACCAGCATTTTTTGTTACTTTTACTACCACCTCCGTGCGCATCCTATCCCACCCCAACGCACTTCGCTCTTGCAACCTTTCTACCCGACCTGCGGCCGGCGGGCCGCGCCGACGGCCTACCGCCTGCCTGCCCGGCACCGCGCAGGCTTTGTGCTGTTGCTGAGCCTGCTGCTGGGCCTGGCCCGCCCCGGCGCGGCTGCCCCCGAAGACACCCTGGTAGCCACTACTGCTCACCAGGCCCAGTACCTTGACGACCGCTACTACAGCGTACTCGAAGACCCCAGCGGCCACCTGCCGATTGCCGCCGTTAGCAGCCCGGCCTGGGCCAGCCGCTTCGCCACCCTGGCCGGCACCGCGCTCCCACCAAACATTCGGCATCCGCGCAGCACCTACTGGCTACGCTTTACAGTGCTGGCCGACGCCCGCCTGGCTGCCGACTGGTACCTGGAGCTATACGACCCGCATATTGGCTCGGCTACGCTGTTTCGCCCCGCGGCGGCGGGGCTGGCGCTGGCCTACGATAGCGTCACCACCGGCGCCAACTACCCGTTTGCCACCCGCCCACTGCCCTACAAGAACTTTCTGTTCAACCTGGGGCTCCGGCACGGCCAGCCCACTACCTACTACCTGCGCCTGCGCTCCGACACACCCACCAGCTTCCGGGCCATGCTGCACAGCGGCCCGGCCCTGATTCCGGAGATGAGCCTGCAGTACTGGCTACTGGGCGGCTTCTACGGGGTACTGTTTATCATGCTGGTGTACAACCTGTTTTTGTTTTTCTTCTTAAAGGAAAAATCGTACATTCACTATGTATTCTATGTACTGAGCGGGGCACTGCTTTTTCTTTCCGAGGATGGCCTGGGCTTTCAGTACATGTGGCCATTCAGCGCGCCGCTCAACCATTTTATCGGGGCCGTCGCGCCGGTGCTGCTGCTGCTGACTTTTGCGCAGTATGCCCGCTCGTTTCTCGATACGGCGGCCCGGCTGCCGGTGCTCGACCGGCACGTTCGCTGGGTGGTATCGCTAAGCGGCGCGCTGCTGGTGCTCGATGTGGCGCTCATTCATTCCGGGTTTAGCTTCTGGCTTTACCTGCTGCCCTATGGCTTGCTTTATTACGCGGCCTGGCGGGCTTATCGGGGTGGCCTGCGTCCGGCTCGCTACCTGCTGCTGGCCCAGGCCCTGGTGGCGGGCAGCCTCACTTTTCTTATCTGTCGCAAGCTGGGCATTGATTTTTATAATAATGCCTATACGGTATATAGCCTGAACGTAGCCTTTGTAATTGAGGTAGCCGTACTCAGCTACGCGCTGGCCGATAAGATAAAGGGCCTGATGGATACCACTCTGGTAACGCAGCGGCGGCTGCTGAAGCAGCTGCGCAAGCGCCACCAGGCCCAGGACCAGCTGCTGGAGCAGCTACGTGAGAACCAGGCGCTCAAAGACCAGCTCAACAGTGAGCTGGAGGCGCTGGTGGCCCGCCGCACCGACGAGCTGCGCCAGCAGAACGATACCATTGCGGCCCAAAACCGTGAGTTGCTCGAAACCAACGGCCTGCTGGCGCTGCAGTCGGCCGCTATTGAGCAACTCAACAGCGACCTGAGCCGTGACTTGCAGGACCAGAAGCATGCCCGCCTGCAAGCCCGGGAGTTTGACTTTGGCGAGTTCAGCCAGCTTTATCCCGACAAAGATGCCTGCCTGCGCTACCTCGCCGACCTGAAGTGGCAGGGTGGCTACCGCTGCCGCAAGTGCGGCCACGAAAAAAGCTGCGAGGCCCGCGAGCCCTTTGCCCGGCGCTGCACCCGCTGCCGCTACGTAGAGTCGGCCACCACTGGCACGCTGCTTCAGAAATGCAAATTCCCCATTGTAAAGGCGCTATATGCGGTATTCCTGCTACACGCCCACCGGGGGCGCTACGCGCCGGCCGAGCTGGCCAGGGTGCTGGAGCTGCGCCCGGCCACGAGCTGGGCGTTTGCCCAGAAAGTGCTGGCCGCTTTGCAGCGGCGCAGCCAGGCCCCCGACTTCGTCGACGGCGAGCCCTGGACCCACGTGCTGCTGGACGGCTCGGCCGAGGTAGAGCAGGAGGAGCTGACCGATATAAGCGACCATCAATAGAGCAAGCAGCTGGTTTCCGGTAACGATTGCGGAAGATTTCAGCGAGGATTATTACAGCATAAGCCGGCGGGCATTTTTTTTCGAAAAAAATACCCGCCGGCTTATTGTTTTTTAGGGTCCCGGCAGTGGGTAGCAATAGTGCTTTTAGCCCTTGTCAGCCCCATAATACGCAATGCTTACTTGTGCACTAAACGTAATCAAGCAATCGGTGCTTACTACAAAATAGCCGTTTTAAAGCGCTGAAGGCAGTTTTTAAGCTTGCATTTGCTAAACACAAGGCCCTAGCTTTGAAGCACTCCAGCTGCTTTAAGTTCTTTTCCCACCCTCTTCATGAAAAAAAGCCTATACCCTATAGGTTGGCTGCTTCGCGGTTCGGCTCTACTGCTGGCATGCGGACTTCCCACTAGCTTCGTTCTGGCGGCTCCAACGGGCGGACATATACCTGCCCGGCTGCTGAAGCGCCCGGCCCCTACTATCCCGGTGAGCGGGCGGGTGGTCGGCGCCGATGGCACCGGCCTGCCGGGCGTAACAGTACTTGTGCGGGCCAGTACTATTGGCACCACTACCGGTGCGGATGGCAGCTTCAGCCTGAATGCCCCCGAGGGCAGTACCATTTCTTTTAGCTACGTTGGCTTCGTTACCCAGTCGGTAACCGTGACCAGCGCTACCGCCAGTAATCTGAGCGTGACGCTGCGCGAGACAGCGCAAGGCCTGAACGAGGTGGTGGTGGTAGGCTACGGAACCCAGGAAAAATCGGATGTAACCGGGGCAATATCCTCGGTTTCGGGCCGCGAAATTGCCAGCCAGCCGGTAGCCGACCCCACCCAGGCGCTGCAAGGCCGCGCGGCCGGAGTAACGGTAACGCAAAACTCGGGCGCGCCGGGCGGGGCGGGCGGCACTACGGTGCGCATCCGGGGTATTTCCTCGGCCGGCAACAACTCCCCTCTTTACGTGGTCGATGGCTTTCCGCTGCCCAGCTCAGACTCGAATGGCAATGCGGTAGAAAACCAGCTCAACTCCATTAACCCCAACGACATCGAGAGCATTGACGTGCTCAAGGATGCCTCGGCTACGGCCATTTATGGCTTGCGGGCCGCCAACGGCGTGGTAATTATCACCACCAAACGCGGCAAGGCCGGCAACGCAACCATCTCGCTCGATGGCTACCGCGGTGTACAGCAGCCCTGGCGCAAGCTCGACCTGCTTAATGCGCAGCAGTACGCCGTTATCAATAATGAGAGCCTGATTGCGGCCGGCCAGCCTATCAACCCCAAATACGCTGACCCTAGCTCCCTGACCACGAGCACCGATTGGCAGAAAGCAGTGTTCCGGCCCACGGCCGTTATTCAGAGCTACAACGTCTCGGCCAACGGGGGCAGCGATAAAGCCCGCTTTGCCCTGTCGGCCGGCTACTTTCAGCAGGATGGCACGCTGAATGGCTCTAACTTTGAGCGCTTTACGCTGCGGGCCAATGGCGATATCCAGCTTAACAAATACGTTAAGGTGGGCAACAGCTTAGCCGTCAGCCACCAGGAAGACCGGCAGCTGAATACCGGCAACGACGAGTTTGGGGTGATTAACAACGTCATTCAGCTCCCGCCTACTATCCCGGTGTATAACCCCGACGGCACTTATTACGAGCCCACTGCTACCGCCGACAACTTCGTCGAGCCCAACCCGGTACTGCAGTCGCTGATTACCAATTCCAAGTTCAGCCGCAACCGCATTATTGGCTCCTTTTTCGCCGAGGTAGAGCCGCTCAAGGGTCTGCGCTTTCGGAGCAACGTAGGGGTCGACCTCATTTTTGACAACAGCAACGGCTTTACCCCTTCGCTCGGGCCCAATTCGCCCCGCAACTCGGTAGCGGGTGCTTACTCCTCGAGCAACTATAACCCAACCTATCTGATTGAAAACACGGCTACTTACGACCGGGTTTTTGCCGAAAAGCACCATTTGACCATACTGGCCGGGCAGTCGGCCCAGCAGTTTCAGTATACCTACCTGAGCGCCAACCGCTCGGGCTACCTGAGCAACAGCCTGCAGAACATTAACGCCGGCCCGGCCGCCAACCCGGCCTTTCCGGTTACCAACGGCGGCATCGGCGTTGCGCCGATTACTGACCGACTGGCCAGCTATTTCGGCCGCATCAACTACGAGTTTGCGGGCAAGTATCTGCTCACGGCCACCGCCCGTGAAGACGGCTCCTCCCAGTTTGCGCCCGGCTATCAGTTCGGCTTCTTTCCCGGGGTTTCGCTCGGCTGGCGCCTCTCGGAAGAAAGCTTTATCAAAGATATTCCGGTTATCAGCAACCTGAAGCTGCGCGGAGGGTATGGCCAGGTAGGCAACCCCCTGAACGCCGGGCGCTTCGCCTATCTGGCAACCATCAACACCGGTATCAGCTATCCGTTTGGCAATCCCCCAACGGTGCTGCAGGGCGCGGCGCCTACCCGGGGCGCCAACAATCAGCTGCGCTGGGAGATTAACAAGCAGTCGAACCTGGGCCTGGACCTGGGCCTGTTTCAAAACCGCATCGAGCTGACGGTAGATATCTACCGCCGCCACTCGGATAACCTCATCAGCAACGTGCCGCCTACCTTGGTATCGGGCACTTATGAGGCAATTCCCACCAATGCAGTAACGGTACAAAACAAGGGCATCGACATCTCGCTGAACACCCGTAACCTGACGGGTGGCAGCGGCCTGAGCTGGACCACCGGCATTACCTTCTCGGCCTACCGCAACCTGATTCAGAGCCTGAATGTAGCAACTCCCTTCAATGGGGCAACTACCCGCACGGGTACGGCCATCTCACGCTTCGACCAGGGGGTGGCAATCGGCTCGTTCTATGGCTACGTGGCCGATGGGCTGTTTCAATCGGCAGAAGAAATAGCCAAACTGAACGCTGCTTCGCCAACTGGTGTCTACCAGTTTTCCGGCACTGCTCCCGGCGATATCAAGTTTCGGGATATGAATGGCGATGGCGTAGTGAACGACCTCGACCGTGGATTTATCGGCAATCCTAACCCAAACTTTACCTTTGGTGTCAACAACACATTGACCTACAAAGGATTTGACCTGACGGCCTTTGTTCAGGGCTCCGAAGGCAACAAGATTTATGACCTGAACCGCGTGTATACGGAAGGTGGCTTATATAGCAATGGCAACAGCAGCACCCGCGTACTGGGCCGCTGGACCGGCCCCGGCACCAGCACCGACGTGCCCCGCGCCGTGGCCGGCGACCCCAACCAGAACCTGCGCGTGAGCAGCTACTTTGTGGAAGACGGCTCTTATGTGCGCCTCAAGGTGCTGACCCTGGGCTACAACTTCGCCAAGCCGCTTATCAACCGTTTTGGTAGCCAGTCGCTGCGCGTGTACCTGACCGCTCAAAACCTGGTAACCCTCACCAAGTACACCGGCTTCGACCCTGAGATTGGCAGCCAGGCCGGCGCCTATGGCATCGACCGGGGCATCTACCCCCAGTCGCGCGTGTTTATTGCTGGCTTGAACATTGGCTTTTAACTTAATAGCGGAAGCCGGCGTGAAAAAAGGCAAGGATTATCAGTAGGGCACTTCTCGCTTTTTCACACCAGGCTTCCCCCATCCCACCCATGCGTTCTTTATCTACTAAACTCACTGCCAGTGCTTTGCTAAGCCTGGTACTGCTCGGCGGCTGCGGCAAAAAGTTTCTGGATTTACAGCCTGTAGACCAGATTACAACTGTGAACTTTTATCAGTCCGAGTCGGATGCCATTCAGGCCGTAACGGCCTGCTACTCACAGCTCGGCGTAGGCGGGCAGTACAACTACGCCCTCTGGGGAATCGGCGAGATTATGTCCGACAACTCCTTTACCGGCGGCGGCGGCGGCGGCGACGGAGCCGAGGAGATTCAGCTCGACTTCTTCAACATTCCGGCAACCAACCCGATGGTGAGCCGCCTGTGGGGCGGCTGCTACGTGGGCATTGGCGCGTGCAACCTGGTGCTGCAAAAGGTACCCGGCATCACGAACATGAGCGATGCCATCCGGAAGCGCAGCCTGGGCGAGGCGCAGTTTCTGCGGGCAAAATACTATTTTGACCTGGTGCGGGCCTACGGCGACGTACCGCTCATCCTGGTGCCGCCGGCCAGCCCGGCCGACGCGCAGCTGCCCCGCACCCCGGCCGCTCAGATTTACACCCAGATTGTAACCGACCTGAAGGCCGCCATCGGCAACCTGCCTCCCGTGTACGGCGGCGCCGACCTGGGCCGGGCTACTACGTGGGCTGCTACCGGCCTGCTGGCTAAGGTGTACCTGACCATGGGCGACCTTCCCAATGCCGCTATTCAGGCCCGGGCGGTTATCGCGAACTCGGGCAAAAGCCTGTGGCCCAACTACGGCGACAACTTTACAGTGGCCAACGAGAACGGGCAGGAATCCTTGTTTGAGGTGCAGTATGTGAATGGCCTGAACCAGTACACGTTCGATGGCCTGGGCTTTGTAGGCAACGAGTTTTTCGGGCCCCGCGGCCAGGGCCTGGTGCCCCAGGGTGGGTACGGCTTCAACATCCCGGAGCTGGAGTTTGTGCAGGGCTACGAGCCCGGCGACAAGCGTAAGGCCGTTACCATCTGGTCGCCCGGCGACCCCTACCCCGCCGGCAGTGCCACTACTGCTCAGCCCGCTTCGCTGCCCGGCTCCCCTTATGGCTACAACTGCAAAAAGTGGTTTGTGGGCAAGGTAAATACCAACGTCTGGGACTCCCCGCTGAACTTTCCGGTGCTGCGCCTGTCCGAGATGTACCTGATTCTGGCCGAGGCCGTGGGGCCTACTCCCGAAGGCTACACAGCTATTAATACAGTACGCACCAGGGCGGGCCTGCCCAACCTGACCAGCGCCAACACGCCCAATTTTACGGATGCCGTTGTGAAGGAGCGCCGCTACGAGCTGGCGTTTGAAGACGACCGCTGGTTTGACCTTAAGCGCACGGGCAAGCTGCTCACTAACCCGGCGCTGCTGGCGAAAGGCATCAAGCCCTTCAATATCGTGCTGCCCATTCCGCAGAGCGAGCGCGACGCCAACCCCTCGCTGGCTCAGAACCCTGGCTATTAATACATTTGGCCCTCATACGCCCTAAACATCCCACCCGAAAGTATATGTTTACTTCACTTCGCAAAGCTGCTCTGCTGCTCGCTGGTGTGGCGGCGCTGGCTGCCTGCCGCAAGGATACCGGCGTGACGAGCCTGGAAGGTCCGGTGCCCACGCCCGGCTTCACCGTAACGGTCAATACCAGCCAGTACCCGGCAGTAGCAACGTTCACCAATACCACCACTGATGCCTTTCTCTATCAGTGGGACTTTGGCGATGGCTCGCCCCTGGTATCGGGCCAGAACGTAACACACGTCTACAAGCTACCCGGCACCTACCGGGTGAAGCTGACGGCTGCCGGGCGCGGCGGTACGGGCATTTCACCCCAGCAGCCGGTAGTGATTCCCAGCATCTGCGACAATGCCGCTTACGCGGTGCTTACGGCCTGCGGGGGCTCGGGAGCTACCTCCTGGACGCTCTCCGACCAGCCGGGGGCCGTGGTAAAGCTCTCGGCCAGCGGGGCCACCTTATCCAGCTCGACTACGCTTAACCCCTGCCAGCTCGACGACCAGTTTTCGTTTACCAACACGTTTGCTTACTCCTACGACGCCGGAGCCGGCACGTACAGCAATGGCACCTGCGGCAGCCCACAGACGGGCAACTCGGACTTTATCTACAAGCCCAACGGCTCGCTGGGGCAGATTATCTTGCAGCGCAACAAGGCCTTTATCGGCCTGCCCGACTCGGTAGTAAATAAGACCTACGACATTATTGAGGCCACACCCACCCGCCTGCGCCTGCAAGGCACCAACCCCGACGGCACCAAGACGGTAACAACCTACATGCCGCAGCTCTCGGCCCTCGACCGGGCTAAAAAGTACCTCACGGGCGGCTCCTCGCGCACCTGGACGCTGGACAATACGGTAGCTAATACCATTATAGTCGGCAACGAAGCTTCGCCCGGCGGCTACAACAAGAGCGGCTCGGCGGGCAGCGTACCCAGCTGCCAGGCCGACGATGAGTACACGTTTACAAGCACCGGCAACTTCACGTATGATGCCAAGGGCCAAACGTTTGTGGCTATCGACTATACCTGCCAGGCAGCCCGCACCGACAACAATACCACCTTCACTTTCGGGCCGGCTTCGGGCGCGGGCCTGGCTCAGTTTGTACTCACCAAGCCCGGCAGCTTTATCGGCGTAACTAATGCACCTACGTCGCGGATTTACCGGATTCTTTCCATTGACGACAAGCACATGACCCTGCGGGCCGGCGGCCCCAGCGACGACCCGCAGTTCACTTTTATGATGGTAGCCAAATAAGCGCCTTTTTCTCACCCTTATTACTTAGTAAATATGCTATATTCATTGACCGCGTGGCCACTCCGCCGTTTGGCGCTGGGCTTTACGCTGACGCTGGCGGCCGGCGGCTGCACCCAAAATCCCCCCGGGCCGGTTATCACGGCTACTACGGGCACGGGTGGCACCAGCTCGTCGGCCGTCAACGCCACCCCTCATCCATATGCCGATTACAGCGTGCAGGTGTGGAGCGACGAGTTTAACGACAGCAGCCTCGACGCAACCAAGTGGAGCTACGAGATACAGGACGTGTGGTTCAACAACGAGCTGGAAGCAACTACCAACTCGCGCAACAACGTGACCCTGACTGGTGGTATGCTCAATATCACGGCTATTCAGCAAAACTACAATGGCCGGCAGTACACCTCGGGTCGCATCAACACCAAAGGCAAGCAACAGTTTACCTTCGGCCGAATCGACGTGCGGGCCAAGCTGCCCAAGGGCAAGGGCATGTGGCCGGCCATCTGGATGCTGGGTGCCAATGATAGCCAGGCGAGCTGGCCGGCCTGCGGCGAAATCGATATCATGGAGCTGAAAGGCAGCTCGCCCAGTACTGACTACAGCACGGTACACTATGGCAGTTCCGTAGCTACCCACCAGTACAAGGGCACGGTCTATGCACTGCCGAGCACGGCTAACGGCGACTTCTCGACCGACTTCCATGTCTTTAGCTGCGTGCGGAGCATGAACCAGATGGACTTCTACGTGGATGGCAATAAGTACTACACGCTGACCTCGAGCGACGTGTCGCCGTATCCATTCAATAACCCCTTCTATGCCATCCTAAACCTGGCGGTGGGCGGTGACTTTGATGGCAACCCCGATGGCAGCACGACCTTTCCGCAAACCATGCAGGTAGATTACGTGCGTTTTTTTCAATACAAAGAGTAGTTTTTTACCAACCCGGCCATCCTGCGTGCAGGCTGGCCGGGTTGAGTTGTGACTTTCCCATTTTCCCACCAACTTTTTTTTCATGAAAACTTTTACTACGCTTTTACTGACTGCCGGCCTGTTCACGCTAGGCAGCCGCGCTGCTTCGGCCCAAACGTTACTCGATAACTTCGAAGATGTGCGACTCGTGAATTACCCGGCCGTGCAGGGTACGCTAACGGCGGTAGCGAACCCTGGCAGCATGGCTCCCAACACCAGCAGCACCGTCGGCAGCTTCGTGCGGGACGGCTCGCAGCAATATGCTACTATCACGATAGTCCCGAAAACCGGCAAATTTGCTGATGTATCTCCCTACGTCAGCGGCACTAAAAAGCTTTCAATGAAATTTCGGAGCCCGGGACCCGGCGTAAAGGTGCAGTTAGTATTGCAAAACAAGGCTAAGGCCACGGCTGCTCCCTATGTTTACCCACAGGGCAATTTCTCCGGCACCTTCAATGCAACCACTGCAGCTGCGGCCAATACTTGGGAAACGCTGACTTTTGCGTATTCGGCTGCCCAAAGCGATGGCTCCGTAACTGCCGCTGACATCGACCAGCTTGCTATGCTTATCGACCTGGGCACCAACAATGCCAATACCTATTACATTGACGACATCATGGGGCCGGAGTTTTTTACCAGCACCACTACTCCACCCGTCGTAACCGACCAGCTCTACGATAACTACGAGGGCACCCGTGCCGTGACGTACAAGGGCAGCCGTATTACCTCGGGCGGCTTTAAGCTCGACACGCTGAACCCGGCCTCCAGCACCGCTAACTCGAGCGCTCATGTGATGCGCTACACGCGCTCGAACCAGCAGTATGATGTACTGTTTCTGGCTCCCAAAGGCGCACCCCTGGCCGATGTAACGCCCTTCCTGAGCAACGCTAAGCAAATGACCATGAAGGTGTACGGGGCGGCCGCGGGCACCGTGTTCCAGATTACGTTGCAGGATTCTGCCAAGTCGCGGGCAGCTTACCCGGCCGGCCGGCACTCAGAATACACGGCCACGGCCAAGGGCGGTGGCTGGGAAACACTGGTATTCAGCAACTCGAACCGCCCCGATACCAGCGTTCCACCCACAGGCCTGAACGAGATTGTACTGCTTATTGCGCCCAATACCCTGAAGCCCGGCAAATTTTATATCGATGACTGGACCGGCCCGCACCTGACCAACTACGTGGTCACCGCTACCCGCGCCAGCCAGACGAGTGCAGCGGCCCTGGCCCCGGCTTACCCCAACCCGGCTGCCGGCCTCACGCACCTGGGCTACAGCCTACAAAAATCAGCCGTGGTTAGCCTGGCTGTGTACGATGCGATGGGCCGCCGCGTGGCTTCGGTAGTTGAGAACCAGACCCGGCCGGCCGGCGATTATACCGCCGACCTGCGTACCACCAGCCTGGCGCCCGGCTTCTACACCTGCCGCCTGGTGGTAGATGGCGTAGCCCTCACCCAGTCGCTGAGCGTAGAATAACGTAAGCAGGGCTGCTACGTTTAGCCCTACCTACTCCAGCCGGTTAAAATTCAGGCCGGCGGGTGCTTCTCAAAGAGCACCCGCCGGCTTTTTTGTATCCGGGCGTGGCGGTTTGGCGTAGGCTTTGCAGAAGGCCGCTTGTATTGCCGGTAGCCTGCCGCTTAGCCGTATTTTTATTGACCGGGCCCTTATACCTGGCTCAGCACTACCAATGCTGATTAAGTATTGACCGCTACCGGGTGGCATCTTTGCACGCATGCCACCTGTTATTTGTTTGCTGCTCTCCCTTCTGTTCTCCTTTGCTGCTGGCCTGCCAGCAGCGGCCCCGCCCCGATGAGTACGACCACCGACCTGCCTTTTGCTCCGCCTACGGAGCCCGAGTCATTAGCCAAGCCCGCCGACTTTGAGCTGGCTTTTCAGCAAAAGGAAACCCTGATTGCCGGTTACCTGGCCGCCTTTGCGGTGGTGTATTACCGGCAGCCCGCCGAGCGCAGCGCCGTGCAGCTGCAAGCCATTTTGCGGGTTGAGAATGCCACTACGGCCTTTCCGCCGGCTGCCGTGCTGCTCAACCTCAGCGATGCGCTTACGCTGGCCGAGCTGGAAGTGGAAGCTGCCAGCCGGCTGGCAATGGCCCTGGCCGGCGTGGCCGAGCAGCTGGGGGCGGCCATCACGCGCTGCCGCATTTCCTTCCCGGCGCCCGAAGCGCAACACCCCGACCACGAGTGGTGCGTAACCCTGGATTTTGCCCCCGACCATACCGTGGCCGTCAGCTTTGCCTGCACCGGCGGGCTGCCCGGCCCCTGGGGAGCCGCCTACCTGCCCACGCATGTGCAGCGGGTATTTGAGCAGCTTAGCCGCAACCGGCAAACGACGGTGGGCTACGTATTCTTTCTGGCCGATGAAGAAACCACGCTGCTGCGCCAGTTTATGATGGTGCCGCAGCACGTACCCGAAGGTGGCCCTCAGCAGCTACACCAGCTGTTTGAGGAAACCGCGCATCTCTATCCCAACCAGGTAGCGCTGAGCTGGCTCGGCGACACCCGCACTTACCAGCAGCTCAACCACGAGGCCGACCAGCTGGCCGCGCGCCTGCAGCGCCAGGGCGTGCGGGCCGGCGACTTTGTGGGCGTGCTCATGGCCAAATCCATTGAGCTGTACGTGGGTATGCTGGCCGTGCTGAAAGCCGGCGCGGCCTACGTGCCGCTCGACCTTTCTTTCCCGGCCGACCGCATTACGTTTATTCTGGCCGACTGCGGGGCGCGCGTGCTGCTCACCAACCGGCCACTGCCCGAGGGCTTCGAAACCTGGCCCGGCCGGGCTATCGACCTCAGCTTACCGGCCCCCGCCGAGGCTGGCGGGCTGGAGCCAGTGCCCCTGGGCCCCGAATCTATCGCCTATGTCATCTATACCTCGGGCACTACCGGCCTGCCCAAGGGCGTGCTCATTCCGCACCACAGCATCTGCCACCTGGTGCGGGCCGAGCAGCTGCTGTTTCATCCCACGCCGCAAGACCGCGTGGTGCAGGGGTTTTCGGTAGCCTTCGATGCCTCGCTCGAAGAGCTATGGCTGGCCTGGGGCGCGGGCGGCACGCTGGTGCCCGTGCCCGAAGAAACCATGAAAGCCCCCGACGCGCTGCCCGACTTTCTGGTGGAGCAGCAAGTGACGGTCTTTTCTACCGTGCCCACGCTGCTGTCGCTGCTGCCGGCCAGCATCCCGACGCTGCGGCTGCTTATTCTGGGGGGCGAGGTGTGCCCGCCCGAGCTGCTGACCAAGTGGGCCAGCCGCCAATGCCGGGTAGTGAATACCTACGGCCCCACTGAGGCCACGGTAGTTGCCACGGCGGCCGACTTCGTACCCGGCCAGCGCCTCACCATCGGGCGGCCGCTGGCGGGCTACGAAACGCTGCTGCTCGACCAGCTGGGCCAGCTTGTGCCGCTGGGCGCCGCCGGCGAGCTGTGCGTGGGCGGGCCGGCCCTGGCGGCGGGCTACCTCAACCGCCCCGAGCTGAGCGCCGCTAAGTTTAACACCGTCAGCGAGCTGCAAAATGGCTTTGTGGGCCGGCTGTACCGCACCGGCGACCTCGCCCGCTTCGAAGCCGATGGCAACATCGACTTCCTGGGCCGCATCGACACCCAGGTAAAAATCCGGGGCTTCCGGGTCGAGCTGGCCGAAATCGAGAGCCTGCTTTTGCAATGGCCGGGTATTCGCAACGCCGCCGTGGCCCTTAAGGAGGGTACTGATGGCGTGAAGAAGCTCATCGCCTACCTTATTCTCGAACCCAACCAGCTGCTCGATGAGAAGGCCGTGCGCGCCTTCCTGCGCGAGCGCCTGGCCCCGTATATGCTGCCCGCCGCGCTGGTGCCGCTGGTTTCGTTTCCGCTGCTCACCAGCGGCAAGGTCGACCGCAAGGCCCTGCCCTACCCCGTAAGTGGCGACCAGGCGCCCACCCGCGAGCTGACGCTGCCCCGCGACCCCCGCGAAGCTGCCATCTACGCCGCCTGGCAAAAGCGCTTCGACACCGCCGACCTGTCGGTGACCGACGACTTCTTCGATATCGGGGGCAACTCGCTGCTGGCCTCACTCATTATTTCGGAGCTGCGCCAACAGCCCGATTTTCAGGGCCTGTCGGTAAAGGAGATGTATACCCGCCGTACCATTGAGGCGCTGGCCGCCTCGGTTGCGGCTACCGAAGCTGCTTCGGCCGGGGCTATTCCGGAGCCGGCAGCGGCCCCGCTGCTTCGCACCAGCACCCCGGTGCGCCTGCTCACGGCCATCCTGCAGCTGCTCTCGATTGCCGCCTTCTATGCTGTGCCGGTGCTTACTCTCAACTTATCGCTGCACTTCCGGCCCTGGCTCACGCAGTGGTCGTGGACGGCGATTACCCTGCTTGGCATGGCAATGGTCCTGCTGTACGTGCCCCTGGCCTGCCTGCTGGTAGTGGCTTTCAAATGGCTGCTTATCGGCCGGTTCCGGGCCGGCGAGTATCCATTGTGGGGCTTTTACTACTACCGTTTCTGGGCAGTAAAAAAGCTGGTGGAAGCCGCCCCCACCCAGCTGCTGTCGGCCACGCCGTTTCTGGCGTTATTCTACCGCCTGCTGGGCGCAAATATTGGAAAAGGGGTATATTTAGGCTCCAATCGTCTGATGTGCTTCGACCTGCTCACGCTCGGCGACGGGGCCAGCATTGCCCGTGAAGCCTGCCTGCTGGGCTACCGCGTGGAGCGCGACCGCCTCATTATCGGCCCTACGCACGTTGGCCGCGATGGCTACGTGGGCCTGCGGGCTATTATGGAAGGCAATACCAGCCTCGGCGACGGCTCCGAGCTTGATGACTTGTCGGTGCTGCCGGCCGGCCGGCAGGTACCGGGTGGCGAGGGCTGGCTGGGCTCACCGGCCCAGCGCGTGCGGGCCGTTGGCCCGGCTCCCATCCGGCCGGCCGCACCCGGCGCCGGCTACCTGCTGGCTCAGCTGGCGGCTATCGCGCTCATGCTGCTGGTACCCACGGTGGCTTCGCTGCCCATTCTGGGCCTGCTGTATGAAAGTATCGAACGATTCACCCCTGTATCGTCGCTGCTAACCCTATTCCCCCTCTCGGCCCTTTACGTGCTGCTGCTGATGGGTACGCTGGCCGGCACCAAGCGCCTCGTGGCCGGCCGGCAGGCCAACGGCACCATACCGCTTTACAGCCTGGCCTACGTGCGCCACTGGGTGGCCGATGCCGTGCTCGCCCAAAGCCTGACGCTGCTGCGCTCGCTCTACGCTACTATTTATACCCCCTACTGGCTGCGAATGCTGGGGGCCAACATCGGCCACCGCGCCGAAGTATCGACCCTTAACCATATTTCGGCCGAGCACCTGACCGTTGGCCCCGGCTCTTTTCTGGCCGACTCGGTGAGCGTGGGCGCGCCGCGCGTGCAGCACGGGCTGGTATCGATTCTGCCCACCGTGGTGGGGCCGCGCACCTTCGTTGGCAACGGCGCGGTGCTGGCCGGCGGCACCGTGCTGGGCACCAACAACCTGATTGGGGCGCTATCCTCAGCGCCCACTACTACGCCGCCCGATAATACGTCGTGGGTTGGCTCCCCGGCCTTTTTGCTGCCCAACCGGCCGGTATCCCAATCTTTTGCCCCCGAGCTGACGTTTGCGCCGCCGGCCCGCCTGGTGTGGGCGCGCAGCCTTATCGAGCTGTTTAAAATCGTGCTGCCCATCACGTTTACGTTCGTGACTTTTGCCGTGCTCTACCACTATTGCCACTGGCACTTGCAGCATTATCCCTTCTGGAGCAGCGTGGGGGTAGGCACGGCCGCTTTTGTGGGGCTGATTTTCGGCTTCTCCATCCTCACTGCCTTGCTTAAGTGGCTACTCATCGGCCGCTACCGCCCCTCGGAAAAGCCGCTGTGGTCGTCGTTTGTGTGGCGCAACGAGCTAGTTAACTCCTTGTGCGAAAGCTACGTGTATCCTTTCTGGGAGGCGCCGCTGCTGGGCACGCCGTTTGCCACCTGGTTTTTCCAGCTCATGGGTAGTCACTTCGGCCGCTCGGTTTACATGGATACCACCGAAATTACGGAGTTTGACCTCGCCTGGGTGGCCGACCACGCCGTGCTCAACAACGGCTCAACTATTCAAACGCACCTCTTTGAAGACCGTGTGATGAAGATGTCGAACCTGCGCATTGGCCGCTACGCCACGGTGGGCACCTCCTCCGTGGTGCTCTACGATTCGGTTATCGGCCCCGGCGCCACCCTCAAAAGCCTGTCGCTGCTGATGAAAGGTGAGCAGCTGCCCGCCAATACCCGCTGGCAGGGCATCCCGAGCGCCTTTATCTCCGGCACGGCCGGCCACTAGCGTCGGTTTTACAGCGCCGGCCAACTCTGCCCCATGCCGTTTTTCCTCCACGTTTGGCAAGCCGACCTTAGCCAGGAGCACTGCGCGTGGCCTAGCGCCGAGGCCACGCTTGGCTCGGCTGAAAAGGCGCGGCAGGCCTGCCTGCGCACGCCCGCGCTGCGCCAGACGTACGGCCGGGCGCATGGCTTCCTGCGCGCGGTGCTTGGGCAATATCTGCAGCAGCCAGCCAGCGCGGTGCGCGTGGTGCCCGACGCTACCGGCAAGCCTGCTCTGCCGGGCTCCGGCCTGCATTTTAACCTTTCTTACCGGCCGGGCCGGGCACTGCTGGCCGTGTCCGATACCGGCGCCGTTGGGGCCGATGTGGAGGCGCAACAGCCCCTGGACGATGCCCAAGCGCTTATCCAGCAGCTGTTTGCGCCCGCCGAGCAGGCGGCGCTGCTGGCTGCGGCACCCGCTGCCTACTGGTCGCTGTTTTTCACTATCTGGACGCGTAAGGAAGCCTACGCCAAAGCCCTGGGCATGGGGCTGAGTATGCAGTTTTGTGAATTTTCTGTTTTGAAGCTCGGCGCCGACAACTCGGTCGCACTCACTGCTCCGGCCGGGGCTACGCTGCACAGCTTTGCGGCGGGCACGGCGCACCTGGGCGCGGTGGCAACCCTAAGCGCAGGTAATCTACCCCTCGCGCATTTCGAGTTTCCGGCCGGGCTTGCACAGTAGCCGGCCCGTTTCCCGGATTTTAAACTGCTTCAGCAGTCTTCGCGCTGACACACGGGCTCAGCAGCATAATTATTTTCTTTTTTTCAGAACAATGTACCTACATTAATTGTCTTTATTCCGACACCTGCTAAACCTGCATCTAATGGCACAATCCGTTTTACACCCGGCTGGCAGCCGGGGCCACGCCAACCACGGCTGGCTCGATTCTTACCACACCTTTAGCTTCGCCAGCTACCAGAACCCCAGTCGGATGCACTTCGGGGCGCTGCGCGTGCTGAACGACGATACCGTGGCCGGCGGCATGGGCTTCGGCCGCCATCCGCACGACAACATGGAAATCATCAGCATCCCGCTCGCCGGCGACCTGGAGCACCAGGATTCGCTGGGCAACAAGGCCGTGATTCGCCAGCACGACGTGCAGGTGATGAGCGCCGGCACCGGCGTGGCCCACAGCGAGAAGAACCACAGCTCTTCGGAGGCGGTTAAGTTTCTGCAAATCTGGGTATTCCCCAATAAACGCGGCGTAACCCCGCGCTACGCACAGCAGAGCTTTCCGCCCGCCGAGCGCCACAACAAGCTATTGCAGGTGGTTTCGCCCAAACCTAGCGAGGGCGACGTGTGGATTCATCAGGATGCCTGGTTCCACCTCGGCAACCTCGACCAGGGCTTTGCTACTGACTATCAGCTCAAAAAGCCGGGCAACGGGGTATACGCCTTTGTGCTGGCCGGCGACGTAACTATCAACGGCCAGCCGCTGCACCGCCGCGATGGCTTGGGCGTGTGGGAAGTGGAAAAACTCGATATTAAGGCCGATAGCAACGCCGAGCTGTTGCTGATGGAAGTGCCGATGGAATTTTAAACAGCGTATGGCCGCTGCGGGTCTGCGCGCAGGAGCGTTTCAATCCCACACCGCGCGGACTCGCAGCGTCCACGCTACTTACCTTTCCCGCATGAAAATCCGCCTCACCCGCGCCGCCGAGCGCGGCCTCAAAGACATTGGCTGGCTGCAAAGCAATTTCTCGCTCAGCTTCGGCCCGTATGCCGACCCCGAGCGCAGCGGCTTCGGGCTGCTGCGCGTGTTCAACGACGATTTTGTGCAGCCGGGCGGCGGCTTCGGCATCCACGGCCACGCCAACATGGAGATTATCTCGGTGATGCTGGCCGGCAGCATGAACCACAAGGACACGCTGGGCTACACCGAAATCGTGCACCAGGACTGGGTGCAAATCATGAGCGCGGGCAGCGGCCTGCGCCACGAGGAACACAACGTGGGCGAGTCGCCGGTCAATTTTCTGCAAATCTGGATTGAGCCCAAGCTCCAGAATATCGGGCCGCGCTACCAGCGCCGCCAGTTTCCGGAAGCCCAGCGCGAAAACCAGCTCACCACCATCGTCAGCAACGAGGAAGGCCAGGCCCACTGCTGGATAAACCAGAACGCCAAGCTCTCACTCGGCTATTATACCGAGGCCCAAACGGTGGAGTATAGCTTCAAACCTCTGAATAAGCTGCTGTTTCTGTTCGTCATCAGTGGCGCCGTGACAGTGGCCGGGCAGCCGGTGGCCGAGCGCGAAAGCCTGGGCATCTGGGACACCGATAGCGTAAGTATCGGCTGCGCGGCCGGCACGCGGTTTATCCTGATTGAGGCGCCGATAAACCATTAGCCCTGCCGGGGGCAATAGCGGCGCGCGGCCGGCGCCATTCCGAACCGGCGCATGGTGCGCGCACTGTTGGAGAAAGCCGAAGGGAAGCACGTTGAGTAGCGGCAGGAGCTTCGCGGAGGTAACGGATGACTGAGAAGCAGCTATGGGCCTTGAGGCGGCTTTTTATAACCTGTATTCCAGTTCCGGCTTCAACAATTCGCTGCTAAGCACTGCTATCTTGCGAGGTGTTTTAAGCGGCATTCATGAATAAATCTCTACCATTTGACATAGAAAGTGTAGTATTAGATACTTCGCTTAATTTGTCAGAGCTGCTACGTAGCGTGGAGCGTCAAATAGCTGGTGCGCCAGTCGAAGTTGGGTTTGCATTTGACCAAGCTGGTAATTTATTGACTGCCCGGGTAGGTGACGTAGGGTCGCTACGTTTCTATACCGATGATATGCGAGGAATGCGAGATGCTGTCCTGACTCACAACCACCCAGGCAACGGCTTTTTCAGCTTTGCTGACATTGCATTTGCCTGCTATGTCAATTTGTGGGAGATACGAGCCGTAGCTGGGCGACGTGTTTACAGACTATCACGTCCTGCTGTCGGTTGGAATTTTGACGCATTCAAGGCAGCTTTTGAAAGCGGACGCCGAAAGATTCTGCATAGTTATCAGCAGCGCAGCATCAATCGCATCGAAGCTGAAACCAGAATGAACAACTTGGTGAGCGTCACCGTTAAGAAACTATCTTTACCCTTGCAAGAGGAAAAACTATGAAACCGCAGCCCGTTTACTTCGACTTAGATGACAAAGCCCTGCTTAATTCCTTTCAGCAGGAGCTTGACAAGATTGACGAACAACATCGTCAAGCTGACCAGCGCAAAAAGAACGACGCTGCCCGAAAGGTAACTGACGACTTGAAACGTTATGATTCTGAAAAAGCCGCCTAATCAGCGGCTTTTTTTATGCCCTACAGCCGCGGGTCCACCGCCTCGCTTTCCAGCGCGAGCACGCCGAATACGCACTGATGCACGCGGCGCAGGGGCTGGCCAGCCACGAAGCGTTCGAGGCCCTCGACGCCGAGGGCGAACTCGCGCAGGGCGAGGTTGCGCTTGGTTTTCACGTTGCGCTGGCGCAGGCGCTCCAGGTTGCCGGGCAGCAGGTAGTCGGGGCCGTAGATGATGCGCAGGTACTCGCGGCCGCGGCACTTGAGGGCGGGCTGGAGCAGGCCGCTTTTACCCTGCGGGATGAAGTCGTAGGGCTTCACCACCATGCCCTCGCCGCCGGCCGCCGTCAGGTCGGTCCACCACTGAATGGCGTTTTCGACCTCGGCGGGGTCGGCCAGGGGTACCACGCGGTAGGGCGTGGCGCGGAGCAGGCCGGGGTCGGCCAGGGCGAGGGTGCGCAGGGTTTCCATGTGCCAGGCGTGGTCGCGGTCGAAGTAGGTGCGGCCCTCGGTGGCTAATAAATGGCAGGGGGCCAGCTTGAGTTCGTTGAGGGAGTGCACCGGCCAGCAGTAGCGGCGGTAGGCCTCGGCGTAGTGAGCGGCGGCCTGGCGGCGGGCGGTGGTGCGGGCCAGTAGCGCGTCGGCGCCGTCGAGCTGGCGGGCGGCGGCTTCGGCCAGCACCACCGCCCGCCGGCAGGGCGGCCGTGGCAGCAGCGGCCACAGCGGCGTACTGGGTTTTCACCAGTTCTTGGGCTTTGGCCGACCAGGGCAGCAGCTCGGCATCGAGGCACACCCAGTCGGTGTCGAATTTCTCCCAGAAGCCGGCCGTGTTCAGGGCGTCGCGCAGGCGGGCGAGAAAGGCAGTTTCCAGCGCGGCGTCGGTGAAGAAGTTGCGGCCGGTACGGGTGTAGCACTTGCCGATACCCTCGCCCACCAGGCCCAGGCGGCGCTGGATGGCCTCTTCATCTTTGCCCAGCACTACGACCACGCGGCTGCCCATGTGCTTTTCTTCGCACACCACGCGCTCTACGCCGAGGCGCCGGTAGTAGTCGAACGCCTCGGCGGGGTGTTCGAGCAGGTCGGGCAGCGCCGAAGTTTCGGTGGGCGACATGGTAGGCGGCAGGTACAGCAGCCACTTCGGGTGCAGGGCAAAGCGCGACATCACTTCCAGGGCAGCCACCGAGTTTTCCTCGCGGATGGTGACGCCGCGCATGAGCCGCGTTTCGATAAACTGCTTGCCAGTGACGTCGCGGATGTCGAGCAGGTCGTCATTTTCGTGCTGGGCAACTTGTAGCGCGGACTTTCCAGTTCGCGAGCCGGGGGATTCTGCTGACTCGCGGACTGGAAAGTCCGCGCTACTGCGGCGGTAGTCAAGTGGCCGGGCCGGCTCGCAGTACACCCGCGCGGCCGGCACGGCCACCAGCTCGCGCTCGGGGTAGCGCAGGGCAGTGAGGCGGCCACCGAACACGCAGCCGGTATCAATGTCGATGGTGTTATTAAGCCACTCGGCGTCGGGCACCGGCGTGTGGCCGAATACTACCATCGCCCGGCCCCGGTACTCGCGGGCCCACTCGTAGCGCACGGGCAGGCCGAACTCGTCAATCTCGCCGGTCGTTTCGCCAAACAGCGCGAAGGCCCGCACGGCGCCCGAGCCGCGCCCCTGCATCTCCTCAGTGAGGCCGGCGTGGGCGACGACCAGCTTGCCGCCGTCGAGCACGTAGTGGCTCACCAGGCCGTCGAGAAACCGCCGCACCTCGCTTTTGAAGGCTTCCGGCTCGGCTTCGAGCTGGGCCAGGGTTTCGGCCAGGCCGTGGTTTACGGTCACTTTTTTGCTGTTGAGGTGGCGCAGCAGCTTGATGTCGTGGTTGCCGGGCACGCACAGGGCGCTGCCGTCGCGCACCATACTCATCACCAGGCGCAGGACTTGCGGCGAGGCGGGGCCGCGGTCCACGAGGTCGCCGAGGAAGATGGCACGGCGGGTTGTTCTGACGGGCGCCTCACCCCCCGGCCCCCTCTCCGAAAAAGGAGAGGGAGAGCCTGACGATTCCGTAAGGGGCATTTCCGGTGCCCCCTCTCCTTCTTTGGAGAGGTGCGCAGGGGGTGAGGCGCCCGCCTGAACGACCAGCGGCGCGACCACCCGCACCCCCAAATCCCGCACGTCCGTAATCGGCTCTTCCGTAATTTGATACCCGAGCTTTTCCAGCAGCGCGCGCAGCTCCTCGTAGCAGCCGTGCACGTCGCCGATGAGGTCGAAGGGGCCGGTTTCCTCCTGCCGGTTGTTGTAGAGCTGCTCGCGGGTGATAGCTTGGATGGCGTCGATGTCGGCCACGCTGCGCAGGTGGTGGATGTGGCGGAAGCCTTCTTCTTTCAGACTGCGCAGGCTGCGGCGCAGCTGCTGGCGGTGGCTGGCAACGACGTGCCGGCCCAGGTGGCGGCGGTCGGGGCGCTGGGCGTTGCGCTGCTGGGCTACGGCCTCGGGCACGTCGAGCACGATGGCCACGGGCAATACGTGGTACTGCCGGGCCAGGGCCACCAGCGGCTTGCGGCCTTCTTCCTGCACGTTGGTGGCATCGACCACCGTGAGCAGCCCGCGCTTGAGGCGTTTGGCCACCAGGTAGTACAGCAACTCAAAGGCATCTTTGCTGGCCGACTGGTCGTTTTCATCGTCGGCCACCAGGCCCCGGCAGGCATCCGACGACACGATTTCCGTGGGCTTGAACAAGCGCCGCGCAAACGTAGATTTGCCCGCGCCCGTGCTGCCAATGAGGAGGATAAGGGAGGGCTCGGGGAGTTTGAGGGTATCTTGGGGTCCGAATGGACAAGTACCGCGCCTCCGCTCACGAAAGCGAAATTCTCCCAAATCTATTGGGCCTTACCGACGCCACCGCCATCGGCCTGGCCGAGTTTGAAGGCTTCCTGCGGGCCGATATCGTACTGACGGAATCCCTCACGTCCACTACCAAATTCACCCGGAAATACCTGCTGGAAATGCATCGACTGGCGCTGGGCCACCTCTACGCTTTCGCGGGCCGCTACCGCGAGGTGAATATTTCCAAAGGTGGCTTTGCCTTTCCGGCCGCCCGGTTTCTGCCCGCTTCGATGCAGCAGTTTGAGCAGGACTGGCTGCGCGAGTTCTTGCCAGCCGACCACAATACCTTGCTGGACCGGGTAGGCACCATCCACGGCGAACTGCTGTTTATCCACCCGTTTCGGGAAGGTAATGGGCGCACCGCCCGCCTACTGGCTAACCTGATGCTGGAGCAGCAAGGCCACGAGCGGCTGCGCTGGGAACTGATTGACGAAGCCGCATTTCCGCGCTACGTGGCAGCCGTGCAACAAAGCGGACTGGGCAATTACGCGCCCATGCAGGCCCTTATGCGGACGCTTTCCCCAAGCTAGCTTCCACCTTACGCAAAGCGGCCTGCGCCTGCTCGGCCGAAACCTGAATACCCTCGATGCGGAACGAGGCACGCAGGGCTTCGGCAATTTGCTGGCGCTTGGAGACCTGGCGAGCAGTTGAGGCGGGTTTCATGGGTGAACGATTTAGAATGGCAAGTTATAAACGAGGAATCAACCGCGCCCGGTTCCGTCGGCCACCAGGCGCCGGCCGGCATCCGACGACACGATTTCCGTGGGCTTGAACAAGCGCCGTGCAAACGTGGACTTGCCCGCGCCCGTGCTGCCAATGAGGAGGATAAGGGAGAGTTCGGGGAGTTTGAGGGTATCTTGGGGCATTGTTTGCATATTTTTGGGTAACCACCACTTCAACCTTAACGGCATGAACAACATATTAACCGACTTTGCAGGAGCAATAGATTCTATTCCAAATTTCTATTACAACATGGATGATGTCTCAATTCTCAATGACGAACTAGTAATCAATAAAGAACTTAGTAAGCCCTATGAAAGGAGATTTGTCTCCCAACTAAAATCCAGTTATGATACACTTATAGCAAAGAGAAGCTTGGAAGACTATAGTAGCGTTTACACGGATTTGGAGGTAATAAAAAAGTACATTTATACTGGCAATCCCGACCGAGCGATAGAAGAATCTTATCATAAGATGCTCAGAAAGTTTGGCAATAGCAAAGTATTTGAGGCAATAATCACTATTCCTGATTTCCTTATTCACCACGCACAATCTGATTGGGAGCACAAGAACCAGAAGCTTGTAGTTGAAGCAAAAACAAGTCCTAAACTTAGGTTCACTGAATTTGCACTAGATTTTTTTAAACTAAATGTATACGCTGAAAAGCATAATTTTCAGAACAGTGTTTATCTTATAGTTCATAATAGCTTTGAGAGTATCCAAGACTTATTCACAGAATATCGTCAAGAGGGTTTTTATTTATCTCCGCATAATTTGGAAAATATTTACCTATTTTTGAAAAAAGACTTCAGTAGTGAACTTATCGTTAGGAAAGCTAGCAGTTTACTATAGAATCCCAAACACCGCCATCTGCGAGGGCGCCCCCACGCCTTCTACCCCCACCCCCACCAGCCGCACCTGATACCCGCGCCGCTGGCCCAGGCGGCAAACTCGGCGCGGGACCACTCGAAGCGGTGGTCGTCGTGGCGGAATTCGCCGGCGTTGAGCTTGTCGAAGAGCTGGTTGTAATCGGCATTGGGAGTGGTAACGAAGACGTGCGCCGGGCGGGCCAGGCCGAACACCACGGCTTCGAAAGCAGCGAGGCGGTAGAGCAGCGAGCCTTGCATAAGGTCGAGCCGGGTGGGCGCTTGGGCGCGAATTGGTAGATTTCGTGGGCCACTTGCTGGAGGCGCTGGTCGTGGGGAAAGCTTGGGCTGTAGCGTGGACTCTGTGAGTCCGCGCGGCGCATCGTTTGGTTCGCCCACTTGCGGCTGCGCAGTTTCTGCGGAGCTGCTTTGCATCTCCTCCACGCGCGGACTCGCAGAGTCCACGCTACAGCAGCACCGGGCGCCCCCAACCCCGGAACAGTGATTGCTCACTACTTTTATGCTGTGGCCGACTACCTGCTTTTCGTTGACACTGAGACGTCGGGCCTGCCCGCCGACTGGCGGCGGCCCTACGCCGAGCCGGGTGCGTGGCCGCACGTGGCCCAGATAGCCTGGCTGGTGTACACGGCGGCGGGCGAGCTTATTAAAACTGAAAATCACTATATAAAGCCCAGCGACTACGACCTGACGCCCGCTTCCATGCAGGTGCACGGCCTCACGCTGGCTTACTTGCACGAGCACGGCGAGGCGCGCCAGCAGGTGATGCTGCGCCTGCACGCCGACCTGCTACGCTATAAGCCGCTGGTAGTAGGGCACTTCATTGAGCTCGATTACCACATGATGGGCGTCAGCTTTCACCGCTCCGGCCTAACCAATCCGCTGCCGGGCCTGCCCACCTTTTGCACCATGCGCCTGACCGAGCGCTTCTGGCAACCCATGCGCCAGCAGTATCTGCGCCTGGCCGACCTCTACCAGCGCCAGTTTGGCCGGCCCATGCTGAAGCAGCACGACGCCCTGGCCGATGCCGAGGCCACCGCCCAGTGCTTTTTCGAGCTGCGCCGCACCGGCGACATCGACGCCGAAACGCTAGCCAGCCAGCGCCAGCTGCAACCCCCACCTACCCACGCCGCCCTGGCCGCGGCCCGCCGCCCGTTCTGGAAATACTGGCTGGGAATGATTTAGCTCTGGCAGGCCCACTAAAACCTTCTGTTAATGCTTCGCTGCGCTTGCACTAACAGGCGGCTGTTGCTATTTGCCGCCTGTTAGCCCCTCATTACTATGACCTCCCGCCTTGCCTTTCTTCGCACCGTTGCCCCTTCAACCTGCTGCCGCCCGAGGTGCTGGAGGAAGTGGCCGCGCTGCTCCAGGAAGTGACGCACCCGCGCGAGGCCGTGATTTACCGGCAGGGCGAAACCAAGCTGCGCGGCGTCGATTTGATTATTGAAGGCGGCTACGACACGTTCTTTTTCGACGGGCAGGCGGCGCGCCGCCTGCCCGAGTTTTACGGGCCGGGCACCTGCTACGGCGGCGTGTCGGTGCTGCTCAACAAGAAACGCTCGCTGCGCACGGTGCAGGCGCGGGCCGGCACGCGGGTGTACTTTCTGCACCGCAGCGACTTTCGGGGCTTATGCCTGGGATACGAGGCTTTCTTTCAGCACTTTACTACTCGCTACGGGCGGCTGATGCTCGATGATGAGTATGCCCACTTTGTGCACCCCGGCCCACAAAAGGCCCAGAATTTTATCGCCGCCGACGAGCTCTACTCGCGCCGCATGGCCGCCGTGGAGCTGCGCGAGGTACTGGCCTGCCCCGGCAGCACGCCTACCCACGAGGTGGCGCGGCGTATGGCCAAGGCGCGCAGCAGCTGCTACTTTGTTCTGGATGAGACGGGCGAGAAAATCGCCGGCTACGTCACCGATATTACGCTGCGCGACAAGGTGGTGGCCGGTTTGGGCGACGCGCGGCTGCCCATCAGCACGTTTATCGACGCGCCCACGCGCTCCGTCAGCAGCGAGGCGTTTGTGTATGAGGCGCTGCTGCTCATGTTTCGGACCAAGACGCGCTATTTGCTGGTGGAGAACGCCGAGGGCGCGTACCTGGGCTTTATCTCGCGCAACAAGCTGCTTGCCGAGCAAGCGCAGTCGCCGTTCCTGTTCATTCAGGGCGTGAAGCAGGCCGTGAGTGGCCGCGAGCTGCGCCGCAACTGGCAGAAGGTGCCCGATATCGTGTTTCAGCTGCTCGACCGGGGCGTGAAGCCCGAAATCGTGAACCAGGTTATCACGACCGTGGCCGATACCATCGCGCTGAAAGTCATTGAGGACGTGATTCGGGAGCTGGGGCCGCCGCCGGCCCGGTTCGTGTTTATCGTGCTCGGCTCGGAAGGCCGCCAGGAGCAAACCCTGCTCACCGACCAGGACAACGCCATCATCTACGAGGACAAGGCCAACGAGCAGCGCGAGCTGGTGCGCGACTACTTCCTGCGCTTCGCCACCGAGGTGTCGGACCGGCTCAACGCCATCGGGTTCAGCTTCTGCGAGGGCGGCTTCATGGCCAAAAACCCGAAGTGGACGCACTCGCTCTCGCACTGGAAGCGCAACTATACGGAGTGGCTGCACGAGTCGAACCCCGAAAACGTGATGCGTTTCGCGGCGTTTTTCGATATTCGCTTCTTATATGGTGAAAATACTATATTAGACGAGCTGCGCGACTTTCTGGATACTGAGCTGCAACAGCCGCTCGACCGCTTTCTGCACTATATGGCTACCAATGCCTTGCAGTACGAGCCGCCGCTGACGTTTTTCAACAACATCCGCACCTTCGCCGTGGGCGACCAGCAGGTGGTGAATCTCAAGAAAATCATGTCGCCCATCGTGGACGCCGTGCGGGTGTTTGCCCTACGCAACCGGGTGTTTGCTACCAACACCGGCCAGCGGCTCGCCGCATTGCGCCAGCTCGGCGTCTTGACCGAAAAGGAATATCAGGAGCTGCTGCAATCGTACTATTACCTCATGGGCATGCGCCTCAAGAAACAGGCTGCCCAGATGATGTATGATAAGCTGCCGCCTGATAACTACCTCGACCCCAATCAGCTAACCAAAGTAGAGCGGGTCACGCTGAAGGAGATTTTCAAGGTGATTGCGGATTTTCAGCTGAAAATCAAGGTCAATTTCGCCAAGCTGCTGAATTAGGCCAAAAATACTCCTTATGCCCGCTGCGACGAGTCGCGCACTATCAGCTTAGGCTTCAGCACAATACCGCGGGGCGTAGTGTTTTTATGGTCGGGGCCGGGCAGCATCTTTTGCAGCAGCTGCACGGCGGTGCGGCCCATTTGCTCGCAGCGCTGGTCTACGGTGGTGAGGGCAGGCTCGGTAAGCTGGGTAAATACCTCGTTGCTGAAGCCGGCAATGGCCACATCTTCCGGCACCCGAAAGCCCAGCTTTTTGGCTACCTGCATGCCTCCTACGGCCGCTAAGTCATTGGAAGAAAAAACCCCATCGGGCCGGCGCGTGGGTGAAAGGCGCAGCAGGCCGCGCATGGCGGCGGCTCCCCCCTGCTGGCTCAATTCGCAGAAAGCAATGAGGCGCGGGTCGGGTATGAGGCCGTGAGCGGCCAGCGCATCGAGGTAGCCCTGGTGGCGGTTTTTGTGAATATTGACGTGCAGCGGGCCGGTAAAGTGCGCAATGCGGCGGCAGCCCTGGGCAATCAGGTGCTCGACCACCTGGTAGGCCCCGAGGTAGTCGTTGAGGGTCACCGACGTGACGTTGGGCCCTTTAAAACCCTGCACTACGCGGTCGAAAAACACCAGCGGCACATTTTGCTGGCGCACGGCCTCAAAATGCTCAAAGTCCTGGGTGGTATCGGACAGCGAGAGCAGGATACCGGCCACCTGCGCGCCCATCAGCAGCTCGATAATCTGCTTTTCCTGCTGCGCATCTTCGTTCGACTGGCATATCATCACGTTGAAGCCGGCTTCGCTGGCCTCGCTGGCAATGCCGTGAATGACCTCCGGAAAAAAATACCCCGTGATGTGCGGCACCACTACCCCGAGCGTGTTGCTGCGGCCCCGGCGCAGGCCCGCCGCCAGTGGGTTGGGCTGGTAGTGTAGCTCCTTGGCCAGTTGGCGCACCCGCACTTTGGTGGCTTCGCTCACATCGTGGTGGTCGGCCAGCGCCCGCGAGATGGTAGAAGGTGACAGGCCCAGGGCCTTAGCCAGGTCGGTGATGGAAGCACGACGATTCATGGGCGGAGAAAAGGCAGAAACGCAACTACTTTAGACTAGCCTGACCACAAAGATGGGGCCGGCAGCGGCCGGCAGCTGGTAAATTGGGCAAACATAAGCCTGCCGCCCGCAAGTAAGCCCCCCGGCCGTGCTGGTCGAAACCAGTGGCCTTGCGTATGTAGCCGAACGCCCGGCCGGCAGCAGGTGCTGCCGGCTGTATTAGCCCCCGGTCATCGTAGCTTGCCGTATGAAGTCGTTTCCCCTCTGGCGCGTGCTGGGTGTTGGTTTTTTACTTCTGCTGCTGGCACTTGGGCTGGCTGGCTGGCTGGTGGGCAGCCACTACGGCCAGCGCTACGTTAAGCAGCTCGTGCGCGAGCAGCTGACCCACAACTCGGAGCTGGTGCTGGCGCCCTTTGAGGTGGAGTTTTCAATCTGGCACGATTTCCCGCACCTCACGGCCTCACTCAGCCACCTCACCCTCAGCGACAGCTCGCACCAGCGCACGCTGCCCGTGATGCGCCTGGGCCGCGCCGACCTGCGCCTGAACCTGCGCGAGCTGCTGCACCGCCGCGTGCAGGTAACGCGCCTTACGCTGCACGACGTGGCCATTGGCCAGCGTGTCGATTCGCTGGGCCACAGCTGGGGCCTGCGCGGCAAAAAGCGCGTAGCTGCTTCAGCGCCGCCCAAAATTGACCTGGCCATCGACTCCATCATTATTCACAACTTTGGCATCTTCACGCATAATGACTACACCCACAGTGTGTTAAAAGGGCGTATCTACCTGGCCAGGGCCACGGCCGGGCTGCACCACGGCGTGCTGACCGTGCAAGGTAATTTCATTGGCCGGCTGGGCCAGCTGAGCAACCGGAGCGGCGACCTGCTGGCCAATGAGCCGGTGCAGGCCTGGCTGAACTATCGTTACAGCTTTGCTACCCGGCAGGGAGAGTTTACCAACACCCGCGCCACGCTCAACGGCGACACCATTCACATCAGCGGTACGCACACGGCCGACATGGCTCCCGGCCCCGGCCCTCCCAGGGGCACTATCCTCAACCTGCGCTTTGCCGGCAACCAGCCCCTGCTCGATGTGCTGCACGCTGCCCTGCCGCCCGCGCTGCGCCCCCTGCTGCAAGGAGCCAGCAGCCCCAGCAAGGCCCGGATTGAGTACCTGATGTCGGGGCTGAGCGGGCCGCTGGTGCGGCCGCGTATCGTGCTGCACTTTGGCCTGCGCGGGGCCAGTATTCAGTGGCCCGACTCGGCACGGCGCATCGACCGCTGGGACTTGCAGGGTACCTACGACAATGGCCCCTCGCACCTGCCCCAGACCATGTCGCTGAACCTGAGCCAGTGCCGCGTGTACTCGCCGGTGGGGCAGCTCGATATGGCCTTTCTGCTGCGCGACTTTCGCCGGCCCTACGTGCAGGGCCGGCTGCACGGCCGCACCGAGCTGCCCGCCCTGGCCGCCCTGCTGCCCCACGGCCGCTGGCACGCCCGCCAGGGCACGGCCGACCTCGACGTGCAGCTGCACGGCCTGCTGCCGGCCGTAGACCTGCGCCGGCGCGGCGCCTTTCGCACTAGTATGTCGGTGCGGGGCGTGGCAACCCTGCGCAAGGCGGTTTTTCAACTCGATGGGCACCGCGACGACCTGCACGACCTCGACGTACGCATTGGCCTCAACGACAGCTTATGGCAGCTCTCCAACGCCTCGGGGGTGCTGGCCGGCATGAGCTTTCGGGCTTCGGCTACTACTACATACCTTTTAGACTATATTACCGGCCAGCACCCGACCACCGACATTACGGGCAATTTTATGGTTGATGAGCTGGACCTGGGCAGCCTGCGGCAGCTGCTGCGGCCGCAAGCTGGTGTTCCGACGCCTTTCCCGACGGGCCGCCGGCCGCCGCGTAGCCTGGCCGCCCGGCGGCGCATTGCCACCACGCTGGGCAGCCACCTCATTCCGCCCGGTATGCACCTCGATGTGGCCCTGCACTGCGGCCGGCTGGCCCTGGCCACCGACACCCTGCGCGAGCTGGCCGTGCGCATCCGCCACGACGGCGAGCGGGTGCAGCTAACCGGTATTCATGGCAAGCTCTGGGATGGCGAGGTGCGTGGCGAAGCGCAGTGGCCCACCGACTCGGCCAACCGGGTGGTGCCGGTGTCCTATAACGTTGATTTTAAATTTGATACCCTGAACTATAAATCCCTGCTTGAGCGGCTCTCGCGCCCGCCCCGGCGCTCGAAGAAATCGCCCGGCAGCCCGGCCATCCGTGAGCTGCTGCTGGCGGCCAACGGGAAAATAAACTACGAAATCAACTCATTGCTGCTCCCCGACGGCGAAAAGCTGCGCAGCCTGCGCCTACGCTTCGACAAAGATGGCCCGGCGCTGCGCCTGCCCTACGTGTACTTTATAACGCCGCAAGGGGGCGTGGGCAGCGGCTCAGCTACGGCCCAGGTAGAGGGTATGCGTATCGTGAAGGCCGATGCCAGCCTCTACCTGCGCTACCCTACCCTCGATGTGCCCCAGCTGCTGCGCATGCTGGCCAGTGTGGCCCCGCCCCGTACCGACTCGGCCGCGGCCGCCGCGCGGCGGGCGCTGCGCGCGGCGCGGCGGGCGGCCCGCCTCACGCCCGGCAGCACGCAGCGGCCCCAGGGCTCGCTCATGGCCAGCGGACGCTTCACGGCGCTGTTGCGCGTGGAGGCCGACCGGGTGCGCTACGCCGCTATTCAGGGCACTGATTTTCAGCTGCTGACGCACTTGCAGGCTGGCGAAGCCCTGCTCGACGACTGCACCGTAAACACGCTCGGGGGCCGCATCACGCTGCGGGGCCGCCTTATCACGAATGCCGGCCGCCAGCACCATCCCTTGCAGGTGCAGGCGCTGCTGGAAGACATTCAGCTTTCTGACTTGTTTGGCACGGCCACGGCGATGCGCCTGAATGTGCCGGGCAGCGATAATATCCGGGGTAATCTGCGCTGCGCGGCGGCCCTGCGCACCGACCTCGACGAAAAATTCATTCCCAGCCTTGACAACACCAACGGCTATCTCAAAGCCAATATCCACGACCTGGAGCTGGTAAATGTGGGAGCCTTGCAGGATGCGTTTAAGCTCCTGAAAAAGCGCACCAGCCACCTCTACTTCGAGCCCGTCAGCAGCGAGTTTCTGCTGAGCCGGGGCGAGCTGCTCATCCCCGACCTGCGCCTCAACAGCAACCTCACCGAGCTGCAGGTGCACGGCCGCTACGACTTCGACGGCCGCGCCAACCTCTACGTGGGCCTGAACCCGCTGCACGCGCTGCTCGGCAACAACGACAAGCGCGTTACCCGCATCCAGGCCGGCGAGGCCATGACGCGCCACGACGCCAAGCTCAGCTACGTGAACCTGAGCCGGGAAATGCCCCACACCAAGTTCCGGGTAAAAGTATTTCAAAAGAAAGAGCAAGCCCAGGCTCAGGCCGAGCTGCGCCGCCAGTTCCGGCAGCTCGTCATCACCCAGCGCCTCGATACGACGCTGCGGCTGCTGCCAGTGCCGCCCGTCACCGGCCCCTTGCCCAAGTCAACGGTGCTTCCATAGGATTTTTACTATATAAAAACCCTGCTTCTACGGGTCGCGCCGCCTCTGCCGCAGGGCAGCAGGCGGCGCGGCCTGCATTGCTACTTCAGCACTGCCTCAATGCTGGCCAGCTCCTCGGGGCTGAAATGGTAGTTTTTTAGGCAGCCAATGGCGTCGGTGACCTGCTCGGGCTTGCTGGCCCCGATGATGACCGAAGTCAGACGCGGGTCTTTGAGCACCCAGGCCAGGGCCATCTGGGCCAGCGACTGGTCTCTGCGCTGAGCCAGCTCGTTGAGCTGGCGGGCTTTTTCAATATTAGCCGGAATAAGCTGGTCTTCGCCAATGGCCCCGTTGCCCAGGCTACGGGCCGCGCGCGAATCGGGCGGCACTCCCTGCAAGTACTTGTCGGTGAGGATGCCCTGGGCCAGCGACGAAAACGCGATACACCCCACGCCCTCCTCGGCCAGTACGTCGAGCAAGCCGTGCTCAACGTCGCGCACCAGCAGCGAGTACTTGGGCTGGTGAATGAGGCAGGGCGTGCCCAGCTCGCGGAGCACGGCGCAGGCGCGGCGGGTTTCGGCGGGCGAGTAGCTCGAAATACCCACGTACAACGCCTTGCCCTGGCGCACCAGCGCGTCGAGGGCCCCCATGCTTTCTTCAAGCGGCGTGCTGGGGTCGGGCCGGTGATGGTAGTAGATATCGACGTAGTCGAGGCCCATGCGGCGCAGGCTTTGGTCGAGGCTGGCCACCAGGTACTTGCGCGAGCCACCATCGCCGTAGGGGCCGGGCCACATGCCGTAGCCGGCTTTGGTCGAGAGTAGCAGTTCGTCGCGGTAAGGCCGAAAGTCGGATTTATACAGCCGGCCGAAGGTTTCTTCGGCTGCGCCGGGCGGCGGCCCATAGTTGTTGGCCAGGTCGAAGTGCGTAACCCCCGCGTCGAAGGCCGTGCGCAGAATAGCGCGGCAGGTGCCCAGGGCATTCAGCTCGCCAAAATTTTGCCATAAGCCTACCGAAATAGCCGGCAGCTGCAAGCCGCTGCGGCCACAGCGGCGGTATTCCATCGCCTCATAACGGGCAGGGTTTGGTTGGTAGGACATAATTATCTTCTTGATTACCAGCAGTTTGACAGCGCGAACTTGCGCAGCAATCGCCCCTGTACGATGGACCAACCCTGTTTTGGGAGCCGTGCGGGGGTAATTACTGCGCAAGCTCGCACGGACAAGCGACTTAACGGGCAAAGCAGCTGCTAGAAGCACGTCATACGCCTCATTATCGCCGGCCATCTGCTATTTTGCGCCGGTATGCTGCTCCGTTTTCTACCTCTTCTCGGCCTGGCCGGGCTATCTCTCACGGCCCGGCCCGCCGCCGCGCAAACCACCACCGCCACGCGCGCCCAGGATTCACTGTTCGTACGGCAAAACTACCGGAAAGTAGAGCAGCTCATCCCGATGCGCGACGGGGTGCGGCTGGCTACGATTGTCTACGTGCCGCTCGATGCGTCGGTGGCCCGCCCCTACCCTTTTCTGATGGAGCGCACCCCGTACTCGGCCGGGCCGCGCGGAGCCGATAACTACCCCACGCGCGGCCCCGGCCCCAGCCGCGAGCTAAGCCAGGAAAAGTACATTTTTGTGTATCAGGACGTGCGGGGCCGCTACCTCAGCGAAGGGCAGTTTGAGGAGATGACGCCCGCCCTGCCCACTGCCGCCAGCGACCAGGCCCGCCGCGCCCCGAAAGGCAAGCCGCAGGCGCACGACGAAAGTACCGATACCTACGATACCATCGAGTGGCTGCTGAAGAACGTGGCCGGCAACAACGGCCGAGTGGGCATCATGGGCATCTCATACCCTGGCTTTTACGCTACGGCCAGCCTGCCTACGGCCCATCCGGCGCTCAAGGCAGTTTCGCCGCAGGCCCCGGTTACGGATGAGTTTATCGGCGACGATGCCCGGCACAACGGGGCATTTTTTCTGCTCGACAATTTCGATTTTACCAATTCCTTCGATGTGCCGCGCCCCCAGCCGCTCGCGAAGTATACCGACCTGTTTCCGCTGAAAATTGACGACGCCTACCAGTACTACTTACAGCTCGGGCCATTGAAAAATGCTAACGCGCCGCAGTACTTCAATCAGCGGGCGCGCATCTGGAACGAGTACCTGACGCACGATACCTACGACGCCTACTGGCAGGCGCGCAATATCCGGCCGCACCTGACGGGCATCAAGCCGGCCGTGCTCGTGGTGGGTGGCTGGTTTGACGCGGAAGACCTTTTTGGGGCGCTGCACACCTACCAGGCCATCGAAAAGCAAAGCCCTGGCACCACCAACCGCCTCGTAATGGGCCCCTGGACCCACGGCGCCTGGAGCCGGCCCGACTGGAGCAGCTTCGGGCCGCTGAATTTTGGGCAGAATACCGCCGAATACTACCGCCGCACCCTGGAAACGCCGTTTTTCAACTATTATTTGAAAGACAAAGGCTCGTTTAACGCGGCCGAAGCCACCGTGTTTGACACCGGCGCTAATGAGTGGAAAACCTATGCGGCCTGGCCGCCCAGGGCGGCGCTACCCCGCACATTTTACCTGGGTGGCGCGGGTCAGCTCAGCACTGCGCCTACTTCCGCACCGGCCGACCAGTACGTGAGCGACCCGGCCAACCCGGTGCCCTATGCCGAAGGGGTGCTGAACAACCGTCGCAATGAGTATATGATTGACGACCAGCGCTTTGTGGCCAAGCGGCCCGATGTGCTCAGCTTTCAGACTCCGGCCCTGACCCAGGACCTGACCGTGGCTGGCCCCATCACGGCCGACCTGTGGGTAAGCACGTCGGGCACCGATGCCGACTTTATCGTGAAGCTGATTGACGTGCTGCCCGATGCCGCTGGTACTCAGCGCCTGGTGCGCGCCGATGTGTTCCGGGGCCGCTTCCGCAACAGCTTCGAGAAGCCGGAAGCTTTTCAACCCAACGTACCAACCCAGGTCAAATATGAGCTAAACGATATATTACACACCTTCCAGAAAGGCCACCGCCTCATGGTGCAGGTGCAAAGCACCTGGTTTCCGCTGGTGGATAGAAACCCGCAGCAGTTCGTCAATATCTCCACGGCTGAGGCGCCGGATTTTCAGAAAGCTACTATCCGGGTTTACCACGAGCCGGGCCACGCCTCGGCCCTAACGCTGCGGGTGCAGTAAGCTTGATGTTAGCACTTAACGCATTAACCAGCGGGATTTCCAGTTGGTATACCAACTGGAAATCCCGCTAACAACCAGTAACGAACAACTTAAAAACTAAGCCGCTTGCTTTTGCGCGTGCCAGAGCACGAGCTGCCAGCCTTTTACATCGGTTTTAATATATACCACCACGTACTTAATCCGCGTGAAGCTTGGCTGGCCATCGGCACCGGGGCCGAGGTCAATCTGGATGAGGCCGTTGACGACGGCGGTGTGGTCGGCATTGTAGGTGCGCACGGTCAGGCTTTCGATATCAACCTTGTCGTAGCGGCTCTGGCCGCTCTCGATGGACGCCAGGTAGCTAGTTTTGTCGTCCTGGTGGCCATTGGAATGCGTGTAGATGAGGTCGTCGGCAAAAATCTCTTCCAGCGTGGGCAGGTCTTTAACTATTTGGGCGTCGAAGCGGCGGCGCTCCAGCTGTTCTATTTCTTGGATGGCAGACATGAGTAGTAAGCAATAAGTACTGAGCGGTGCAAAAGAACAGCCGGCCACCGCAGAAAACAGTGCGCCAGCAAAGCAGCCGGCAGCCGCCAACAAGTAACAACCTGAGTGGCAGCCCGCTATTGCCTGGCCAATACCGCGCACTTTTATTTGCTGCTCCTAAAAAAGCGTGAGCTGCCCGCCGGCGCCGGCTGTTTCAGCGTCGAGGCCCGAGAGCGACAGCCCCAGCAGGCGCACGCCCTGGGGCAGCGGAAACTGGGCCGTCAGCAGCTCCTGGCCCAGGCGCAGCAAGGCCGCCTCATCGGGCACTGCCGTGAGCTGGGTACGACTGCGGGTGATTTGCTGAAAGTTGGCGTATTTTACTTTCAGCGTGAGCGTGCGGCCCGACTGGCCACTGCGTTGGCAGTAGGCCCACACCTTGGCGGCTACCGGCAGCAGGGCAGCAAGCAGGTCGGGCAGCTCGTGCAAATCGTGGGCAAAGGTGGTTTCGGCCCCTACCGACTTGCGCAGGCGGTCGGGCTGCACGGGGCGGTGGTCTTCGGCGTGGGCAATGGCGTGGTAGTAGCCGCCGGCCTTGCCAAAGTGCTGGCGCAGCAGCGCTTCGGGCTGGGCGCGCAGGTCGGCCCCGGTGAAGATGCCCAGCGCGTGCAGCCGCGCCGCCGTTGCCGGGCCAATGCCGTGAAACTGCCCTACCGCCAGCTTTTCTACAAAAGCCAGGCCCTGGCCGGGCGGAATCACAAACTGCCCGTTGGGCTTGCGCTGGTCGGAAGCCAGCTTGGCCAGAAACTTATTGTAGGAAATTCCGGCGGAGGCCGTGAGTTGGGTACGCGCCAGAATTTTGGCCCTGATTTCGCGGGCAATGCGGGTAGCGTGGGGGATGCCGGGCAGGTTGTGGGTTACGTCCAGATACGCTTCGTCCAGCGCCACGGGCTCGATGAGCGGCGTGTACTCGGCCATAATAGCGCGAATCTGACCCGATACCTCCTTATAAACGTCGAAGCGCGGCGACACGAATACCAGCTCGGGACACAGCCGCCGCGCCGTGGCGGCGGGCATGGCCGAGCGCACGCCGTAGTGCCGGGCCTCGTAGCTGGCAGCGGCCACTACCCCACGCTCGCGGCTGCCGCCCACGGCCACCGGCCGGCCCCGCAGCGCCGGGTCGTCGCGCTGCTCCACCGACGCATAAAAGGCGTCCATGTCGAGGTGAATAATCTTGCGTGGCTCAGCGGGTAGCATAGCCGTAAAATTACCACCGGCTCGAGCGCCCTTGCGAGCAGCTTACTGCGGCAGCAGCACGTTGAATGCCGAGCCTACGTCCAGCTCGCTCTCAACCCAGATGCGCCCCCCCGCATTCTCCACCATCTTCTTAACCATAAACAGGCCGATGCCGCTGCCCTCTACGTGGCTGTGCAGGCGCTCAAACAGGCCGAAAAGCTTGCGCTGGCCCGCTGGGTCGATGCCCAGGCCATTATCCTGCACGGTTAGGCGTACGTAGCGCCCATCCGGCTGCGCCCGTATCGTCACTTGCGGCACCCGTTCGGGCGCACGGTACTTGAGGGCATTATTAAGCAGATTGTACACCAGACTGCGCAGGTTTTTTTCCAGAAAGCGCACCGTAAGCTGGTCGGCCAGGTCAACGGTAAGCTGCGCGCCGGTGGTGCGCAGCATCGAAGCCAGGTCGAGGCTGACGTCGCGCACTACCGGTGCCAGCAGCACCGGCGTGCTGGCCAGGCCATGCTCGCGCTGAAGCTTGGCCACATCGCTGAGCTGCTCGATAGTGCGCTGAAAGCGCTCGACCGATTTATCGAGCATCATCAGGATAGACGAAACCGGGCCGGGTAACAGGTTTTTGACGGGCAGCTCATCGGCCAGGGCTTCGAGCAGCCCTTCGATGTTGGTAATCGGGCCCTTCAGGTCATGCGAGGCCGTGTAGATAAAGCTATCCAGGTCTATATTTACGCGGGTCAGCTCTTCGTTATTATCGTGCAGCAGCTGATGGGCCTGGGCCACGCGCTCCTGGGCCAGCTTGTGCTCATGGATATCGGTGTAGGTGCCAATCCACTGAATAATCTCGCCCTCCTCATTGCGCGAGGGCAAGGCCCGGCCCAGCATCCAGCGGTATTCGCCGCGGCTATTCAGGATGCGGCATTCGAGCTCCAGCGGCTCCTGGGTGGCCAGGCTTTTTTCCCAGCTCTGCATCGCGGGCCGGAAGTCGTCGGGGTGAATGCGGCTGGCAATCTGCTCCGGCGTAATAGCCGGCTCGCCCACGTAGTCGAACCAGCGGTGATTGAGAAAGGTAGTTTCGCCCCTGGCATCGGCAGTCCAGGCTATCTGCGGAATTCCTTCCAGCACGCGGCTCACTTCGACGGCCGTGCGCTCGGCCGCCTGGTGCGCCGCCTGCTGGCGCACCAGCTCCTCGTTTTTGCGGTCGAGCAGCTTGTTCTGCTTGGCAACTACCGAGCGGATGGAGGATATCTCCAGGCGCGCCGACACGTCGGCCAGCAGCACCGCCAGGGTAGATGTTCCGCTAAAAGTGAGCACGTTCATCGACACTGAAAACGGGCGCAGTACCTTATCGAGGCAGTTTTGCAGCGGCAGCTCGCCGCGGGCCTGGGTGGCCCAGCCCTGCTGCCACAGCTCGGCCCAGTAGCGCTGGTACTCGGCCGGAATAAAGTCGGTGAAGGCATGGCCCAGGATATCACTGAGCGGGCAGCCCAGCACCTGCGCCAGGGCGGCGTTGCAATACAGCACAAAGCCATCGGCCGCGAGCAGAACTGCCCCTTCGCTCATCTGCTCTACCAGGTGGCGGTAGCCGTGGTCGGCACTTTCGAGGGTAAAGATGCGCGGCCCGTCGGCTCCGTGAATGGCCAGCGCATCAACCGCCCCGGTGCGCACGGCCGCAATCAGCTCTTCAGCCTCCCGCAGTTGGTGGCGTAGCTCTTCGTTTTCCCGGGCCAGGTCAGCGGCGGTGGGGGTCATGATACAGAAGCCGGGGGCAGCAGGTGGTCAATTCCTAATACAGCCAATACGGTTGCCCGGTTAGAAAGGTCACCTACCAGGCGCCGCTGGGGCAGCGGGCGGCGCCGTATCAGCGTGGGGCTGGCTATAATCTGCTCCTGCTGGGCCACCTGGGGCTCTTGGTATATATCTACTATTTTTAATATATACTGACCTTGTAAATGCACCTCACAAATCTCTTTAATATTGCGCAGCGCCCGGGTCGAATTAGGAGTAGCTCCCGTTACGTAGAGGTAAAATTCGTAGGCAGGTTCTTCGGCAGGAATGGTAGCGGGGCTCATGGGCAAGGCCTAAGGGCGCTTCGGGCGCAGGTCGAGCCCGACAAATACGCGCTCCTCATTCGAGAGGTCGCCGATAACCTTGCGGATTGGCTCGGGCATTTTACGCACCAGCGTAGGAATGGCCAGAATCTGGTCGCCTTCGGCCAGCTGGGGCTTTTCAAGCAAGTCAATCACCTCCAGGTGGTAGCGGCCCGGCATATGCTGCTCGCAGTAGCGGCGCAGGTTAGCCAGGGCCGCAATTGATTTAGCAGTTTGGCCGGCTACGTACAGCCGCAGCTCCCACGTTTCGCCTTCTTCCGGCGGGCTGTTTTCGCCTATGTCTTCCCTCACTTCCATCATAATGTATTAGCATACGGCCCCTAGGGCCGGGTGTTGGGCTTGGCAGCTAAATAATCGGCCGAAAGACCTTTGGCCAGGACCGCGCGGCTCTCGTGCAGGCTGGTTTCACGGGTCTGCTCTTCATGGCTGATGCGCCGCAGCTCTTCTTCAACGGTTTCAAACTCGGTGCGCAGGTTGGCAATGGTTGCTTCGAGTACGCGGCGCTTACGCTCGAGGTCGCGGTCGCGTCGGGCCGATTCGTGCTGCTGCACCGCCCGCTGCGCCTCTTCCTGAATTCGCTGGGTGAGGCGACCCGCTCCGGTAATGATGCCGGCAGGGCCGATTATTACATCCAGCAGCTGGATACCGTTTTCCGTTACTAAAAACTCGCGCACCTGGTTGGAGTGCGACATGCCCCGGGCCTTGAGTATGCTCAGGCCCCGGTTGCGCTCGCCAATACCTTCGAGGTCGCGCACCGACACCCAGGTATCGACCAATGACGAGACGCCTTCCTCCGTCATGTCCATGCGGCCATCGCGGGCACTGATGAGGGCCGTAAACAGGGCCGTAATATTGTTAACCTTTAGAAAATCAATCATACGAGTAAGCATACTGCGCACCTCATTGAGGCTGCCCACCGATACCAGATTACTGATGGGGTCGATAACCACGGCGTGGGGCTGAAACTGCGCAACGGCGCGGTGCAGCGTAACCAAGTGGCGCTCGAGGCCATTGAGCGTGGGCCGCGCCGCTTCGATACGCAGCAAGCCCTGGTCGAGGAAAGGCCGCAAATCCATCCCCACTGAGCGCATATTGCGAATGAGCTGGGCCGGCGACTCCTCAAAGGCGAAATACAGGCAGCGCTCGCCACGGCGGCAGGTTTCGAGGGCAAAGGCGGCGGCCAGGGTAGTCTTGGCCGTGCCGGCCGTACCGGTTATCAGCACGCTGCTGCCCCGGTACCAGCCCCGGCGCGTAAACATCTCGTCGAGGCCCGGCACACCCGACGAGATAATATCCTCAGATACCGTATGCTCGAGCTTGAGCGAGGTAACGGGCAGCACCGAGATGCCGTCTTCACTGATAAGGTACGGGTACTCGTTGGTGCCGTGGGTGCTGCCGCGGTACTTCACAATGCGCAGCCGGCGGGTAGTAATCTGGTCGATAACCCGGTTGTCGAGCAGAATTACGCAGTCTGACACGTATTCTTCCAGCCCTTGCCGCGTGAGGGTGCCCTCGCCGCGCTCGGCAGTGATAATGGTGGTGACGCCCTTGTCCTTGAGCCAGCGAAACAGCCGGCGGATTTCGGAGCGCAGCACCGCTTCGTTGGGAAAGCCCGAAAAAAGTGCCTCAATGGTATCGAGCACCACGCGCTTGGCACCGATAGTGTCGATGGCGTAGCCCAGACGAATAAACAAGCCGTCGAGGTCGTACTCACCCGTTTCCTCAATCTCCGAGCGGTCGATGTGCACGTGGTCGAGGCGCAGCTGCTTGTCGGCCTGCAGCTGCTTGAGGTCAAAGCCCAGTGAGGCCACGTTGGCCGCCAGCTCATCGGCGGTTTCCTCGAAGGTCATGAGCACGCCCGGCTCGTCGTAGTTGCGGATGCCGCGCACCAGAAACTCGATGGCCAGCAGCGTTTTGCCGCAGCCGGCGCTGCCGCACAGCAGCGTGGGCCGGCCCAGCGGCAGGCCGCCTTCGGTTATCTCATCGAGTCCATCGATGCCGGTAGGAGCCTTCGGCAGCTGCTGCAGAGTGGCTGGCGAAAGCGGAGCATCTTGCATAGAAAAGGGGTATGTAGTACAAATACAGAAAGGCTTGATAGCGCAGAACCGACCGGAAAGTTAAGCCAATAAAGTAGGAAACCTGCAATAGCTAGTTGCGTCGCCGGGCTTGCCGCCGCTGCTGGGCGGCTGCCCGTCGCCCGCGCTCGGCTTTGCGCTCCTCGCGCAGCAGCAGGCGCTCGGGCAGCCGGGCAATGAGGCGTTCGCGCACGTAGTGGGCCAGGTCGGAAAGCGGCACGGTATGCGCCGTGCGCAGGTAGTGCGCCACCTCGCGCTTGCGCAGGGTGCTGGCGCCGGCCAGGCCCCGGGCCAGCAGGTACTGCTTTACTTCGTCGAGCAGCAGCAGCCCGGCCAGCGGCGCCCGCTGCACGGTGGCGTTGTAGCAGGCGGCGCGGTGCGGCCGCAGCGCACCTGCCTCGGGTGAGGCTACCGCAATGCCCACCCAGTCGGGCAGCAGCGGCAGCAGCCTGGCCAGGTGCTTTTCGGTGATGATGAAGGTGACGAAGTCGTACACTTCGGCGTAGCAGCGCAGCTGGTTGGCCACGCGCTGCAGGGTGTCGCCGTCGCCTTTTACCTCGTAGCCGTGCATAAACTGCGGCGTAATGTGCACCACGTCGGCGCGGGTGGTGCCGGTGGGCAGCTCTTCTATGTACACGCCGCCCTGCAGCAGCGGATAAAGCCGGGCGCGGATTTCGGGGTCATTCATCGCAACCTCAAAGCTACTTTACAAAGCCTGAGCTAAGGGCGCAGCGCACCCACGTGCCGGTACGTGTTGAGAAGCACGCCCGTGGACGTCACCTGCGAGCTGACAAAGGCAAGCTCGCGCGGGTCAGCAGTGTCCGCAAACAAGCGTTTGCCCCGGCCCAGCAACACCGGGTAAACCAGCAGCACTACCTCATCTACTAAGCCGTGGCCGAGCAGCACGCTGGTCAGCGTGGAGCTTCCGCACACAAGCAGGTCGGGGCCGTCCGTGGCCCTGATGCGCCGAATCTCCGCCAGCATGTCGGCCCCAAGGTCCTGGGCCGGCCCCCAGCCCAGGCCGGTGGGGCGGTGGGTGGCGACATATTTCATCGCCGCATTCAGACCGTTTGCCATCGGGCTATCGCCGGCCTGCGGCCAGAAGGCAGCCCAGGCATCGTAGGTGCGGCGGCCCAGCAGCAAATCGAAGCGGCTACCGTAGACTTCTACAACGGCCGCTAACCCAGCCGGCGTTCGGTAGGGAGTCGTCCAGTTGCCGTACGCGAAACCCTCGCTACCGTCGTGCTGGATTACGCCGTCCAGCGAGATGTGCTCCATGATTCGAATTTTTCTCATGTTATTGGTAGTAATTTATTGGTTGCCCGATGTTGCCGCACCTCAACTTTCGCGCTTGTGCGGAAGCCTGTTGTTTTTCATTTTATATATTATAAAATAACTATATTAATCATGCCCGACATCATCTCCGAAGCCGATATAAAGCTACTGGTTGACCGCTTCTACGAGCGCGTAAACGCCGACCCGCTGCTGGCACCCGTTTTCAACGAGGCAGCCCGGGTCGACTGGAGCCACCACCTGCCGCAGCTCTACGATTTCTGGAGCGGCATCTTGCTGGGCACGGCGCGCTACCGCGGCCGGCCGTTTCCAAAGCATATTCCGCTGCCCATCAGCGAAGCGCACTTTCAGCAGTGGCTGGCGCTGTTTTTTGCCACGGTAGATGCGCACTTTGCCGGTCCGGTGGCCGACGAAGCCAAGCTGCGGGCGCGCAGCATCGGGCAGGTTTTTGCGAGCCGGCTCGGGCAGCTGGGCCGGCTGTCGGTGCTGTAAGCCTACCTAGCCGGCACATTGTATATAGTAAAAAACATATTGATTCACAAAGAAAACTGACCATCCTATGGAAAAGCAAGTAAGAGCCGGCCTCGTGGCCGAGCTAACCCAGCTGCTGGCCGGCGGCAATGCCCATGCCACTTTCGAAGCCGCCGTGGCCGACCTGCCCGCGCCGCTGCGCAACCAGGCCGTGCCCGATGTGCCCTACACCATCTGGCAGCTTGTCGAGCACATTCGCATTGCGCAATGGGACATCGTGGAGTTTTGCCTGAACCCGCAGCACGTTTCGCCCGAGTGGCCCGCCGGGTACTGGCCCGACAATAAGCTGGCCGTGGATGAAGCCGGCTGGCAGAATACGCTCTCGCAGATTGCGCATGACCGCCAGCGGTTTATGGCGCTGCTCGAAAATCCGGCCACTGATTTTTTCGCGCCCCTGCCCCACGGCGACGGCCAGACTATCTTCCGCGAAGCCCTGCTCATTGCCGACCACGCCGCCTACCACACGGGCGAGATTATTCTGGTGCGGCGCCTGCTGCACTGTCAGTTGACAAAGTAGATGGGAATAGGTAGAAGTAGTTGGGAAAATTGTCAAAGTAGATGGGAATAACCTTGCGCTTGATTTATACTTATAGCTGCCCGCGATTACTATGCCAACCCCGCTGATATTACGCTTACCTGCCCTCCCTCCTAACTGGCTCTACCAAGTAGTCGCACACGGCAAGATTAACAGGAAGTGTAACTCAACCTACCAATATGAGATGGACTTGCATTTCGTGGCGAAAAGCGCACGGGACGGCTTCCGTCAGCCCGTCGGTGAGCTACTGAGTTGCAAGGCTAGCATGGCCGACTCCCACGCCTTTCTGCTCGGCTCACTATGGGATTCAGTTGGCAACCGCGTCTCCGACGGCCAGTATGTGACGGATACCGAGACAGGTAGGACACATCATCTTTTCTCCAGCCTCTACAGCTTCTGGCTCGGCGGTCATCAATCCGTCGCCCGTCGCCTGAATTCGCTCCTCACGCCAGCTGAGCTGACAAGCACTTCGCCACTAGTGCGACTTTTCTTAACTGCGGCGTCCGATAGTTGGGTACTTACCCGCCAGACAGGGGGTCGAACTATTTTAATACCATGCTTCGAACTGTTGCGCGTCCTGTTCTACGAGGCTGGTCCCGGGCTCTTGAAGCATTACTTTTCCCGCGAATCGCTTGACACCATCTGTACCGTCGTAGCTACGCCAGCGGCCACTAACCAGTATATGGGCCACGTGAGCATCCGGCGCCGCGGCCTCTCAACTGACCAGCAATGCATCCTGGCCGAACAATGCTTTAATCATCAGGCGCTACGGGCCATTACGGCGGCGCACAGCAATCTGGCGCAGGCTTTACTGCGCACTCCAGAAGGAGCCTATCCTCAGGCAGACTTCTACCTCGGGCGACCCATCCACCTTCAGGCCAATGGCTTTCACTTCCAGGTCGGCCAGCAGCGTTACTTCTTCGTCTGTAGCATCTGGTCCCTGACCAACCCGTTCAGTTTCCATCAGTTGCTGGTAGATGCGCCTGGGAGCAAGTCAAGGCTGACCAAGCCAGCCGGCGACCAGGCAAACGAGCCTGAGTCGCAATCCACCTTGCTCCAGACCCGTCAGCGACCTACTACCCCACTTGACTCCCAAGAACTCGGCAATGGTCGCTACCGGGATGCCACGGTTAGACCGCATGCCAAGAAAGGCATCGCTTGGCCCCAGGTGAAACCATCAATTGAAAAGACTATTGAGGCCAGTGAAAGCGCTTTTTCTCGTCGTATTCCCCGCACCCCAGACAGTCTCTCCCACATGCCGGGTGGCAGTGATGAAACCAAGGCGCTGGTGACACAGTTCGCGGATGCTCCCTGTGAGTACCAGCTTACCACTTACTTCCAGGACTTCGTGGACTGGTTCCGGCAGCAGCCTGCCTACAGGGTCGAACTGTTACAGCTCTATAACGACGAGGGTCTGCACGGGCTGGGCATCTCGCTATTGAGTCTGCACGATGACCGAGCAATAGCTATTGCCGAACTTCAGCACCGCAAGGGCTTCTTCTACTTTTGCGAGTTGGTTTCCGGTGGTCGGGCTGCCCTGATTTACCAGGACGGTTACGCACCGCTCACGCCGGGCGACTTTAACAGTCTATTCGCCACGTATAAAGCGCAACAGTTTGATTGGTTGAAGTGCAAGAAACAGGCACTTGGGGGAAAGGTAGCTGGCCGTTATGTAGTTCATCCCCGCAACCATCACACCGGGGGCGTGGCCACGGCCCTACGCTGTCACAAGCTTATTACTGGCCTACCGTTGTCCTAGTTGCATCCCCTCTCTGACCCCAACTATACTATTCGATTACCATAGCCCCTAAAACCAGGAATTATGCCGCGGCAATTTGTTGCAACTCGGTAAAGCCTAATTCACCGCTCCCCTCGGTCAACGAATTATATACGCGCAGCATTTTTTGGTACTTGGGCAGGGTGGACCTAGTGTGAGAGTTCAGCGGTTTGCCAACGTGCTCATCGTAAAGTCCTTCCTTTTCAATAATAAACTTGGTGAAAGCGTAGTGAGGGTCATTATTGGCATCAAAGCCCTTGAATTGGAAATCAAACTGCTGCTGCTGGTCAACTGGCAACGCTGCCACGGCATTTTCCAGGTGGCGAAACATACTTAATATATCGTGTGTCTCTTCCCCTACGGCCGCAGCTGTTTCCTCCTGGCCCGAAAACACCTCCCCATATAAGCCAGCGTGGCCGCTTTCCAGTAGTTCAACTTTTCTCGTATGCTCGGCGCTGTTCTCCTCATCGAGGAAAGCTAATAGTTTAAATTGGTTGATAAGTAGTTGTCGTTCAATACGCGTCATGAAGGCGAAGATTAAAGGTTCTGAAAAATCTGTTGCAGCGTAGCCAGTGGCGTAGCATTAGAAAAGGCATGCACTAGTGGCCCCTGTAAAGTACCATTACGCATGTCAATCTCGCCGGTACTATGATTGTAGACGAAAGCGTAGCGTCGGCCGCCCATTGTCACCCAGAGCACGTTTTTGGCTTGTCCATCGCGGGTCATCACTTGGATGGATTCACCATCGTCCTTGCGCCAAAGAATACCCCCAACCAGAGCTAGCGCGATTTCCTTAACGTTGCCGGCGTGGTGGTCGGCACGGGCCATTACGCCACACAGGTAATCGCGTAATTGTTCTACGTCCGTAACAGTAAGGGCCATTTTTTTACAATATTAGTTATATAGCCCAGAAGCGGCATTTAATACTACCGTTTTGGCCGGCAGTTCGCAGCGATAACACTCCCAGGAGCCCGATAAACGTGCTGTGCCGTCCTTGTAACAAGCCGAAACTAGTCGGAATGTTCCATCATATTGCTGGCTGCCAGGCTCTTGCAATATAACCTCCGCCCGCCCCTGGCTGAGTACTTTAAAGGTACCTGTTACAGGCCGTGTCGTATGGCTCACTGTATTATAGCCACTTAAGGTACCTTGCAAGCTGAATAGCCCATTGAAAGTGGCTTGGTTGATAACAACCTGCAAGCGTCGTTGACCAATCTTCCCGCTATAGGAATGTACCAGGCAGTCATAGGCTCCTGCTGGCCGAGTAATGCTGCCGGACAACAGTGGCAATGTCCCCATAATTACTAGTACTCGTGCGTTCATCAATTTAATGCTTCTTTTAGTTTGGACAATATTAATCGCCTAGTGACCATTCGCGAGTCTGTTTCGACGATTTATTTTCACTGGGGAACTTGTGTACACCTCGCCGCCTACCGAGTTGCTGGAATGCTTGCTGGCTAGTCGCAGGGCCTCGGCCCGAAAGGTGGCGTCATAACGCTGACGTTTGGCGGGTTGAGGGTTGCCTTTCATGACAATCGAAAGATAAAACCCTGTGCTATCCAGAATTACCCGACCACCTCAGGAGTGAGGTGGTCTAACTAAAATGCCAGTTAAATTCTGCCCGCACCGCTACTTGCCAAACTGGCTCCGGCGTTGACAGTTGTCGCCGCTGCACGTACTTGGTGCCACCCGCAGCACCTGGCAGAGCTTGCGCACGGGTACTTGGTTCCAGCACTGAGCGAGGCAGCAATAGATGCTCACCAAGTCGGCTGGCCAAAGATGACCAAGACTTTTTTTAACATGTCCAGCTCCTGCTCCGCCCATTTGAGTTGGGCGCGCAGTTGACGTACCTTCGGGTCGCGGGCCACTTCCACGCTACCTACTTCGGCGACGAATTTCGCTTCTTGCTAGCGACAGAGCATTTTGGGACTACTGCCGAGTTACTGGGCCGCCGCTTGCGTGCTGCGGCTTTCGGAGGCTGGACGCAGGATCTCGACCTTGAAAGTATCGTCGTACTTACGCCATTTATCCGGCGTTTTTTTGTTCTTTTCTGCACTTAATGACTCAGGTAATATACAGCCTGCTTCTGTGCGCCTTGACTAGACTACCTCATACACATCCCACCCATGTTTACCGAATACACCACTCACTACAAAAGTGTATTTATTATACAGCCGCATACGCTCAGTTCACAGCAAACAGCCTGGGAGGGTGCCTTGGGTAACATCTATGGCTGGCTACGACAGAACCTGGGTAAGCACAGCAAAGCACTGCTTGAGGAGTTGTTTCATATCAATTCTTTTCTTGCCCCTTCTCTAGGAGGCAAGCAGTGGATGGGCAGTAATTCCACCATTATCAAAACGCAAAGCGCTGGCGAAGAATATCCTCCTAAACTTTGGTCTTGTCGGTATGAGCACCCCGATCGAGACCTACCACAAGACCGGCGCTGGCGGACAGACATTGGTATTGAATGTCTGCCGGACAGTTGCCTACGTGTTGGTGTACGCTTATCACACTGCCTACGCGATGAATATATGGGGGCTCCGCTCGTCTCACCAGAGCCCACTGTTCCCCTAATTATTAAGTACTTAATGAAGGGGGGCGATTGGGATGTACGCCTAGGCTCGCTACGCCTAACGCCTACTCCCCACTTTTACGGCGAAGGACAAATAAAACAACTCTGGCAGCTACTGCAAGACCCTCAGCGCGAGGCACCAGTAGTGGTCGTCACGGGCAAACCAGGTGCCAGGTACCCCATCGACACTGCGAAGCTAAGCGAACAACTGACTGGGGTTGCCGCAGTCATTTGCCTACCCTACGAAACAAAACAAGAGCAAACTCTCTACATTCCAAAGGCTTACCAATGCTACCCAGGGTCAATCCGCGTCTATCAGCGCGGGCTCGACTCCATTCGGAAAGGCGATGCCGTGCGCCACCGCTATTTCTCAGCCCCAACTATTGATGCTGAAGGAGCTAAGCAAATCAGCCAGTGGTTCGTACCCAGCTTAATACGCCAAGCAACGCTTGCTCACCCGCGAGCACTCTTCTCACCTGATGATGTAGAAGATGCCCAACGCACCGCACGTTTAAATTTCCTACGCAGCCAGGTAGAAGAAGTACGTAATGGCACCGCTCAACTCAATGCTGATACCCAAGAGTTTTATGAGCTACTAGAGAAAGAAAATATCCGGCTTGAGCAGGAGACGAGAAAGTTAGACCTTGAGAATAAGCAACTTCAAGAAGATGTCCTAAATGCAGATATTGCCAAAGAATCTGCACTAAGCGCAGCCCATGAAGAAGTTAGTAAGGCGCGACGCGACAAAATTTATAGTTCAACTGAAGCGAAATCTCTGCGCAGAATAAACGGCGAATTAGCATCTGCAAGCGCCGCAGTTAACTCTTTGAGCGAGTTGCCACGCACATTAATAGACGTAGTTAAACTAGCCGGTAATCTCTGGCCCAGCCGAATAGTTTTCACCCCTCGTGCGCTTACTTCAGTCGAAAGTGCTACTTACCAAAGTGGAGTTGACGAGTTATGGTTTGGTCTCTATCTATTAGCCCAGAAGCTCTGGCCCCTCTATTTCGAGCAGCCGCCACAAGTACCACAAGACCTAGAGTTAGCCTTTCATGCTGATGCCAACAGTTGGACGTTAACTCACAGCGAGGGCAGCGAAACTCGTAAGAGCGCTAAACTTATCAAGCACCGAGAAGACGAATTTGAGGGCATTAATTTGGATTTGGAACCACACCTCAAGTTTAGCAATAATCCAAAAAAGCTCTTTCGTATTCATTTTCATCGTGATAATGAAGGGCGTCGCATTATTATTGGCCATTGTGGCGACCATTTGCCCACAGCTGGCACTCATAGACAGTAATTTACCACTCATCTGCGCATTAAATTTATGTCTGTCAATCCCGATTACCTTGTTCTTTATACCCACCGTCTTATAACTATCGGCGAGGAGTGGTATGCAGATGTGCAGGTCAAAAGCATCGACCCAAGCTTTGACCGCGCTACCCTGCCCAATGTATTAGCTGTAAAGCATGGCTGGCCCGTCGATAATATCGTGATTTCCAATATATTAGAAGAGCCTCTGCCTGGTGTACCTGTTGTCGACTACTTAGTTGGCCAGCGCCTACGCAAACTACACTTGGAAGGGCGCATCCCTGGCAAATGGCGCAAGGACCTTAAAGTACTCATCCGCCAGGCCACCGGTGGCCTGCGCGCCGACGACCCAGCTGAGCCAGATTTTAAGTAAGCTCTCAAAGTTTGTGACCTTTACAGCTTGCCAAAGTAGCCTACTTACGACTAGGATGGCTTACTTCATTATATCTTCGATTTATGCACATGGTACGCCAAGTCAACGTTATTGCTAGAGAAGACTTAGGTTTTCGAAGTGCTTTAACTAATACACACACACATAGTCTGCACCCTTATCCGGCCAAGTTCATCCCGCAAATAGCCACTGAGCTTGTCACTAAGTACAGTCAACCTGGAGAGATTGTAGCAGACATCTTTGCTGGTAGTGGTACCACAAATTTGGAAGCAATGCTATCAGGGCGTCACTCCTACGCGCTAGACGTTAACCCATTAGCAACCCTTCTTACGCAGGCAAAAACAGCAGTAATCCAACCCGATGTATTAAGCAAAGAAATCGAACGCGTAATAGCAAGTGTTATCAAAACTGCGCCTGATTTAGTACTGCAATCCGATGTCGTTCAGGCTGCTTTAATAGGCAAGAATCAAGAACGGTTAACCTATTGGTTTCCAGAAAATAATGTAGTTGAATTAGCTTTACTGCTTCTGGAAATAGAATCCATTGCAAGTTCAGACCTACGGGCCTTGCTTCTGCTTATCTTCTCTAGTAGTTTAAAGCCCTCTTCCTACTGGTTGGATTGGAGTGTAAAACCGCAGCATGACCGCCGGCCAATTCGCCCTAGTAATCCGGCCGATGTTAACCCGGCGGTGAAGTACAAACGGGTAGTGCCTCCTGCTATTGATGTTTTTACGAAGCGTGCCAAGGAAGTCCAGAAACGGTACACGGCTGCTGCACCGCTACTACACAAGCAAGCTGCTTACCGGCCTGAGATAGTATGCGCCGACCTGACAAACCACGAGTTAGGTACCAACCTGTTCGATACCATCATTACTAGTCCTCCCTACCTCACTTCTTACGAATACGCTGACCTGCATCAGCTCTCCGTTTTTTGGTTGTTTAACGCGCAAACTGTCGAATCATTTAAGCGGAGCGGTTTCATCGGCACCAAGATGCAGCCAGCTACTCCCCTGCCCGAAGCACTCATTGCCAGTCTTGCTCTGAGCAACCTGCGCGAAGTCATGCTCCCTGTTCCACTTCGCCACGTGGACCAGTACTTTACCTCTATGCATAATTGCCTCTCAAGAGCCTACACCGCGCTGCGGCCAAACGGACAATTGTGCATAGTCATCGGCGATAGCCGCTACAAGGGCCACGACATCCCAAATCACCTTATCTTCTTAGATATGCTCTCGGCGATGGGCTGCACAATCCAAGATGTCTGGGAGCGGCCCATTCCCAACAAGCGTCTCACCTCCCTGCGGGACGCCACAACTGGCCGCATTCTGCCCAACACGCAGAAAGGCAGTAAAACTGCTATGGAGATTTACCCGACCGAGCACATCCTAATACTTAAAAAATAATTTAATGGCTGTTGTCAAATCAGGAAGCTCTTCCTTCAAGCCTTATGCTCGCATCATGGGCATCATTGGCGACCAGCTCATTACTGACAAATTAGTCGCACTGGTCGAAATAGTAAAAAACTCTTATGATGCTGATGCTAAAAAAGTTGACATCAGGTTTAATAACTGGGTATCCAAGCCAGGTAGCACACTACCCCTTTTGGAACCATCTATAGAAATTATAGATAATGGTTCAGGTATGGACGAAGACATCCTTTTGAATGTCTTCTTGAACCCTGGTACTCCAAACAAGCTGCTCCAAAAAAAGGGGGAACGCAAAACTCCCATCCTGCATCGAACGATGCAGGGGGAAAAGGGAATTGGTCGTTTTGCTATCAATAAGTTAGGCCACTCAATCACCATTTATAGCAAGACTGCCACTACTCTTGAAGTACAATTAACTATTAATTTTGAAGAGTATGACAACGAGGATAAGCTTAACGTTGAGGATTATAAGTTTCTAAGCGAAGTCACAAACGAATATGTTATCAATGACCCACCAGTGGCCTTAAGAGAGGGTACTGGCACAATCATTAAAATCGAAAAGTTGAAACAAGTCTGGACGAAAAAAGACTTTGATGCGCTTACCTCTTCCTTACAGAAATTAGTAGCACCACCGGACATTTTAAGAAAAGAGTATTTCCCAAAGGAATATCATATAACGTCCGATTTTGATTTTAGCTTAGAAATCAATAATATCCCTCATAAGAAGCCCTTTAAAATATGGGAAGAAGTGCTGAAGTTAGCTCCTTTCCAAATGATAGGTACAATTTCAGCCGAAGGTGTTCTATCTTATAAGTATAAGGCAGCAGCCCCTTATAAGGACAGAGTCGTTGACGAAACAATTAACCTGCTTGACTTTAATAGCTATGATTTCCAAGCTCCTGATGTCAAAAAGCGTTTCGCCGGCATAAAAGACGAGGAAGAAGTTGATGAGGAAGTCAGTGATAGTGACGATATCAATAAAAAAATAGAAGACGACACTGACGATATCGAAGAAGCTTCGCAGAGACTTAGAGTTCCACAACAAGGAGTCTTATCATTCTCTTTTTATGTATACGATTTCGCGCTAGAACGCCGAGAGCTTCTTCTATTAAATAAGACGCAACAGGATTTCGTTAAAAGCCATAGTGTTTTTGTATTTCGCGATGGCATTAGGGTATATCCTTTCGGAGAACGAGGCTATGATTGGCTGGAATTGTCACGTCGGCGCGCACAAGTAAAAGCCGGGTGGTACTATAGTGATAGCCAAATTATAGGCTTCGTATACATTACGGGAAAGAAGAATCCCAAACTTAAAGATACTACCAGCCGCTACGGCTTGATGGACATAGATGGGGCTTACGACGATTTTCAGGCATTACTCGTCGGCACCCTGAATGCAATGAAGGTCGAATCTGATTTAGATATTGAGCGAGTTAGATTACTAAAGAAACAAGCTACTGGGTCGACATCTATTAAGCTTGATAACGCTTATAAAGCTCTAACTAAAGAAGTAGCAGAAACTGGTAATACGAAGCTTATAGAATCAGTTGAGGAATTCAAAACAAGCTTTGATAAAAACAGCGCTATACTGAAGGAGCGAATAGAGACTTATGAGGACTTAGCTGGTCTAGGTTTAGCAGTTGAGAAGTCATCACATGATGCCATAATGATTCTGAAAAGAACATTTGGCACCATTGAAGACCTAAGGTCTAGTCTACGTAATGATGGCGCACTTACCAAAAAGCTTAACGAGCTTATTGACGAGTTGAAATTGAATATCGATATCGTTTACAATGAGATGCAAGTTATCCAGCCTCTTTTTCGAATATCCCGTCGCACAGAAGTTACAGTCGATGTACGGGATGTTGCTGAAAAAACCTTGCGATACTTCCGCCATGAGTTAGCGTTAGGCATCAAAGCTACAGTAGAGAGTATTGGTGCTCCCCTCCAAATCGATACTACTCAAGGGACTTTATTGCAAATACTTATCAATCTGGTAGATAATGCTATTTACTGGCTAAGGGAGAAGGGTGGTAAGCAAAAGGAGATTCTCATTCGCATTAATGGTGACAACAGGACAATCCTCGTTTCTGACAATGGTATAGGAGTAAGCGAAGACTTATCTGATGTTGTTTTTGAGTCCTTTTTCTCGCGCAAAGAATCTGGCAGAGGACTCGGTCTTTTTATTACTCGTGAATTGCTTGCTCGTCTGGGTGCTAGCATAAGACTAGTTTACAAAGAATCCGAACGAGCCCTACCGGGAGCCAATTTTCTCATAAAATTTGACGAAGTATAGATAATGAAAGGAGTTGTACTATTTGCAGATGACGAGATACACGATAGCAATGGACCTGAACACAGGCTGTATCAGCTATTCAGGGAAGAGTATGTTGTCTTGACGGTTGACAACTTAGACCATTTAGACCATGCATTAAAATCCATTTCAAATTTTGACGTCATCATACTTGATTGGGAATTTATAGAGAAAAGTGGTGAGTTCCTCGAAGCTGATGAGATGGGACTTGGTGGAATCAAACTTAAAAAGCATCCTCTTCCAGTTTTAGAGCCGCTTAAGCTCTTCTCTAAGATTTATATTTACTCAAACACGGAAATTCCTTCAAAAGACAAAGCAACCTTCTTAAGATTGTTCCCTGACCGTGTTGAATTTAAGCGTAAGAATATCCGGATTGATGAGCCTAAAGGTATTGAAGCAGAATATGAGCTTATTAAATCTGAACTTGCCATATTTTCCGCTAAGAACTTAAACCTTGATTTTAGCCTAGTTTGGAGTCGTGCTATTAATCAGTCTCTCCAAAGCATATTTAGTGAATTATCAGCCGCGCATAGCTCGTGGTTAAAAGTATTGTATGATACTAGCAAAAACGATAACCTAAATGCCATACTAGAAGTCATTGAATTGATGAACAATTTACTAGCAGAAGAGCTAGTACAAGACACTAAGTTGCGGGAGGAGATAATTAAGCAAGCCGATTCCACTGCTTTACCATCTAACCCGGATAAAGGTGCAGCTAAACTTTTCCAACGTATCTATTACACTGCTGTGCCAAATCAAGATGTTCCAATTATGACTGGGGATATTTTCGATTTACCAGGGGATACCTATGGCATCCTTATTACACCAGAATGTGACGTATATATTCGCGATAAAATCACAAAAGCACCTTCTCTAAAGGGCATGTTAGAGTTGCTTATTTTCGACAAATCCAACCTGCTTACTGAATTTTCTCCGCCTAAACCAGAGGACAAAGGGCAAGTTCAAAAATTCAATCAAGATGCTCAGGCTAAGCATATTCTACCTTCTTTCCCTTATCTAGGGGAATCAAAACTTATTCCGGCTGTTATTACATTCAATGCTGCTTTCCGTTCAGTTCTTAGCAGCGAAATTACCACGGATAAACGCCGCTATAAGCTTAACGCTCCCTATATACAGCAGTTGCGTCAGCGGTTCTCATCTGCTCACAGCAGAGTAGGAGTACCAGCAATCACTGAACTGGTTAGAAAATTTAATTTATCACAAGCTAAAGAGTACCAAGATTCTTTACCAAAACCAGTTGCTCTTGCTACAGAAGAAACTAAAAAAGCAGTTGAGGAACTGCGCCCTCGTACAGTTCCAGACAGTGAAAGAGCTCTTGCAGAAACCTCTATCTCTGAACAATCCGAAGACGTTACAGCACCAATAATAACTGACACGTCCGAAGCCGATAATAGAGCAACTACATTGTCCACTGATGAAAGTAATTCGCCAACTGCATAGGGACAAGTTCACCAAAAAGGCTAGACCCACATCCAAATTATTATTTGCTGGGTGCAGCAGCAATTGTGCTTGTTCAGCGGCGAGCGTACCCACCTAGAATGGGGAGATGCCGAACAGGAACAAGTAGGCAGCATCAAAGGCAGTTACTACGCCGACATAAACGACCAGTTGGGGTCATTAATCTGACCTCGGTCAAAACCGAGTAGGCCGCCGACTTCAGACGCGGAAGTGATAGCACATGCCCTGCCGACTCAAAGGCTCCCTGCTGAACAGCGCGGCGACGGGCAGCCAGCGCCCGTGGCAGCCGATTTTGAGTTTGTATAAGATGGTCCCTACAACCTCGGCTGGGGCCACGCGTGAGCGGTGGCTAGTGGTCGGAAAAGGCACATGAGGCAGTAGCCAAGTCATAATGATATCTTTGGGCAAGACTTCCACGAGTCGGCGTGGGGAATTTAGTTGGGACACACTCCGAAGTTCTCCCCGCCGTGGGAGTCTTTTCTGCTTTTAGCCTGCTTCCCTTCCCAAGTAGCTTCATTGACACGGGACAATCCATTCAGAGCCATTAAGTGCCTCGATAGGTAACCTTAACTACTGACGGTCCTACTCAAATCGTACACGTGTAGGAACACAAAAACTTTCATCGTAGCTTTGCAAAAGAAGAGGGCCGCCAAACGATTGTTCGACGACCCTCAGGCGGGCAGAGTGAGGTTGGAATTCATCCCCCGGTTTAGTTATTCCTGAATAGCAGGTTTGGACCCTGCTATTTGTTGGCGGTTTAACCTACTAAGAGTTGCCCTAAATCGGCGGTCGCTACTACGACTGCCGATTTTTTTTTGCGCTTTGCTACTGTTGTTCAGTTAGTAAGCAGCACAATGCAAGCGAATTGAAGTTCAATTATTATGGTTGGGCACGGGATTCAACGAGTAGCCTGCTTCAATTACACGAGTATTGAATTTGGCTTCGTATTGCGGCTTCAAAATACGACGCTCTTCATCGAGATAGAATGAGGAAATTGAATGGAGGTAAAAAGGGAAATTACCTTTGAACACTGGTAGTCCGACTACCTCCTTCCGCTTCCTAGCATGTTTAACGCTATCAATCATTTGCTTTCTAGTGAATTCTATAGAAGGATATTGCTGCTTTAATTCAATTTCAATTTCTTCAGTTGTTAGAAACGTATCTTTTTGCAGGATAGCAGTAATAATTGCTTTTATTATTCCGCCAGGTAATTCGTTCAATGTTGCAACAGATGCATTAATCGCTGGCGGCGAACTCTTTTCCTGAATAGCTAAGGCAATTGAGTCAGTAGCTTGTGAAACGCGTTGTGCCTCCTGAGAAATTGAATTACTATATAGCTGCTTAATAGTTTCAATTGTAATAGACAAATTAGTGCGACGCTCTACAATAGCGGCGATGGCGGCATTGTGACGAAAGTTTTCTGCTTCCTCTTCGCTGGCACATGCGTTGAAGCTATGCTCCAGGTCTAAGAGGATGGCATAACTCGCTTGTGCAGCTGACACTCCATTGCTTTGAGAAGATGAGGTGCTGTTCATAGGTTCGTCCTCCATTCTAACAAAGATAGGGAACAAATAACTTAGCTAGTACTCCAATCCTCCTTAATTTGTTCAAACTGCTCCCTATAAACACATGTAATCCTCCATCTGCGTGGCCAAGCAAGGAGCTGGAGCAACAAACTAAATTTTTACTACTCCAATTAATATCACAAGCACAACTCGACACTATTTACCTGATAACAAGATTCTTAATCTTGCAATATTTCCCAAAACAAATGCTGGCTCAAGCAGAAACCGAGAATTTATTTTGAGTAATTCCTTGTACATCTGCCTCATTTGACAACCTGAGTAAAAGAGCTTACTACATTCGTTGACCGCAGTGAATGCGCGCTCATCCTTGGCTGCGTAGTCATTAATTTGCTATTGAGAAGTACGGTGCTGATTAGTGTATATTCGCAGCAATTGACTACCTAACCTTTTTTGATAAGCTAGTAATACCTCCTGTTTTTCTTTGAGTTGCTGCCTGTCCGTGGTTTCCTGAACCGGCCAAGTTTACCCCGAACCACACGCGAACAGATAGACCAGCACTCACGCCAAGAGGCGTGGGGCTGTCCTGTTGCGTGTTAGCCGTTCTTGGCCGGACGGAGGAAACGTGGGGTGGCAACACGCCTCGATTCGTTTTCTCACTTTTCACTTCCTCCCTCTTTTCGGCCAATGTATACCGTTACTTACTCATTCGTTAACTTCTCAAAGTCAGCAGGTAATGTGGTACGGTAAGCACCTACGACGCCTGCGCAAGGCACGCCAAATGCTGAAACGCCAGCAGCAGCAGTTACTCGACCTTGAACTTGAAGGGCTGGTCGCTATTACGCTGCATAGTGTAACTGGCAGGCTTACTATTACCATGGAGCACGAAGTAATCATGCAGGCAGTAGACCTACTGCGCGAGGGCCTACGTGACCGTCGCAAGCAACTCAAAACGGAAGCCAAGCAGTTGCGGTATAACTGGAGTGAAACCGAAATACTACAGGACCGCTCCGCCCAACGCTCTCAGTCCATGCCGGGTTTGCCTAGCTGAGCACCGCAACTACATCGCTTCTGCCACGCATGACAGCCTACTTCATAAGTGCAATCAACCTAGCATAGGCCTGTTATAGACGTTTTTTCTTATGCATCGAGAGGGCTTGGAAGTATCTGCCTACGTACAAGTTCTCGATGACTACCCTTTGGAACCAGAAGGGGATAGCAGGCATCGCATATAGAAAGGGTGTGCTGGTAATGGGGTAGCGTTTCACCATTTCCAAGAAGCGCTCGGGCCAATCTGTTAGCAACCATTGGGCCTGTCGTAGCACGCCGCTTCGGACTCGCAGTGGCAACAGTTCAATCGATACCTTACCCGTCCGAATCGTAAAATTCTCCTGTAATGGGCTCCAGCCCGTTTCAGTATCTATGGCCTGCTGAAGAGCCGCGCTGGCCGAGCGGGCGTTGATAAACTGCTTTACTAATTGGCGTAGCACGACGAAGTAGAGATGCGGATGGAAGACCTGCTCGTTCCATCCTTCGTATAGGATACGCTCCAATTCCCGCTGGTCGGCCAGTACTGGGGCTGGGGCGTGCTCCGTAGGTATCTTAGCTAAATCAAGGCCGCAGTTAAAGCAGTGTGAGATAGGTCTATCGGCCAATTCTGATTTACGGCCCAGCTCCACCCGGAAGAAGGTTACAGGCTGCCCGCAGCCGGGGCACCGGTCTTGCAGGTATACCCCACACCGGGTGCAGGCGTACGAAATTGCCAGTCGCCAATGCGTGCGAAAGTATGGAGTCTCCCCATCCCTTCGTAAACATAACGGGCAAAACAGCAACCCATAGTAGCGCCGCGTGCGGTGATAAATGCCTAGTGGTAACACCCAAGGGGCGATTCTGCCCTGCCCGCTGTGCAGATATAATTGGCCCTCGTAGCGACGCAGGACCGTCTGCTCTACCTTGGCTAGCGGCGTGCCGGTTCGCTGGGTTAGGATGTGCAACATACTCTCCGGTGCGCTACGGTCAAGGTCCGTGTTCCACACGTTGGCACCTGAAAACAACATCTTGCCAAATGTGTGCGTCTTAATCAGGTGGTCGTGGGCCAGGCGAGTCAGCCAGCTGGACAGCAGTTCGTCGGTTTTCGGGTAAGTTGCACATGGGAGGCGGCTGGCTTGGCTCATCACTAGTCTGCCATTAATTTCTCGTAGTTGGATAAGTCGGACCGCGTAGAGTAATCCAATTTCCCAAGCAAGCCCAGGCTGATATATTCCTCTTTCGTATCAACGGCCTGAATGGCGGCCCGCTGTAAAATATTAGTCAGCTCTCCTAGGCTTCCTTCGCTCAGACTCAGAAGCTTGTAAGCCAGTTTTTCCTCGCTCAAGTTAGAGGGCTTCTGCAAGGGGAGCAGGCGTTCGAAGGTCATCAACAGGCGGATATACTCCTCGCCCATCCGCCACCGGGGCAGGCCGATAGGCTCAAACCGACTTGCTAGCTGCTCATCGTGCTGGATGGCGTTGAACGCGGTACCAATGCCTGCGCCGACTAGCGGCAGCATCAGTTCATTGGATAAGTACTTGAGCACGTTCAAGAATTGACGCTGCTTGGTCTGGTTACCGGCCAGCACGTGCTGGATTTCGTCAATGATGAGCAGCCGGGTTTCTAGGCGCCGAAGCGTATTAATAACCTGGCGCTGCTTACGGTCACCCCGGTCGGCAACCCGGTAGGGCGTTCCTGTTATATCAAGCAGCGCGTGGTAAAAGCTACGCTCGTCCGCATCGGGTGGGGCCTGGAGGTAGAGTACCGGGGCGATGAGGTGCCCATCCTCTTCCCGGGTATAAGAGGGGTGAGCAGCCGCAAAGCGTCTGATGATGTGAGTTTTGCCATTGCCGGTATCCCCCACCACGAGTAGGTTAGGCATCCGGTAAGAAGGCGGGTGATGCAACAGGTCGTGCATCTTCTGCCCGATGCGGCGGGCCCGAGCATAGGGGATCCACTTCATTTCCCTAATTTTTCCTTTTCGTTCGGCCACGGGCAGTTCCAGCATGGCGGCTGCCTCTGGAGATAGGTGCGGTAGGCTCATAGGGCGTAAAATCCTGCGTCGTCAAAGGGTTGAAGAGTAGCTGTCGACCAGGAAGGGGGAGTATTCTCAGGTTGACTTAGCGGCTCGACTAGTACAGTTGCCGGGGCTACACTGTCTAGCGGCTCCGTTTTGGTACGCATGAATAGTTCCTCCACAGGTACCTCCTTCAGCATCCGCAGGACGCTGGGAGTCATGGACTGGGTTTTCTTTACTGCCGCTAGTTCTTGCGCCCGCATCCGGTCATAGGCAGCAAAAATGCTATCCTCGTCCACCTGCGCTACTCCCTGCTGCTTGAGTTGCCGAATGGCGGCCCGGTGTTCCCAGATGGAAATGCTGGGGCGGCTGGTGTTACGGTATGGAATCCGGTGATACAGATTGGTACCCGGCTCCAACAGGTACAGGACACTAAGGTCGCGGGGGTCACGCTTGAAGGTGAGCAGTTGCTTGCCTCCGTGCTTGCCACTGCCCGGCGTCCGGCGGTTAACGTAGGAGCGCAGCACATCGGCATAGTAGTACACATGGTCTACCTGTACCCCGTATTGCTGCACCGAGCGCTCGATGGCGGGCATGAAATCCAGCCGGACCTGCCGCTCGTCGTAGTAACGCTCCGGTAAGCCCGTACCCGGCTGGTCAGGCGTACCCAGGATGCCAGCGCGGAAGCGCTCATAGGGAGTCTGGTAGGTCATGCTGTGTACGCGCTTATGATACACCTCGGTAATGTATGTCGTCAGCCACTGCTCGAACTCGCGGAGCGTGAACGCGGCCATTTTCTCCGAATCGTACTCCCCTCGCTGCTGGGGATTAGAAAACGTGGCCCCGGGCAGCGTGTGCACCTTGCGCATTGTATGGCCCATCATCCGCTCGATGTGGCCTCCATAGTGAGGAGTCCGCACGGGTCGGTATTCCAGCCGAATGTCATATTTCTCACAGGCCCGTAGCAGCATGTTTCCCCGAAACTCGCGGGCGTTATCCAAGTGGAGCACGGCGGGCACCCCCCAGCAGGGCCACTCCCCCTCCACCCCCACCTTGGCCAGCCACGTTTCCTTCGGCAGCAGCATATGGGCGATGCACAGACCTGTGCCGATGGCTCCCGGCGGGTCGTAGGATAAGTGGATACCCATTATCATACGCGAGTACGTATCAATGGCCATCGTCAGGTAGGGCTTGCCAAGTGGCTTGCGATACACCTCGTCCACGAGAATGATATCTACCTTGGTGTGGTCCAGCTCCACCAGTTGGAGCGGGTACTCGGCATCGGGTAACTCGCCCTGCTGGGGCCGGTAGCGGTCCTGAGCAGCCTTGTTACCTAATCGCCGGCGCGTCGTCTCCTCCTCTTCTAATTGGTGGATGCGCCGCCGAACCGTCTTCTCCGTCGGTACCTTCAGCTTGGGCTTGGCCTGCTGGCAGAGCCGCCTTACCTCCTCTACTACTTCGTTAGCCGTCTTTTTCTGCCGGGTCAAGTAGTGAGTGGTGATGGCCTCGGTAATAATCGCATTCTGGGCCTCACCCAGCCGGGACTTATCTTTGCCCCCCGAGCGGGGCAAATCGACCAGCGACCGCACAGAACCAGTGTCATCGTAGAGCTTCAACCAGCGATAGATAGTGGACCTGCCCACTTCATTGTCCTGACAGGCCTGGTCGACAAGTGCCAGGTTCCCGCGGTCCGCCAGGATGGGTTGAAGAATGGAAAACCGGTGCTCGGCCTTAGCCCAGGCCTTTTCTGGGATGCTGAATATATCATCCCGTGGCTCAGTCTGCCTGGCCGCCTCGTCAAGTGGCCGTAGGTCAGCCACGGGAATGCGCACGGATTCTCCCGTGGCCTCATACTCACCCAGTACCAGATGCAGGTCGAGCGTGTACCGGATTCGAACAGGCTGCTCGCGGTAGAGATAGCGCTGGCCGGGTTTTGCTTCTATCTTAACCATGACGCGATAAGGATTGGTTATGCAGGCTCCAAAGCGGGCTACTCATCGTAAGCGGCTCTAATAAATTACAGCCCAGTTGGTGGGTACTCACCAGGTGCCACAGCACCGGCAATAGCTCCGCCTGCCGCTCCGGATTTTCGAAGGCTACCAATAGGACCTCGGCCGGGGTTGCACGTCCCAGCTGGGCCAACACTTCTAGCAGTAGTTGTCGGTATTCGGACCGCACGACGAGGGTCGAGGAGCGGAAGCGCAACAAGAACTTGGCATTCTTCAGATACGGGGTTTTTATTTCCGCCTCAGTCCAGATGCTGAACTCCCACCCTTGGGCCTGCGCGTACTGCCGGGCGGCTTGGAAGCGGGCTACGAACTCTTCCTGCTTGGCTACTAGGTCGGCCGCATACTTGACTTCTATTAACTGTGGGGGCTTACCCGCCACATAGCGAGCCAGAAAGTCAGGCGTGTAGCGCCGAGTCTTCCCCTGGTCAACGTAGGAAATGGTAACAGGCTGTTCCACAAATTTCACGACCTGTGGGTTGAACTCTAATAGGCAGCACATATCGCGCTCCAAGGCAGACTCTGCGTGGACAGCTCGCCCATTTTTCTCCGATGGCTGAATAGCCCGCAAAGAGCGAGTGGTAAACTTAAAATTTCGGGCCGGTAGCATAACTGTTCCCACCTACTTGTGCTAAAATACAAACTATTCTTACTCACTTGTGCTAGTTTTCCCAGCTACTTGCGCTAGTTTTCAGCCAAAAACCCTAGCATTTTCCAATTTACTAAGAAAATTGACATGCACGCCTGGAAGTAAGCGTACCCAGGCGTGGTGACAGCCGGCTGCTGGCCGACCAGGCTTTTCGCTTTTAGTAAAAACGGCTTTTCATTTTGAAAATACTATCCTCCCGCTTGGCTTGCTGCCGGGCGGGTTTTTTTATTTATTATTCTGATTAGTAATAGTTTATAAATTAATTGGCAGTGTTCCTGCCGGCTCGGCACTGGTATTGGCAATAGGTACGCATCCCTCACCTACCTGCTTTTACCGACATGGCCATTCTGGATAACCTGGCGAAAGCCGCCAAAGACTTTTTCGTCGAGCCCGGCGACGAAGCCCCGGCAGTAGCTGCGCCGGCCCACGCCGTGCCGCCCGCGGCGCTGCCGGGCACGGCCCTGCCGCTGGCCGACCTGCCGCCCGGCGTGGCGCAGCCCGAGCAGCGCCACCTCGACCACATTGCCCGGCTGCTGGCCGGCGACGGGCGCGACTTTGCGGCCTTCACCAAGATGGTGAAAAGCCTCACGGCCAGCGGCCTCAGCGGGCCGCTGCTCTACCAAACAGCCTTCAACGCCTTCACGGCCATGACGGGCCAGGACCTGCCCACGCTGCTCACCTCGGCCGACGAGCTAACCCAGAAGCTGGCCGACGACCGCGCCAACGTACTCGCCCGCCACCGCGAAAAACTCGGCGAAGCAGCACCCCGGCAAGGTCCGCCCAGCGCCCTGGCCCAGCTGCGCGAGCAGGAAGCCCAGCTGCAAGCCGCCGTGGCCGACCTCAGCCAGCAGCTGGCAGCCAAAAGCCAACAACTCCGCAACACCCAGCAGCAGCTGCACCAGGAGCAGACCAAGGTGCAGGCCGCACTGGCCAGCTACGAGCTGGCCAGTGCGGCGGCCACGGCCGAGCTGCAGGCTCATCAGCAAGCCACTAAGTCCTTTTTAATCAACTAGCTAAAACGCTTTCTACGCATGAAAACCTTGCTTTCATCGAACCTCAACCCGACCCTGCCCAAGTGGCAGCAGCCCGAAAAGGTAGCCGGTTGGGTGGTGCTGGGCGGCGCGGCCGCCGCCGGCGTGTACTACTGGGGCCAGATTGTGCCCTACCTCGTTGACATTGTGTTCAATAGCGTAAAGCTGGGCATTGGACTCGGGGCGCTGTTCGTGCTGTTTTTGCTGGGCACGAATAAGCGCATTCAAACCGGGCTCTGGTACGCCGGGCAGCGGATTCTGCGCACGGCGGCGGGCATTTTCGTCAACACCGACCCCATCGGCATCATGGAGGACTACATCTCGAACACCGAGAAGGAGGCCCGGCAGATGGAGACGGAAGTTGGCCGCATCGAAGGAGCGCATGAGCTGGTAAAGCGCAAGCTGGCCGCCAACGACGCCCAGATGAAAGAGTACCTGGCCCTGGCCGACTCGGCCACCCGCCAGGGCGAAAAGGACGCCGCCGAAGCCTACGCCAGCCGCGCCGCCCAGATTCTGGATTACAACCAGCGCCTGCAGCCCATGGCGACGACGACGGCCAACGTGAGCGTAGTGATGCGTCAGATTCTGAAAGCTGCCCTGCGCCAGATTGACGGCAGCAAGTTCAAAGTGGGCCTGCTGAAAGACGAATACGAGCTGGTGAAACGCACCAGCTCGGGCATGCGCGCCGCCATGAATATCCTGCGCGGCGACCCCGACAAGAAGTATTTCTTCGACCTCGCCACCGACCGCGTGGCCCAGGATATGGCCCAGCAATTGGGCCAGATTAAGCAGGCCATGCGCTACTCGCAGGAGTTCGTGAAGGAGATGGACATCCAGAACGGCGTGATGAGCGAGAAGGGCCAGCGCCTGCTCGACCGCTACCAGAAAGGTGACTTCAACGCCCTGATGGACAACGACAAAAAACCCGCTTCTACCTCCGTAGCCGCCACTAAACAACGCTCCGATGATGCCTATTCTAGCCTGCTTGATTAGTGGCTGCCTGGTGCTGCTGCTGCTAGCGGCGCTGCTGTAGCGCGGACTCTGCGAGTCCGCGCGTCGCGTCGCCTACTTCCTTTTTCTTCAACCTTTTACTTACTCGCGGACTCACAGAGTCCACGCTACTTGCCATGACAACTCGCGGTAAAATCGTGCTATTCGCACTCTTTCTGGCCCTCGCTTACTTTGGATTTAACAAGCTGATTGCCAGCGGCAGATTCTTCAAAAAAGCCGATACCCAATCGGTACTCCTCAGCTCCATCGAGCTGCCGGCGGCCCCCAGCGGCAGCCGCGCCACGCTGGTGGTGCCGCTGGCCCCGCTGCCCGGCACCGCCCCCGCCGAAAACGGCACGCCCGTAGTGTGGGAAGTGATGGCCTGGAACTCCCAGATGGCTGGCATGCTCGCCAACGGCGGCCCCCGCACCACCATGGGCTCGGCCCTGGCCGCCAACAAGGTCGATATGCAGATTGTGCGCCAGGACGACGTATCGAAGATGCAGGCCGACCTGGTGAAAAATGCCCTCGACCTGCAAAGCAATCCCAGCACGCCGGGCCTGATTGTGAGCATCATGGGCGACGGCCTGCCGGCCTTCTCGGCCGTGCAGAGCCAGCTGCAAAAGGCGGGTACGCAGCTCCAGGTCATTCCCTACTCGGTGGGTAAAAGCTTTGGCGAAGACAAATTGATGGGGCCGAAGGAATGGCTCGATAACCCCAAGGCCGCGCTGGGCAAAACCATCGCCTGCTACCTGCGCGACGGCGACCACAACATTGCCCTGAAATGGTGCGCCGACAACGGACTGAAAGTGAACCCCGACGAAACGACCTACGACCCGGAGGCAGTAAACTTCATGGCTGCCAGCGACTTCCTGGCAGCCGCCGAAAAGTACATCGTGGGCAAGCCCGAGTCGCGCACCAAGGTGGTAAGCGGCCACAGCACCGGCGTAAAAGTGGACGTGGTGGCCGACGCCGTCGCCACCTGGACGCCCGGCGACGTGAACATCGCCAAGCAAAAAGGCGGCCTGGTGAACATCGTGAGCACCAAAGACTACTCGAACCAGATGCCCAACATCATGGTGACGACCAAGCGCTGGTACGACGCCCACCAGCCCGCCGTGCTGAGCCTGATGACGGCCTTCGCCGTGGCCGGCGACCAGGTGAAATCGCACCCCGAAGCCCTGACCCGCGCCGCCGACGTCTCGGCGCAGGTGTACGGCGACCAGGACAAGCCCGGCGCCTACTGGCTCAAGTACTACAAAGGCACCAGCGAGGCCGACCGCACCGGCCAGGTGGTGGAGCTGGGCGGCAGTAAGGCCTTCAACTTCAACGATAACCTGACGCTGTTTGGCCTAGACAACGGCGGCACCAATATCTACGCGGCCGTATATAAGACCTTCGGCGACGTGCAAAGCAAGCTTTACCCCAAGGAAATGCCCAGCTACGTGCCGCTGACCCAGATGCTCGACCTGAGTCTGCTGCGCAAGCTGCAAGCCCAGTACAAGGGCAAGACCCTCGCCCCGGCCGAAACCCAGTCTTTTGCCGCCGACGATGAAATTCGCCGCAGCGTGAGCAAGCGCGCCTGGAACATCGAGTTTAACACCGGCCAGAGCACCTTCACCCCCGCTGCCCAACGCGAATTGAGCCAGCTCTTCGACGACCTCGTGGTGGCCGGCCGCCTCAAAGTGGCCGTACACGGCTACACCGACAACACCGGCAACGCCGATAAGAACCAGCAGCTCTCCGAGGCCCGCGCCGAGGCCGTGGCCCACTGGCTCGAAGCCAAGAGCGCCAGCGCTTTCCCGCAGGGCCGCGTGCAGGTGTACGCCCACGGCGCCGCCGAGCCGGTAGCCCCCAACACCACCGAGGCCGGCAAAGCCCAGAACCGCCGCGTGGAAGTAGTGCTGGGCAACTAAGCAGTAGCGTGGACTCTGCGAGTCCACGCCACACCCCGCCATGAGCCCTCTCTTCATTCCCAATGCCCACCCGCGCCGCGCTACCCTGGCCGCCTTGGTGGCCGGCCAGGTGCTGGCCCTGCTGGCGCTGTGGCTGTTCTACCCGCTCCAGCTTTTCCCGAGCCTCGGTGATGTTTTTCGGGCCCTCGGCGACCTCATCACCAGCCAGGGCTTGTTGCAGGAGCTGTGGGCCAGCCTGCTCACGGCCTTCCAGGCGCTGGGTATTGCGACGGTGCTGGCGCTGTTTATTTCGTATCTCACGGCGCTGCCGTTTTTCCGGCCACTGGCGTTTGCGGCTTCCAAGCTGCGCTACCTTACGCTTACGGGGCTCACGTTTTTTATGGCGCTGCTACTTAGCTCGGGCCATCAGGTCAAGCTTTCGGTGCTGGTGTTCGGGGCCACGGTGTACCTCGTCACGGGCATGACACGCGTCATCCTGGGCACCACGCAGGAGGAGCTGGACCACGCCCGCACCCTGGGCCTGGGCGAGTGGGGCAGCTTCTGGCAGGTAGTGGTGCGTGGCAAGCTGGCCGACATGCTCGAAGTCGTGCGCCAGAATTTCGCCATTATCTGGACCCTGATAACGCTCGTGGAAACCCTCTACCAATCGGAAGGAGGTATCGGTCTTTTGCTATATAAACAAAACCGCTACCTGCACCTCGATGGCGTGGTAGCTATTCAGCTGGTCATTCTGGCCGTGGGCGTGGCGCAGGATTATGGCTTCGAGGCAGTAAAGAAGGTATTTTTTCCTTACGCCGAGCTGGGTAAAATGTAGCGTGGACTCTGCGAGTCCGCGCGTGGGAACGCCGGTGAGTCGTTCGGCCATCGGCCTACGCGCGGACTCGCAGAGTCCACGCTACAAGGGGGTCACGTATGTGTAGGGCCACTGCTGCCAATCCGTTACCAGACCAGCTTTTACCGGGTTCTCCGCTACGTAGGCCATAATACGCGCCAGCTCTCCCTGGCGTACTACGTGGTCGTAGCTCTCGGCTTGCCAGAAAGCCCCCGTGCGCCCCAGGAGCTTATTCGCCTGGGTGGCCGTGTAGCCCTTCAGGCGCTGCAAGGTTTTCACCAAAGCCGGCGCGCCAATGGGAAGCACCGCAACCAGGTGTACATGGTTGGGCATTAGGCAGTAGCCGAGCAGGTCGTAGCCTTTACCATCAAGGTAATGCAGCGACTGTCTTACCAGAGCAGCTACTTCGGGCTGCGCCAGCCAGACCGGGCCGCAGTCGGCCCTGGCCAGCTGCACATCAAAACGGCCGAAATACCGCTTCTGCGCTTCGTAGCGCTGGTCAGGACTCAGCTCCAAACGATTTCGCTTCAGCTCGTCTTCCTCGCGCCACTGCGCCAGTAATTGCCGAGGCAATGAGCCCGCCAGCCGAAAGGTGAGAAAAACAGCCTTGCCCGGCGGTAAACGGTGGGGCAGGCGACGCTCATACTGAATCAAATCGGGCATGCCCGCAATATACCAATGTAGCGTGGAATTTGCGAGTCCGCCCGTGGGAACGACGGTATCAGCTCACCTTTATCCACCTACGCGCGGACTCTGCGAGTCCACGCTACTGCCCATGTAGCGTAGACTCTGCGAGTCCGCGCGAGTGAACGACTATCTTCTCCCCTCTCACTACTTACCTACGCGCGGACCCTCAGAGTCCACGCTACCATCTGCCATGACCGCTCTTCCCCACTCCTACAAAGACCCGCTGCTCACGCTGCAAGATGTGTCGATGCGCTTCGGCTCCGAAGTCATTCTGCGCGACCTCAACGTGCAGGTGCTCGATGTTATCCGCCCCGGCGTGTGCCAGGGGCAGGTGGTGGGCATCTACGGGCGCTCGGGCATCGGCAAGTCGGTGCTGTGCCGGCTGCTGGCGGGGCTGGCCACGCCCAGCACCGGCACCGTGCGGGTGGGCGAAGCCCAGCAGCCCGTGCAGGCCGGCGCCGTAGGCTACGTGCAGCAGCGCTACCCGCTCTTCAACCACCTCACGCTGCTCGACAACCTGCTGCTGGCCGCCCGCCGCAAGCACGCCTCCGCCGAGGCCCAGGCCCGCACCGACGCCTACCTGAGCCGCTTCGGGCTGGCCGCCCACGCCCGCAAGTACCCGGCCCACCTCTCGGGCGGGCAGCGCCAGCGGGCGGCCATCGCGCAGCAGCTACTCTGCTCCGACCACCTCATCCTGCTCGATGAGCCCTTTTCAGGCCTCGACGTGGCCATGATTGACGAGGTCAAAAAAATCATCATCGAAGTCACCACAATGGACGAGCTGAACACCGTGCTCATCGTCTCGCACGACATTGCCACCACCACGGCCCTCGCCGACCGCCTCTGGCTGCTCGCCCCCGAGCGCAACCCAACCACCGGCCAGCTGCTGCCCGGCGCCACCATCAGCCCCCGCCACCAGTACAACCTGGCCCAGCTCGGCCTGGCCTGGCACCCCGACGTGGAAGCCGAACCCGAATTCGCCCAGTTTGTGGAGGGGATAAAGGCGGAGATTCGGGGGAGTTAGAATAACTTGCGAAGCAATGAGAACCCAACTGTAAACGAACACAACCTTATCACAATCAAATCACAAAAACATGTCATCAAATTTTATCGACTTCTTAGCAGCTGTAGGTTCAATACTTTCAGCAATAGTGGCTATTGCCGCTTTATATTACTCATATTACCAATTTAAAAATTCTTTAGCTTATGCTAATGCCCAGGCAGACTCTCAAAATAGTGTTAAGAAATATGAGGTCAAACGCGACTATCAAAATACTATTTTGGATTGGTTTGCTGAAACCACAAAAATCTTATTAGAACTGCGTTTCCTTCTGATGAGTGGAACAAAAGAGTACCAAGAGAAAAAAACTTGCTTGCTTGCCGACTTATCCACCCAGATAGAATTAGGCAGGCTGTTCTTTCCAAATATTGACAAGCATGATGGGTTTGGATTAGAAAAACCAAAAGCGTTTCAGGGATACCGAAATTTGACACTTGACTTCTTAGTTTTTAGCTTCAATATTTTCCTAAACGAAGATGCACGTCAATTTGAGAACCATTTAGTTAGGCTTCAGCGTGAGTTCACTTCTATTATTTGTGAAATACTTGACCCAAAGGAATTTTTAAATGAAACTGAAAGACATTCAGGCAGATACTTCTCTGGAAACCTAAGTTACGAGGAGTTTTTGGATAAAGACCCTAATAATATCGACCTCTTCTTTCCAAGGCGGCCTAAATAGTTTTCCCTAATTTAATTCGAATTAATAATTTTCATGCCCACCGGAACCCTGCTCCTCATCGACGACGAAGCGCGCTTGCGCCAGCTGCTGGCCCAGGTGCTGGAGCTGGAAGGCTACGTGGTGCTGCAAGCCCCCGACGCCTACCGGGGCCTGGCGCTGCTGGCCGAGCACGCCGCCGAGGTGCTGGTGGTGCTCTCCGACGTGAAGCTGCCCGACGGCCACGGCGTGGAGCTGCTGCCGCGCTTCCGGGCGCTGGCTCCTTTGGCTGAGGTGGTGTTGCTCACGGCCTTCGGCACCATCCCCGACGGAGTGAAGGCCATGAAGCTCGGGGCTTTTGACTACCTCACCAAGGGCGATTTTGAGCAGCAGCTGGTAGTGGTAGTGGAGCGCGCCGCCGAAAAGGCCCGGCTCCAGCGCCGCGTGCACGAACTGGAAAAGCGCGTGGGTCAGCGCCACAGCTTCGAGAGCATGATTGGCGAGGCGCCGGCCCTGCGCCGCGCCCAGCACCTGGCCCGGCAGGTGGCGCCCACCGACTCGACGGTATTGCTCGAAGGCCCCACTGGCGCGGGCAAGGAGCTGTTTGCTCAGGCGCTGCACGAGGCCAGCGGGCGCCGGAGCAAGCCGTTTGTGGCCGTCAATTGCAGCGCCTTCCCCAAGGATTTGCTCGAATCGGAGCTGTTTGGCTACAAGAAAGGCGCTTTCACCGGGGCGCTTACCGATAAGAAAGGGCTGCTGGAAGAAGCCAGCGGCGGCACGCTGTTTCTGGACGAAATCGGCGAGCTGGAGCTGAACGTGCAGGCCAAGTTCCTGCGGGTGCTGGAGATGCAGCAGTTTACCAAGCTCGGCGATACCAAGCCCACGAGCGTGAACGTGCGCCTGGTGGCCGCCACCAACCGCAACCTCAAGCAGGAGGCTGCCGAAGGGCGCTTCCGGCCCGACTTGTACTACCGGCTCTCGGTGTTCACTATCCTGGTGCCTTCCCTGAAGGAGCGCGCCTCCGACGTGCCGCTGCTGGCCGGTTTTTTTCTGCAGCACTTCGCGGCCCGGCTGGCCAAGCGCCTGCCCGGCCTGGCCCCCGATACCGTGGCTGCGCTGCAAGCCTACGCCTGGCCCGGCAATGTGCGCGAGCTGAAAAACGTGCTGGAGCGCGCCGCCATCCTGGCCCCGGCCGGCGAGCTGCTGGCGCTGGAGTATTTGCCCGAAGAATTCCAGACTGGTGCCCACCCGGTTTTCTCTACTGACGACGAAAGCCTGCGCGCGCTGGAGGCGCGCCACATCAAGCGGCTCATGGGCGACTTGCAGGGCAGCAAGCCGGAAGTGGCCAGGAAGCTGGGCATTGGCCTGACGACATTATATAGGAAATTACAGGAATACGGATTGGAGGAGTAATTCACTTTTCGTATTCAAATAGTAAGTTACGAAAGTGTAAACGAACACCCTGCTGGCTCCGCTGCTGGCGCGAGTTTAGCGCAGCGTAACTCGCGCCAGGTTTTCGGGGGTGGCTGTGCCTCCCATAGAACGAGCTAACCAAACGACCCGAGCGGCGCGGTCCCGCCTTGCCGCTAACGCGGCAGTGGAGGTGCAACCTCCACAAGAGAAAAGGCACGAGTTACGGCTGCGCCTAAACTCGCGCCAGTAGCGGCCAGCCCCGCTGCACCTTTGTTTTAGTATCTGAACCCATGTCTCTAAAAACTCAAATCCGTCTGGGGGTATGCCTGATGCTGGCGCTGCTGCTAGGGCTGGGCTCCTACGTGCTGCTCACCATCGCGCGGCTTGAAACCGAGACGCCCAGCGTGCAGCTAACCAATGCCCTGGCCGCGCAGCACGCGGTATGGCTGTTCCTGTTCATTAGCAGCGCCCTGGGTATTGTGCTGATGGTGAGGCTGCCGCGGCTGGTAGTGCGCCCGCTGCACCGCCTCACCGCCGATGTGGAGCGCGTGGCGGCGCCCGGCCCGGTTACGCGCGTGGCCGTGACCCGCAACAACGAAATCGGCAGCGTAGCGGCGGCCGTCAACCGGGTGCTGCGCCAGGCCGAAGATGAGCGCCGCGCCACCCTGGCCGAGCTGATAACCCAGCGCAACCGCACCGACAGCCTCGTGCGTGGCCTCGACGAAGGCTTGCTGCTCATTGACCAGCACGGCCTTATCGTATTAGCCAACCCCGTGGCGTGCCTGCTGCTGGGTCAGCCGGCCAAAGAATTGCTCGGCCAGCCCGCCGCCGCCGTAGCCCGCCACAACGAGATGCTGCGCGAGTGGCTGCACGCCCTCGATAAGCCGGCCGCACCGCCCGCCGACTCTGCCAGCAACCCGGAAGCTAACCGGCCGGCCGGCCCAGTATATACGGTGCGGCCCCACGGCGAAAACCTGCATTACCAGCTCACGGTGAGCCCCGTAACGGAAGTTAATGAGCAGCTGCAACAGGCGGTGCCGGCCGGGCATGTATTCTGCTTGCGCGATGTTTCGGCATTTAAAAACCTCGACCAGGTGAAGTCGGAGTTTCTGGCGACCATCTCGCACGAGTTGAAAACGCCGCTCTCCAGCATCAACCTCAGCCTGATGCTGCTGCAAGACGAGCGCCTAGAGGCGGCCCGACGGCAGGAAATAGCGGGCGGCATTCGCAGCGAAACCCAGCGGCTGCTGGGCATGGTGGGCCAGCTTATCGAAGTGGCGCGGCTCGATGCGGGCCGGGGCATCAAGCTGACCCTGGGGCCGGTGCCGCTACCCGAAGTAGTGCGCTACGCCACCGACATCGTGCGCGCCCAGCTTACCGACAAGGCTCTGCGCCTGTCGCTGAAGCTGGCCGAGCCGCTGCCCGCCGCCCTGGCCGACGTAGAAAAAACTACCTGGGTGCTTATCAACCTCTTATCTAATGCTATTCGCTACTCGCCGCACGGCGCGGGGCTTACCATCCGGGCCGTACCCTGGGGCGAGATGGTGCAGCTGAGCGTGGAAGACGAAGGACCCGGCATCTCGAAGGAATACCACCAGCGTATTTTTCAGCGCTTCGGCGGGGTGCCGGGGGCGGCGCAGGTGCGCGGCGGCTCGGGCCTGGGGCTGAGTATTTCGCGCGAGTTTATTACGGCGCAGGGCGGGCAGCTGTGGGTCGAGAGCCAGCCGGGGGCCGGCAGCTGCTTCACTTTTACGCTACCTGCTGCGAATTAAAATCGCGGTGCGCCTGGCCCAGCCGGCTGTGCTGGCACTGCGAGAGCCAGGCCGTCAGGGCCCCTTCCTCCGCGAAAAACCCTATCTGGCTACTACCCGCGCCGGGGCCGCCGAGCTCCGCCAGCAGCGTCGGCGTGAGCAGATAGCCCAGGCATACGGGCCCATTCAGCTGCTGAGTAGCCCGCTCCAGAAACTCGGTGGTGAGCCAGCGCTGGGTAGCCTCGTCGGGGGCGTTGCGGCTGCGAATGTCGATTTGCCAGAACGAGCAGCCCACTTCCTGCGCCAGCTGCAGCGTGGCGCGGTAGCCCTGCCGCAGCTCGGCCGCCGACACCGGCCGCCGCCAGCGCGCCACCAGCAGCTGCACATCGGGGCGGTAGCGCAGCTCCAGAAAATCGACCTCCGGCTGAGGGCGGGCAAGCGTGGGCTCGGCGTTCATGGGCAATACGTGAAGGGTGAGGACCGACAGGCGGTGCGTGGGTTTCGACTGCAAAGCTGGCCGGTAGTTTAGCCTGAATCAGCCTTTGTTCGCCCGGTAGCGCCACTTTCCAGACCAACCGGGCGTTTTCTTCGGGCACCTTGCGTTACATATAATTTTTACTATGTATTGCAGCGTGAGCGCTGGGTTAAGAAACCCTGCCCCGCCCCTCTTATCGCTTACTTTGCCTTCATGATTTGCCGCCTGCTACGCCTGCTTCTTGTGCTTTCCCTTCCCGCTGCCGCCCTGGCCCAGCCCGCCGCCGAGGCCGCCCGCTACCCGCTCAGCCAGTACCCTTTTTACCAGGGCCCCGACCTGGGGCTGACCTTCGACCGTCTCGGGCAGGGTACGCTGCGGGTGTGGGCGCCTACCGCCGACGCGCTGCGCCTGCGCCTCTATGCAAGCAGCGCGGGCGGCGGGCCCACCGCCATCTACCCGCTGCAACGCAGCACCAGCGGCACCTGGACCCTGAGCCTGCCGCCCGGCACCACCGGCTTTTACACCGTGCAGGCCACCATCGCGGGCCAGCCGCGGGCCGAAGTGCCCGACCCCTACGCCCGCGCAGTGGGCGTGAACGGCCATCGCGGGGCCTGGCTCGACCCGGCCACTGCCGCCCCCGTGGGCTGGGACGACGACCGTCGCCCGCGCCTGCCCGCTACTACCGACATACTGGTGGGTGAGGTAAGCGTGCGCGACCTGTCGGCCGACCCGCAGTCGGGCATCGTGCACAAAGGCCAGTACCTGGGCCTCACCGAAACCGGCACCGCCGGGCCGCAGGGCGTGAGCACCGGCTTGCAGCACTTGCAGGAACTGGGTATCACGCACGTGCATTTGTTGCCAGTCAACGATTTTGCGGCCATCGACGAAAGCCGGCCGCCCTCGCCCGACCGCTACAGCTGGGGCTACGACCCGCTCAATTACTTCGTGCCCGAAGGCTCTTACGCCACCAACGCGCTCGACCCGGCCGTGCGCATCCGCGAGTTCCGGCAGGTAGTCCAGACGCTGCACCAGCACAATTTGCACGTGGTGGTTGATGTGGTGTTCAACCACGTGGCCGACGCGGGCAGCAGCGCGTTTGAGCAGCTGGTGCCGGGTTATTATTTCCGCCACACGCCCGATGGTAAGCTCTCTAACGCTACGGCCTGCGGCAACGAAATCGCCTCCGAGCGGCCTATGGTGCGCAAGCTTATTGTGGATGCCGTGAGCCACTGGGCCCGCGCCTACCACGTCGATGGCTTCCGCTTCGACCTAATGGGCGTGCTCGACCTCGAAACCATGCGGGCCGTGCGCGTAGCCCTCGACCAGCAGGACCACCGTATTTTCGTATACGGCGAAGGCTGGGCGGCCGGGGCCAGTCCGCTCCCCGAAGCCCAGCGCGCCGTAAAGGCCAATATTGGCCGGCTCGACCGCATCGCGGCCTTCGGCGACGAGCTGCGCGACGGCGTGAAGGGCCACTACGCCCACCAGGCCGAAGCGGGCTTCGTGGGCGGGCAGCCCGGCCTGGAAGAGAGCGTAAAATTTGGTATCGTGGCCGCGACCCAACACCCGCAAATCGACTATAGCAAAGTTAATTACAGCCACGCGCCCTGGGCCGGTCAGCCCGGCCAGGCGATTAACTACGTGGCCTGCCACGACGACCGCGTGCTGTGGGATAAATTAAAAATCGCCAACCCAACCGCTCCTGAAGCGGAGCTGATTCGCCTGGATGCCTTGTGCAATACCATCGTGTTCACTTCACAGGGCGTGCCGTTTTTACCCGTTGGCGACGACTTTCTGCGCACCAAAAAAGGCTCTTCCAACTCCTATAATCTGCCCGACAGCGTCAATCAGCTCGACTGGGGCCGCAAGGCAAAGTATAGAGAAGTGGCCGAGTTCTACCGCCAGCTGCTGGCACTGCGCAAGGCGCACCCGGCCTTCCGCCTGCCTACGCAGGAGCAGATTACCCAGCACCTGGTGTTTTTGCCCGGCCTGCCGCCCGGCACCATCGGCTACCAGCTGAAAGACCACGCGGGCGGCGACGCCTGGCAGACCATCACGGTGCTGTTTAATGGCCGGCGCCAGCCGGCAGCCGTGCCCGTGCCGGCCGGCAGCTACAAAGTGGTGCTGCGCGGGCTGGAAATCAGGCAAAGCGGGCTGGAAACGCTGCGCGTAGGCGCCAGCGGGGTGGCGCTGCCGGGCAGCACCGCCTTGCTACTGGTGCAATAGTCAACGGGTGGCGGCTACGGTACTTGTACTAACGGCACCTTCCTGCGCGCTTACCCAGGCCATAATCGCCTGAATATCTGCCTTCGACAGCTGCGGGAAAGCCGGCATCTGCTGCCGGGCATTGTCCTCGAAAAGCTTAACGGCATACTCGTCGCCGCTGGCAATGACCTTGCTGGAATTATGCACCCACGCCACCACCCACCCCACGCTGCGGCGCCTGCTGATGCCGCCCAGGGCCGGGCCCACTACTTTGTCGTTCACGGCGTGGCACTGGGCGCAGTTGTTTTTGAAAAGCGCATCGCCGGCCGCAACCGCCGCTGCGTCGGCGGGCGGCGCGGGCTGGTAAGCTACCGTCGGCGTAGTGTGGTTGCCGGGCCGGGCAGCCGCCGGTCCTTCACCGGCAGGCAGCATTTGCTCGGCAATGGCGTCCTCGACGGGGGCCAGGCTCACCAGCCCCGCCGCACTCAGCGTTAAAAACCCAATTAGCAACACGATAAGGCCCATTGCCAGGGAAAGCACGAAGGCAGCCGGGTTGGTACGCATGGCAGCAGTTAGGTAAGTACATCATAGAGTGTACCTACATAACTCGGCAGCCAGGATTTTGCTTACTGAAAATTCATTTTTCGGCGACTATTTTCACGCCGGGCCAACCTGCTGCTAGCGCACCTGTCGCCCTTTCCAGCGGTAGCCGTGGCCACGCTGCCCGGCCAGGCCCACGGCCAGGCTATAGGGCGCATACAGCAGCTGCAAGGGCAACAGCCAGGCCAGCCAGCGCCGCCGCTTCAGCAAGCCCAGCACCGGCCAGAGCAGCCAGGCATCTGCTCCCAGCTTCAGCAGCCAGCCAGCTGCCACCCAGGGTCGAAGCAGAGGGAAGAACCAGCCGAAGACCAGTCCCAGCGCCAGGCTGAGATTGGCAGTGAGCACAAGCAGCGCCAGCTGGCGCGGGGCGGCCGGGCGGTAGTGCGGCCACTTGCTGGCCCAGCGCACGCGCTGCCACAGCAGGGCCCGCAGCGTGGCCGGCGCGGGCGTATCGACCAAAGCCGCCGCATCGGCCAGAAAGCGAACCCCGGCCGGGTAGCGCTGGTGAATTTTATGCAGCAAAAACTCATCGTCGCCGCTGGCCAGCCCCTGGTTGTCGGCGTAGCCGCCTACTTCGTGAAAGGTAGCGCGCCGAAAAGCCAGGTTGGCCCCGTTGCACATGGTGGGCCGGCCCCGCCCGATGCAGCCCGCCCCCACCCCAATGAGCCCGGCAAACTCCAGCCCCAGCAGGCCATCAAACCAGGCCCCGCCCGGCGTGAGCCGCACCGGCCCGCTGATAAAATGAAGCGGCTGCCGGGCTGGCTCCCGGCTTTCGATAACGGCTGCGTAGGCTTGCAGCCAGCCGGGCGCGGGGCAGCAGTCGGCATCGGTGCACACCACCCAGGCGGTGCGGGCCTGCGCCTCGGCGGCAGCCAGCGCCGCTTTCTTGCCCGTGAGGCCGGGTGGCAGCTTGATGAGACGTAAGGCAAACGCAGCCTGCGCCGCTGCGGCCGCCACCAGCGCCGCCATGCCGTCGGTAGAGTGGTCGTCGGCAATAAGGACTTCGAACAGGTGCGGCGGCAGCGTCTGGCGCTGCAAGGCGAGCAGCAGCTGCGGCAGCGCAACGGCTTCGTTGCGAGCCGCAATGAGTACGGTAAGCAAGGGCGCGGCAGCTGGCTCGCGCTCCCGGATGACGGGCCGAAAAGCAGCCGGCAAGCCGGGCACAGCCGCACTACTGAAAATGCCCCCCCGCAGCCAGCTTAGTACAGCTGCGTATAGGAGCGGCCCCAGCAGCAAGGTTATGCCCGGCACTACCATTATCAGCGGCTTTTTCGCTCGCGCAGCACCCGCAGGCCGGGCAGCAGCAGCAGCCCCAGGGCGCTCGGCAGCGCAATATTAATGACCCACAGGCTGAGGCTGGCGCTCAGTACCGGCAGCACCGGCTGGCCCAGCAGCCCAAATAAGTGCGTGGCCGACAGCTCACGCACGCCCACATCGGCCAACGCGTTGAGGGAGGGTACCAGCGACTTAAACAAAAACGTGCCCGCCACCGCCGCCACTGCCGGCCCCAGCGGCGTGCGCACACCGTAGGCATAAAGCAGCAGCAAAAATTGCCCGCAGAACAGAACATATCGAATAAAAGATATTAACAGCACCGCGTGCAGCTCGCCCGCCGTATAGGTTGGCATCACGGCCAGGTAGCGCCGGAAGCGGCGCAGCGGCTTAAGCAGCGCCAGGGCTGCCAGCAGCAGCCGAGAGCGGTAGAGCGGCAGCAGCGCCGCGGCCCCAACCAGTGCAGCGGCCACCGCTACGCCCACTTGCGCGGCGGGGTAGCCGCCCAGGTAAAATGCCAGCAGAAAGTACAGCAGCCCCGCGCCACCCGCCAGCACCGTAGCCACAAACTGGGCATAACGGCCCAAAAACACCGCCCCCACGGCTTCGAGCCGCCGCCGGGCGTGCAGCTCCAGGATGCGGGCGGCGTAGTCGCCCACCCGGTTGGGCGTGGCAAAGCCCAGGGTAAGGCCCAGCAGCACCGCCCGAAAGCTGCGCCCAAACGAGTGCCCCGGCTCCAGGTGCTGCGCCAGGCGCTGCCACTTCCAGGCTTCCAGGCCCCAGTTGAAGGGCACCAGCGCAAGGGCGGCCAGCACGGGGCCGCGCCCCCGCCCGCTAAGCGTAGAAGCCAGCAGCTGCCGCCAGGCCGCCGCCGTATCGGGCGCGGCAACTACCGAGTGGTACAGCAGCCCCAGGGTAAGCAGCGTGAGGCCGATTTTGCCCAGCCGCACCCACCCTGCAGCGCGGCGCGGCGGTTTCGGGGGCATTGGGGCGTAACTTTGGGCTAGATGGCCGTTTCCCGCACCTTGCCCCCCCCTACTCCCGCGCAGCGGCTCCCGCCGGCCGAGAAGGTCATCATGGGCATCGACCCCGGCACCCAGATTATGGGCTACGCCGTTATTGAGGTGCGCGGGCAGCGCATTGATGTGCTGCAATACGACGTTATCAACCTGAAGGCCCTGGGTTCGAATCACGCCGTAAAGCTAAAGCGGATTTTCACCCGTATGCTCGAGCTCATTGATGAGTTTTTGCCCGATGAGCTGGCCATCGAGGCACCCTTCTACGGCGTTAATGTGCAGAGTATGCTCAAGCTGGGGCGGGCTCAGGGCGTGGCCATTGCCGCCTGCCTCTCGCGCGATATACCCTTTGTTGAATATGCCCCGACGAAAGTAAAACAGGCCGTAACCGGCTCAGGCTCGGCCGATAAGGAGCAGGTGGCCCGCATGCTGCGCCAGACGCTGACCCTGCCGCCCATCGAAGAAGCGCCGAAGTTTCTGGACGCCACCGATGCGCTGGCCGTGGCCCTGTGCCACCACTATCAGCAGGGCAACAACGCGAAGGCCGGCAGCAAGAGCTGGGGTAAATTTCTGGAAGACAACCCCGGCCGCACCCTGGCCGCCACCACGGCCCGCAAGCCCGTCGGCAGCCGCGCAAAATAAAATGTGGCCAGCCCCCGGATTTTTTTTCGTCTGGCAGGAGGCTACGTTCACACACAGAATCAGCTAGTCCGGATAATTAACAGTGCCGGCTTTCGGGCGACTAGTACATTTGTACAAGTCAACTTTTTCTGCCTTTGGTGCAACCTGTTGCCCCAAGCTTCGTTAGCCGCTCTATTATGAATAATCACTATACTATCCGCCTTTACGTAGCAGCTCTGCTCGCACTTCCGCTGCTGGCAGCCATACCGGGAACGGCCGCTGCTCACCCTTTTACTACCAACGGGCCAGCTGCCAGGCAGCCCCATGCGATAGTTGCGCCCGCTCCTGCCTCGTGCTCGTGCTGCGCACCTGCTGCACCGGCGGCCAAAAAGCCGGCAGCCCCCAAGAGCACCGCCAGCCTGGCCACCCCAGCCGCTGCGCCGCCCGTTGCGGAGGCCCTGGCTCCGCAAACCGTACAGCTTAAAGGCATCGTGCTGAAGGCCGACGGCCAGCCCTGCGCCGGGGCCAGCGTGTACCCGGCAGGTGCTCCACGCCAGCTCGTGGTAACCGATGCGAAAGGCACCTTTACCCTACCAGTGCCGGCCAGCATGCCCGTCTCGCTGCGGGTCGAGTATTTTGGCGAAGGCAGCAGCCGGGTAGAAGTTCCCGCTAAGGCCGCTACCGAGCCGCTGCACATCACGCTCGGCCAATAAGCTGCGTTGTCTGTATCGTACCGGGTGGCTTATAAAAGCCAAAACCTCCTTTCAGTACCCGAGAGGAGGTTTTTTTATTATCCGCTGGTGATGAATGGGGGCCGCACTGCCTGGGCGCGCGTCGGCAGCTATCCGGCTAGCAGAGCCTGCTGTCCGCATACTAGCGGCTTGGCTGCCCAGGGCACCCGCTACTTTTATAACACTACATCTAGCCCCAGCCGCTTTCCGGAACCCTATCCTTTCTGCTGCTATAACAAACTTTCCGGCTGCTAACCGGGCCCGCCTAGCCGGTGCGTAAGCTACGCAGCGCGCCGCCTTTACGAACCGGCCCGCGGCCCCAATCACCCAACGTATTCGGGCGATTGGGGCCGCTAAGCTACGTGTAGCTCCGCCCCGGGCAGATAGCCTGGGACGGCTTTCCGGCTACCACTTTCCGAATGAGGGCAGCGCGGACCTGAGAATCGGCGCCTGCATGGCTAACGGAAGTGCGTTTGCTATTTATAAGGTAATCCAACGACGCCAGTTTGTTGTTTAGAGTCGGGCAGCTTGCTTGCCGCTATACGCAGCTTATTTTCGTCTTTTCACTACTATGTCTTTGCCTGCCGCCCCGGCCCCCCCAGCGGGTGACTCCTCAACCGACCTGCACACGCTGGCCAGCCTGTCGGAGCACAACCCCAACCCCATCGTGCGCCTTGATGCCACGGGCCGGCAGCTTTATGCAAATGTCGCGGCCCGGACTCTGCGCCACGGCTTGAGCCGGGAAGAGCAGGTGCGGATACGCCGCCAGCTGCGAGCAGTAGCCCGTAATGGCGCACCGAACCAGGAAATTCAGGTAGGTGAGCGTTTTTTTATGTTGCAGGTGGCGGCTACCGAGCCCCCTACCGGCTGCATAACCCTGTACCTGGCTGAAACTACGGACCGCGTTCGCGCCGAGCGGCAGCTTGCCGACCAGCAAGCCTTTATGAGCGCTATTCTGGATGCTACTCCCAGCTTAATCTTTGTGCGCGATGAGACAAAGCAAATGGTGTTCGAAAACCGGGCAACCACCGAGCTGCGCCGCCAGCTGGGCTACCTGCATCCAACACATGCCCAGCCCCCTACCGCCCGGCAGGCTGAAGAATGGAAAGGATATATAACCACTGATGCATACGTTTTAGCTACCGGCGAGCAGATAACGGTGGAGGTGCCTACTACGCTGGCTTCGGGCGAGGTACGCTATTTCTGCACTATCAAGCGGCTGCTGGAGCGGCCCGATGGCACCCGCCAGGTGCTGGTACTCAGCAACGACATCACGGAGGAAAAGCTGGCCACCGATACCCTCGCCCGGCAGGAAAAGCAGTACCGCGACCTGATGATGCACTCGCACGCGCTCATCTGCACCCACGACCTGCAAGGCGAGCTGCTTTCGGTAAACCCGGCAGCGGCCGAGCTGCTGGGCCGGCCGCTGTCGGCCCTGCCGGGCTGCCTCCTGCACGAATTGGTAGCCCCCGACCACCGGCCCGCAGTAACGAGATACCTCCAGGGCTTTGCTACCACCGATAGCCAGCGGGGCACACTGGCTATCAACGATAACCAGGGCCGGACCCGGTACCTGCTCTACGACAACTACCTGGTGCGCGAGGCCGGCCAGCCGCTTTACGTGATTGGCTACGGCCAGGAAATTACCGAGCGCGTGCTGGCCGAGCAGGAGCTGCTGCGGGCCAAAACTGCGGCCGAAGCAGCCGTGCGGGCCCGCGAAAACTTTCTGGCCAATGTCAGCCACGAAATCCGGACGCCCCTCAACGGGGTGCTGGGCATGGCCAGCCAGCTTGGCAAAACCTTGCTCGACGGCCGCCAGCAGGAGTTTGTGCGCACTATCCGCCACGCGGGGCATCACCTGCTGCACGTTATCAACGACGTGCTCGACATGGCCAAGATTACCTCCGGCAAGCTGGAGATGGAATCGGTGGCGTTTAACCTCTGCGACTCGATGGGCGAAGCCCTACGCCCTCTTATTGCGCAGGCCAATGAAAAGGGCATTCACTTTGCGGGCACGCCCCTGCGCACTACCTGTAGCTACCCCTGGGTGCTCGGCGACCCGCACCGCCTCAACCAGATTCTTATCAACCTGGTAGGCAATGCCTTGAAGTTTACCGACCCAGGCGGGCGCGTGCTGGTTATTGGCGAGCAGCTGGCCGAAACTGCGACAACCATCACGGTGCGATTCAGCGTGGAAGACACCGGCATTGGTATCGCGCCTGAAAAGCAACAGCTTATCTTTGAAGGGTTTACCCAGGCGTATTCCGATACTACGCGGCGCTTTGGCGGTACCGGGCTGGGGCTCAGCATTTCGCGGGCGCTGGTTGAGCAGCTGGGAGGCCAGCTCATGCTCAGCAGCGTGCTCGGGCAAGGCAGCACCTTTGCCTTTATGCTGACGCTGCCCAAAGCTCCCGCTCCCGTAACAGCGGCGCCGCTCGTCGACGCCTACGACACCGGGGCCCTGCGGGGCCGCCGGCTGCTGGTAGTTGAAGACAATGAGATAAACCGTACCGTGGCCCGGCTGCTCTTTGAGGGCTGGGGAGCCATAGTGGAAGAAGCCAAAGACGGCCTGGCCGGGGTGCACCGCGTGCGCGACGAAGCACTCTACGATGTGGTGCTCATGGATATTCAGCTGCCCGGCCTCAATGGCCTCGACGCTACGGCCGCTATCCGGGCGCTGCCCGACCCTCAGCGGGCCAACATACCTATCGTGGCCCTTACGGCCAATGCCTTTCGGGCCGACCGAGACCGCTACCTGGCCGCCGGCATGAATGCGTGCCTGGCCAAGCCTTTTGAGGATGAGGAAGTGTACCGCACGCTGGCGCAGCTGCTACCTGCCCCGGCCGACGCCCCGGCCTACGACCTGGCCAAGCTGCGGGTGCTGGCCCGGGGCCGTGAAGAATTTGTACTGAAAATTATTCGCTCGTTTTTGCGCAACATGCCCGAGAGCCTCGCCCAGCTACGCCAGGCCGCCACCGAAAACCGCTGGGGCGAAGTTGCCAAAATTACCCACCACATCAAGCCCAGCCTCGAATCGGTGGGTATGCACCAGGTAGCCGCCGCCGTTGAGCAGCTCGAAGCGGCCACCCCCGCCGACTACCCGCATCTGCCAGCCGCCGCTTCTCACCTGGCTACCCATATCGAGCGCGTATTAGCACAGCTGGCCCACGAGCTGCCGCAGGAACAAGGTGGGTAATAAACAGCGGACCGCAGGTAGCAACTACTTTTAATTACTAATCTGTCACTTAGGAAAATACGCTAAAAAAACTAGTCATCCCTAAGTAAACGCCAGCTGAAAACGACGCCCTTTAGTTACAACGCATTGCTAACCAAGCGTTAGCGGCCCTATTACCCATTCCTCAGAGGCTGCGCAAATGGCGGGTAAATTCTTCCTGGTAAGACTTGCCAACCGGCACTTCGCAGGAGCCGATTTTTAGTACATTGTCTTCAACTGCCTCAATGCGCTGCATATTGACGATATAAGACCGGTGCACGCGCACGAAATGAGCAAATGGCAGCCGCTCGCTCAATACCTTGAGTGTGAGGTACACAATGTGCTTCTGGGTAGGCGTAACCAACACCGAATAAGTAGAGAGGGCCTCTATGTAGAGCACTTCGTCAAAATTTACCTTTATTGAGCGGGTGCCTACTTTCACAAAGAGCTCAGGGGCCACCGCCGGGGCCGGCGCAACGGGCGGGGGCCGGCGGGCCACGGGGCGGCGGGCCGCCACTACCTTGGCTATCGCCTGGCTAAAGCGGGCGGGCTCCACAGGCTTCACGAGGTAATCGATGGCCTGCATATCGAAGGCGGCTACCGCAAAGGTGCGGTGGGTGGTTACCAGCACGATAGCGGGCGTGGGCTTGGGCAGCAGCCGGGCCAGCTCCAGGCCCGTGAGGGTGGGCATCTCCACATCGAGCAGGAGCAAGTCGCAGCGTCCGCCCTTGCGAAAAAAATCGAGGGTTTCGAGCCCGCCTGGCAGCGAGGCTACCAGCTTTAGCTCGGGCGTCAGGTCAACCAGGTGCTCCAAGGTGAGCCGGTTGATTTCATTGTCATCGACGATGATGCAGGTGAGAGGAGCAGCAGGCGTCATAATAGAAGGGGTGCCAATACAGACCGCTGGTTGCAGACTATTCCTTACGAAGGTACCGGCTGAAAGGCTGCCTTCCACGCTGGACAGGAAACCGGGCCAACGACTTAGAGCGACTTCCAGGTTAGTGTACGGGGCGGGCTGCCGGCAGCCCGCTGCTCTCAAACCGTACAGCAGCTGCCAACCTATATACGAACCTGAGAGCCCCTCTGGTACGTATTGCGGGGCGGTGAATAACCTCCTGTAGAAGGGAGCAGCAAGCTACTAGTCGCTGTTCGGTCAGCTGATGAGCTTGTTTCACTCACCAACTTAAAAACGCCCGGCGTGCTACACCGGGCGTTTTTCGGGGGCTATTGCCCGGTGCTACAGCTGCACGTCGCCGCGCAAAAAGGTAACGGCGTAGCCCCCAATGTCGACACGGTCGCCGCGCAGGCGGCACCACAGCTCGCCGCCGCGCGCCGACTCCTGGCGGGCAAACATATCGGTTTTGCTTAATTTTTCAGCCCAGAACGGAATGAGCGTGCTGTGCGCCGAGCCGGTTACCGGGTCTTCGGGCACGCCAACCTCGGGGGCGAAGAAACGCGACACAAAATCGACGCCATTGCTGCCGGGCGCGGTGGCAATCAGGCCAATATAGCCCAGGTCGATAAGGGCAGTAAAGTCGGGCTTAAGCGCCAGCACCTCATCGGCGTGGGCAAACTCAACCACCAGGTCGCGCGAGGCCAGCACGGCCCGCGGCGTGGCCGCGCCAGGCCCGAGCGACTGTATCAGCACTTCGGGGTGCTCGGCCAGGGCCAGCGGGCGCGGCGGGCGGCTCGGAAAGTCGAGCACCAGCTTACCATCGGCTTCGCGGCGCACCTTCAGCAGGCCGCTTTTGCTTTGAAACACGATTTCGGGCTTGGCAAAGCCCCGCTCATTCCAGAGTACGTGGGCGCTGGCCAGCGTAGCGTGCCCGCAGAGGTCAATCTCAAACGTCGGCGTAAACCAGCGCAGGTGAAAATCGGCTTCCTGGCCGCTGAGCGGAGTAAAAAAGGCAGTTTCGGCCAGGTTGTTTTCGGCCGCAATCAGCTGCATGGTTTCGGCCGGCAGCCATTCGTCGAGTGGGCATACTGCCGCGGGGTTGCCGGTGAAGGGCCGCCGCGCAAAGGCGTCGACCTGGTAGATGGGAATAGTCATGGAGAGCTTGCTTGGGTGGGTGACATTTCTGGCGCACTACATTTGGGGGGAGCTTGCCAGGGAAAACAAGTACAAAGATGCAGCCGGCTGCCAAGCGCCCGGCACTTACAAATAAGAAAGCCACCAGTATGAGTGCCGCTGCTTATAGCCCTGGTACCAGCGGCAGGGCCAGTACATCAGCCCCACCACGCACCCCCACACCACGTAGGCCCGCAGCAGGCTGGGGTGGTAGCCGGCCGGCCAGTCTTTAACCGGGGCAAACGAAAGGTTAATGGCTTTGCCAAAGGCCAGGGTAGTCCAGATAAATGCTCCCCCGCTCACCAGGCAAAAATGCAGCACGAAGTAAAACAACGGCACCCGCCCATATATACTCAGCCAGCGACCAAGCCGGCCGGGCAGGCCCTCGGTTGCCGACAGCAGCAGCAACGCCACGCCCAGCGTGAGGCTCAGAAACAGCAGCGACGGCGGGTACTTGGTGACGTCGAGAAACGATAGCAGGCTATACCCCGGCCCCCGCGGCTGCGTACTCCACGGCGCGGGGTCGCCGTACCAGTTGGTGGCGCGCAGGCCTACAAAAAGCAGCAGGGCAGCCACGCCCGCTAGGCGCAGCCAGCGCGTGCGCTGGGCCAGTCCGGCGCGGAACCACGGCCCGGCCGCATAGCCCGCGGCCATCACGGCCGTCCAGGGCAGAATAGTATAGGCAGCCAGCAAAGGCACCGGGCTCATCTGGAAGAAGGCGGGCCCCCCGTAGAGCAGCGCCCAGAGCAGGTTGCTGGCCGTTACGGGCTGGGCCGTAGGAAGCAGGTGCTGGCCGGCAATCATGGCCAGCGCCAGGGTAACCAGCAGCCAGCGCGGCAGCCAGATAAGGCCGGCCAGCAGCACCATGCTCCAGCCCAGCACCCAGATTACTTCCAGCAGCACCAGATTGTAGCCCCATTGCAGCAAGAAGTTGATAAGCACCAGCTCCAGCACGACCAGCCAGAGCCCCCTCGTCAGCAAAAACCGGCTCACTTTGCCCCGGCCTGCTTGCTTTTGCTGATATAAAAAGATGCTCACTCCGGCCAGAAACACAAACGTGGGAGCGCAGAAGTGCGTAATCCAGCGCGTCAGAAACAACAGCGCCGAGGCGTGGGCCACGTCTTCGGGCCGCACCCTGGTAGCGCACCAGAACTCCCGAATGTGGTCGAGCGCCATGATAACCATCGCCAGGCCGCGTACTACATCAACGGCCGGCACGCGCGTGGTAGCGGCCGGCCCGGCTGGCAGCGGCAATGAAGTAGTGGCTTGCAACATACGCAGGAGAGTGACAGTTGAGGCCGAAAATATACTACTCCAACTCCCTAAGTCAGCTCTTTCACACTTATTATTAAATATTTACTATATTATAGCCTAACACAATTTCGCTTACGCGAAAGAAAATCAGCGTAGTTTCCAGGTCGGTATTCGGGGCGGGCGGTCAGCTTTTTGGCCGGTAGTCCGCTCGTCTGGCGCGCCCGACGTTTAGGCGCCAAGCGGACAGCCGGCTCAACCCCGGCAGCCCGCGCCATGCGCTTCCGGTATGCCACCTGTAAAACGCCGTAGTATCTATTCGAGTTGAATGCCAAGGTTATCTGGCGGTTGTAGCGGCGCATCCTGGCGTCTCAGCGTTGAACGATACCTGAACGAGATTTTTCGGGCGGCGCGGACACCAAAACGCAAAGATGCGTCTTTACACAGGGGGCCTGCCTATTCTGGCTAACCCAAACTGCTTCTTAATCATCAGCTGTCCCGTTACGGCCAGCTTGCCCACAAAAAAAAAGGAGCAGCCTACCGGGTGGTAGACTGCTCCTTTTTGTCGAAAGAAAGTCGAACTAAACGAGCGACACCTTTACTGCGTTCGGGCCTTTTTTGCCCTGAGCAATTTCAAACTGCACTTTGTCGTTCTCGCGAATTTCGTTTACGAGGTCGGTTACGTGGACAAATACGTCCTCGCCGGTGCTGTCTACTTTGATGAAGCCGAAGCCTTTGGTTTCGTTAAAGAATTTTACGGTTCCTGTCTGCATGATGCTAGGAAAAATGGTGAGAAAGCAAGCAGCAGCGAACCTGTTTTATGAATGCAGCAAGCTGCATAAATGGTACTGACACGTGGCGATTTGCCTTTTAATGCTGTAAAGATACGGTCTATTTGGTAGATGGCCCCCGCCTCATACGCTTAATTAGCTGGCCACGACACAAGAATTTTATGTAAGCAGCACATATTCAATGATTTTTAGGCGAGTAGCATACCTGTCAGGAAAGCCGGGAAGCTGATACTAATAAGTAACCAGGGACTGAAAAAAGTACTTTTCGACGAAAAAACCATATAACTGGGCCCTTCCAGGTGCGCCGTGGACAAGACACCTGCCCCAGCGACTGGGCCTAGCTGGTGGCACCCGCGCTGCGGTTTACGTAACTACACTTTTCCAAGCAGCGGCGGCTGCCTACTATCTCGCCACCATTTTTATTCTACCTGATGGCCCCCGATTATAAGCCCATTGCGTGCGGATTTTACGACGTGCTGGAAGCGGCTGCCACTTGCCGAAAGCAGGTGTATCTGCAATACTTTAACGACTTGCGCGAGCTGTGCCAGGGGCCGAGCACCATCAATACCTTTTTTACCCGCGACCACGCCGAGTTTGCGCAGCTGGCGTCGGGCGAGGAAATAAGGCTCGACCGTATCATTCGCCTCGACGACACGCCCGCGCCAGACTTTGCGGAATACCCGGATTTTCGCTGCGGCTGTTAGCCACGCACGCACTGGTAGCGCACGAAGCGGCAACTCACGCTACGCTTTAGGGCTGCTCGGCTGACCAGTGATTTTATATTGGTTTCCCCTGCTGTCTACTAAATATAGCCTTTGGCAATTATAGCACGAGCTGCCGCGAGCTGGCGGTCATAAACTCGCTTAGTACTTGCTGCATGGTTGAGCCGGCCCCGGTTTGCACCAGCTGCGGCGGGGTGAGGTAGCCAGGCAGGCTCAGAAAGTAGTCGCTGGGCAGCGGCGCAAAGCTCATATGCCAGCCCGTGAACTCGCGCCGGGGCATAAAGCCATCGGCCAGCCTTTCGAGGCGGCCGTGACGCGGGTCGGCGGCAATGCGGGTGTATAGGGGGCGCACCGCGCCGGGACAGCCCTCCAACACCTGCATAAAGCGCCCGCCACCGTACATGAGGACGCCCGTAATATTTGCTTTCTGATTGAAACACCGCGACCGCCGCAGCAGTTGCACTAATTCCGCCTCCCGGAAGTCAACAATGGCCGTACTGATATAGACGATGCTATAACAACCTTCTGGTTCACTATTCATGCTCAACGCCTCGGCGTAATTTTGAATATTTCTGAGGCCTTGCTGCTAATGGCTTACTGAGAAAAAAACAATTTATTCTGGCTGCGAGTACAAATTTACACTACACCGCGCTAATCTCTTTTACATGAACTTAAAAACTTTTCCTGCCAAACCCCTTACTGCCGATATCGTACTCATTGGGGCAGGCATTATGAGCGCCACGCTGGGGATTCTGCTTAAGGAGCTGGACCCCGGCCTGACGATTGCCGTGTATGAGCGCCTCGACGCGGTGGCGGCCGAAAGCTCGGATGCCTGGAACAACGCCGGCACTGGTCACTCGGCTTTTTGTGAGCTCAACTACACGCCCCAGCGCCCCGACGGCAGCATCGACATTTCGAAAGCTGATAAGATTGCCGAGCAGTTTGAGCTGAGCAAGCAGCTCTGGGCCAGCCTTGTGCAGGGCGGCCAGCTGCCCGACCCCGAAGCATTCATCCATAGTATTCCGCACATGAGCTTTGTGTGGGGAGCTGAGAACGTGGAGTACCTGCGTAAGCGCCACGCCGCGCTGCTGGGCTCGCCCCTGTTTGCCGGTATGGAGTTCAGCGACGACCCCGCGCAGATTGAAAAATGGATTCCGCTGGTAATGGACGGCCGCGACCGCAGCCAGCCGGTAGCGGCGACGCGCATGGCCATCGGAACCGACGTTAACTTTGGGGCCCTCACGCGGGCGCTGTTCACCCAGCTGAGCCAGCAGCCCGGCGTCACGTTTGAGCTAGGGCAGGAAATAGAAGATTTCCGGCATAAGGCCGATGGGCTGTGGCGCGTAAAAGTGCGTAGCCGGGCCACCGGCAAGAGCCGCAAGGTGCGCACGCGGTTTGTATTTATCGGGGCGGGCGGCGGCTCGCTTACGCTGCTCGAAAAGTCGGGCATACCGGAGGCCAGCGGCTTTGGCGGCTTTCCGGTGAGCGGGCAGTGGCTGAAATGCACGCGCCCCGACGTTATTGCGCGGCACAACGCCAAGGTTTACGGCAAGGCCGCCGTCGGCTCGCCGCCCATGTCGGTGCCCCATCTCGATACCCGCCAGATAAACGGCCGCCGCGAGCTGCTGTTTGGTCCTTACGCCGGCTTCAGCACCAAGTTTTTGAAGAAAGGCTCGTACGCCGACTTGTTTCGCTCGATTGAGCTGGGCAATATCAGGCCTTTGCTATATGCCGGCGCCCGTAATATTCCGCTTACCAAGTACCTTATCGGCCAGGTATTGCAAACGCCCGAGCAGCGCATTGCGGCCCTGCGCGAGTATTACCCCGAGGCCCGCCCCGAAGACTGGCAGCTCGAAGTAGCGGGCCAGCGCGTGCAGGTTATCAAAAAAGACAAAAAGGCTGGCGGCGTATTAGAATTTGGCACTGAAGTAGTTACTGCGGCCGATGGCTCGATTGCCGCGCTGCTGGGGGCTTCGCCGGGGGCCAGCACGGCCGTCAGCATCATGCTCGACCTGGTGCAGCGCTGCTTTCCCGAGCAAGCCGCCTCGCCCGAGTGGCAGGCTACTTTTCATCGGCTGGTGCCCTCCTTTGGCCAGCCCCTGGCCGCTAATGCAGCCCTTACGGCGGCCGTGCGGGCGCACTCGGCCGAGGTACTGAAGCTGGCGTAGGGCCCGGCGCTTTCTGGTTTTTAATGCATAATAAATGATGACCTGCCTGCTACTCATTGATGTTCAACCCGATTTTTTGCCGGGCGGCGCGCTGGCCGTGCCCGACGGTGATGCTATCCTGCCGCTGCTCAACGACTTGCAAACGCATTTCGACCTGGTAGTAGCTACCCAGGACTGGCACCCGGCCGGGCACCGCAGCTTTGCCAGCGCCCACCCTGGGCAGGCGCTTTTTGCCGAGATTGAGTGGCAGGGCCTGCCGCAGCGCCTCTGGCCCGACCACTGCGTGCAGGGCTCACCAGGGGCCGCCCTGCACCCGGCGCTGAGTCTCGACCGCGTGGAAGCCATTTTTCGCAAGGGCACCGACCCCGAACTGGATAGCTACAGTGCTTTTTCTGACAACGGGCACCGCCGTGCCACCGGCCTGAGCGCCTACCTCCGCGCCCGTGGCATTACGCAACTATTTGTGGCCGGGCTGGCTACCGATTACTGCGTGTACTTTTCGGCTAAAGATGCGCGCCGCGAAGGCTTTGAGGTAACTGTGCTTGAAGATGCTACCCGGGGCATTGCCGCCGAAACTATTGCCGCCGCCAAAGCCGATTTGCTGGCACAGGGCGTGCGCTTTACGCAGGCCCGCGAAATGCTGGCGAAAAGCAGCAGAAAAGAGCGCCCGGCTTCACCGAGCGTAGCCTAACGCTCTTTTTGCTGTTTTTCAAGTATTTATGGGTTTATCGTCACGATGCTGCCGTCGGCATTATGCGTTAGCTCGGTCACTTTTACGTTGCGCAGCCAGGTTTTATTGCTCAGCTCCGTGTCGTGGTAGAAGATATACCATTTGCCTTTCACCTCCACGATGGAGTGGTGGGTAGTCCAGCCTTGCACCGGGGTCATGAGCACGCCTTTGTAAGTGAAGGTGCCGGTGGGCGAGTCGCTCACGGCATACACCAGCAGGTGGGTATCGCCGGTCGAGTAAGAGAAATAATACCTGCCCTGGTACTTATGCAGCCAGCCGCCTTCAAAAAAGCGCCGCTTCGTATCGCTCGCCAGCAGGGGCTTGCCGGCTTCATCCACTATTTTCAGCTCCTGCACCGGGCCGGCAAAGTGCTGCATATCGGCGCTTAGCCGGGCCACACGTGGGCCAATCGCCGGCTCGTTACCGTCGGGCTTTTTATCCGGCGCTTTAGGATTATAGGTACCCGTAGCCCAGCGCTGGAGCTGCCCGCCCCAGAGGCCGCCAAAGTACATATAGGCCTTGCCATCCGCATCGCTAAACACGGCGGGGTCGATGCTGTAGCTGCCCGCGATGGGCGTAGCCGCCGCCTTAAAGGGCCCGGTAGGCGACGGGCTAGTGGCCACCCCGATACGGAACACGTCCTGCTTGTCCTTCACCGGAAAGTAGAGATAGTAAGTGCCATCTTTAACGGCTGCGTCGGGAGCCCACAGCTGGCGGCCGGCCCAGGGAATATCTTTGATAGCAAGCGCCACGCCGTGGTCAGTCACTTTACCACCCACGCTGTCCATCGACAGCACGTGGTAGTCGCGCATGGCAAAGTGGTCGCCGCTGTCATTTTCCGGGATGCCCGACTCGATGTCGTGCGAGGGGTAGATGTAAATCCTGCCGTTGAAAACGTGGGCCGACGGGTCGGCAGTATAGATACTTGTAATCAGTGGCTCAGCTAGGTATTTGGCAGTAGCTGAGCCAGTTGTGGCGGCCGGGGCCGCTGGGGTAGTAGCCGGCTGGTCGGCCTGCCGGGCAGGTCGGCTTTGGCAGGCAGCCAGGGCCAGCGGGGCGGCCAGCGCGAGCGCCGAACGGCGAAAAACGAGCTTATGAAGCATGAGTAGAAGCTGCTGCTTTGGTGGGGCCGCAAGCTACACGTCAGTTTTTTGCCCTACCTATCGGTTTCGTTTAGATAGGGTTACCCGCTTTGCCAACCCTGAAAAGCAACTCCTGCAGCCGCTACTCCGCCGGCTGTTACCCGTTCATTTGCTTGAAGCGGGCATCCAGCTCGGCCCGTGATGCCTGCCGAATGGCTTCGGAAGTGCCAAAGCCGACTTCCTCCTCCCCGGCTGCCAGGCGTGCCACAATGCTGTCGGCAAACTCATCGACCGGGGCCGCCCAGGTGTGCAGGCCCACTCCGCCCAGGTCGGTATTGACGGCGGGCGGCACTATTTCGAGCACCCGAATGCCAGTATCGGCCAGCTGCCGGCGCAGCGAGAGCGTAAACGAGTGCAGCGCGGCCTTCGTGGCGCTGTAGATGGGCGCGGCGGCCATCGGAGCAAACGCCAGGCCCGACGATACGTTGATAACCACCGGCTCGCGCTGCTGGCGCAGGTGCGGCAAAAGCAGGGCGGTGAGGTGAATGGGTGCTTCCAGATTAATGGCAATTTCCTGGCGCTGCGCCTCCCAGGCTGCCAGGTCGGCGGGCAGTTCAGCCAGCTGAAAGCGGTTTTGGATGCCCGCATTATTGACGAGCACATTCAACCCCGGAAAATCGGCCACTACGCGCTGCACCAGCTGCACGCGGTCGGCCGCCACGGCCACATCGCAGGCGTAGAAATGCAGGCCGGGTACCTGCTGCTGGGCCTCGCGCAGCTTGTCGGGCCGGCGCCCGCAGATGATAACCTGGCTGCCCGCCTGCACAAAGCGCCGGGCCAGGGCCAGCCCAATGCCGGTAGCGCCGCCCGTAAGGAGGATAGTATTAGTAGCGAGATTCATATTTTACCGTTGTTTGGTGCGGGTTGGCTGATTAAGTAAGAATTTTGGCAAAAGTTTACCTAATCGTTGCGAAAACTGTTACGAGTACTCATTCTTTTTGGCCGCCACTCCCCGCCAGCCGCCTCTTTATGGAAACGATAACTGCTGCCACCCCAGCCGATGCCCCGGCCCTGACCGCCCTCATTAATCGTGCTTACCGTAGCGAGCAGGGCGGCTGGACCGCCGAAGGCCACCTGCTCGAAGGCCCGCGCATCGACGAGGCCGGCTTGCTGGCGATGCTGGCCCTGCCGCACGCCCAGCTCTTAAAAGCCGAAACCGACGGCATTCCCACGGGCTGCGTGTACCTGGAGGCGCAGGGCGAGGTACTCTACCTGAGCCTGCTGGCGGTAGCGCCCGAGGCGCAAGCCCACGGCCTGGGCCGGCAGCTGCTGGCCGCCGCCGATGCCTACGCCCGGCAGCTGCGGCGCACCAAGGTGCGCATGAGCGTGCTGGCCGCCCGCCCCGAGCTGCTGGCCTGGTACGAGCGCCACGGCTACCAGCCCACCGGAGCCAGCGAGCCTTTTCCGGCTACCACCCGCTTTGGCCGCCCCCGCCAGCCCCTTACCCTACTGACACTGGAGAAAAATATAGATAATTCCTAATATTTATGACGCGACTCCCGGGGCTACGTTAGCTGTTGCACCAGGGCCAGCAGCTCGCGCTGAATGGCCTGGGTATGGTCGTGGGCATACCAGGCGTGCAGCTCCCGAATGAAGTCATCGTGGCTCATGCCTTCGGCTTTGAGCTTGGTTATCAGCGCCTGAGCGGCGGCCGGGCGTGGTCCCCAGTGCGTGGCTTCGGTGAGCGTATCGGCGTGCAGCACCACCAGCTTGGGAATAGAGCGGCTGGTGCCCGTGAGGTAGCGGTCGATGAGGTCGAGGTTGTGGTCGCGCAGCACGTAGGCGGTGCGCACGTGGCCGGCGCTGGCCTGGGCCACGGCTTCGAGCACGGGCACAATCTGGGCCGCGTCGCCGCACCAGCCTTCGGTAATAATCAGCCAGCAATAGCTTTGACGCAGGGTAGCTACGGCAGTGGCCAGCTCGGGCAGCACCTTCACGGTTTTATCGAGGCGGCTCATGCGCTGCACGTTGAGTTGGGCATAGGCCAGCAGCTCGGCCGACTGCTCGGGGCCGGTGGTTTTGCCTTCGGCCAACAACTCATCAAGCAGCTGGCGATAAGCTGGGTAAGAATAGGCGGCGGCCAGGCGCGCGGGGCTCACAACCGGGGCGGAGAGTGTAGGAAGCATAAGCGTAAGCAAGAGAATGCGGCTATAACAAGCCAACTCCTCTTTTGGCTGACTGCTGCGCTAACCGCCGGGCAATTTCTAACTTTACGACATGAAAAACACCTATTTCCTGGCGGCGCTGGCCCTCGGAGCCGCTGCCTGCCAGTCGTCGGGTGCTCCTACTGCCGAAGCGGCCCGCGCCGCGGTGCGCCACTACCTGCAAAGCCAGCCCAATGCCGCGCTCTACGTGCCCGACTCGGCCAGCGTGGTAGAGGTGGCTACCCACTGGCAGGTATTGGTGCCCCGCACCGATTGGGCTCGCCGCATGCCCAGCCGCGCAGCCTTTGCGGTTGATAAGCAAAGCGGCGCCGTAAGCACGCGGGCCGTTAAATAGCCCATTGCCAGGACACTACGGGAGATTTGGCCGGTAAGCGCACCCCTGCCGCGGCCGCAGCCGTATGGCAGGGAAGTACAGTATATTTCCTTGCTTTTCCCAGCTTTTTTATGGACCAGGTAGCCGCTGGCGTGCACCAGCTTCGCATCAAGCGTTTTGTAAACGTGTATTTTATCGAAACCGGCACGCCCGGCGAGTGGGTGCTGCTCGATACCGGCCTGCCCGGCTCGGAGAAAGAGATTATCGCGGCGGCCGACCAGCTGTTTTACCCCGGCTCGCGGCCCGAAGCGATTATACTTACCCACGGCCACCTCGACCACCTGGGCTCGGCCAAGGAGCTGGCGCAGCACTGGCAGGTGCCGGTTATCGCGCATCCGCTGGAGCTGCCTTACCTCACGGGCCGGGCGCTGTATCCGCCGCGCGACCCTACCGTGGGCGGCTCGCTGGCCTTTATGAGCCGGTTTTTTCCGACGCAGCTGCCTAATCTGGAAGGCGTAGTTGAAGCCTTGCCCCTCGACGATGAGCACCCGCCGCACCTAGCGCAGTGGCGCTGGCTGCACGTGCCGGGCCACGCGCCGGGCCAGATTGCCTTGTTTCGCCTGGCCGACCGTACCCTGCTCGGGGCCGATGCCTTTGCCACGACCGACCACGAGTCTATCCCGGCGGTGCTGCTGGGTATTCCCAAAATCAGCGTGGCCGGCGCCCCTTTTAACTACGACTGGCAGCAGTGCCGACAGTCGGTAGCTACGCTGGCCGACCTCGAGCCGGCGGCCATTGGCTGCGGCCACGGCCCGGTTATCACCGGCCCCGAAGCCGCGGCGGGCCTGCGCCGCCTGGCCGATAACTACCAGCTGCCCGCGCAGGGCCGCTACCTGCACGAGCCCGCCCGCACCGACGCCAGCGGCGTTGAGCACCTGCCGCCGCCCGTTGAAGACAAGCTGCCCCGGCAAGCGGCGGCCCTGGGCGCCGGCCTGCTGCTGGCCGGCGCTACCTGGCTGCTGGCCGGCGGTCGCCGCAAGCGCAAGAAGACCAGGGCTTAAGTGCCAACAATTAATTTAGGGCGAAACCCCTGCTGCTGCCCGACTTTTGCTCGCAGGATAGCGGCAGGGGCTTCCTTTTTTAATATATGAAAAATAAAATATTACTGACTACACTCTTTACATTGCCCGCTCCGGGCTTGCCGGTGGCCTTTTATACTACCTATAGCTACACGGCCTACACCGTGGTCGACCTCACTACCGGCGAGCCGCCGACGAGCGTGCCGGGCGTGGGCGGCACGCTGGCCCTGCGAGCCGATGGCACTTACGACAAGCGCCTGAGCTTGCTTATGGGCGACAGCGGCCCCCGGTTTTTCACGCAGCACGGCAGGTTTACGACCAAAGGCGACAGCATTATCTTCCGCTTCACCGACCTCAAAGGGCCCGACGTGCAGCGGGGTACGTTTCGCTATGTGGCCGCTACGCGCCGGCTCACCATCACCATTGATGGGTACCCCAAAGGCAATAAAGGGGTGTATGAGCTGCTGGCGACGAGCAGCCCGCCCGGCCGGAAAAAGTAAGCTCTGCGGGGCCAGCGGCTGGCGGCCAGCTCACGCTTACGCAAGCTGCCGGTAGCTCAGTCGTTATCGTTCCAGTTGTCGCGGTCGGCCTGAATGCCGGTGAGGAACTTGGTTTGCACTTTAATACCCTTGAGCGAACCCCTGGCGCGGAAATAATAGCCCATGTAGAGGCTCGGCACCATAAAGACCCAGGCGGCCGGCCCCGGCTGCGAGGGGTCGAGGAGCACCAGCAGGGCCAGTAGTACCCACACAACAGCCAGGCCCGCCAGTACTTTGCCAAAGGTAGTGCGCGCAAAAATGCGGGGCCGCTCGGCCGCCAGCCCGCTCGGCACCGCCGCGGGCCGGGCCAGCTCCAGGCGGCTAACCAAGGCTTCGGTCCAGTCGTCGAGGCTCAGGAGGCCGGCAGTGGGCTGGCGCAGGCGCTTGCCAAAGCGAAGCTGGGTGCCACCATGCAGCTGAAGCTCCAGTATTTGGTAATAGGCTTCCTGGGGCCGCAGGTAGTTGGCAATGCGTGCCAGCGGCAGCTCCTGGGCCGGCTGGCCGGCGGCTGGCTGAATGTACAGGCTTTCGGGTCGCAGCTCCAGCCGCACGGCGCGGTAGCCCCGGCGCCAGGCCAGGTAGCCTACCGCCAGCAGCGCCACAGCCAGGGCTACTACGCCCGCACTAAAGCCACTGGCGAGGCTTACCAGGCCGATGACGAAGCCGGCGACCGGCGCCAGCACCATCAGCCAGATATAGCCGAGCTTTACTGCAAAGGCTTCGCAGGTAGGGGGGGCTACCGGGTTGGCAGGCTCCCGGTCAGGAGCGGAAAGAGAAGGCGAAGAAGTTTCCATGGGAGCAGGGATAAGTTTGTAAGAAGCAGTCAATCAGTAACTTTTACCAGGTAAGGCAGTGACCCTAGCGTAAGTGGCGGCCGAATGAGTGGGGAGCTGCCCCTTCCGCAATGGTACCAGTGCAGGAGTACAGCCCCAGTGGAATAGCCTTGATAAACAGCTTGGTACCAATGGGCACCTGCCGGGTAATGGCTTGCCCCTGGGTGCCGGCGGGCAGCGGGGCCAGAGGCGTAAGCGTGACGCGCACCGTGGCGCCCGGATAGCGCGTCTGTAGCGCTTGTCCGCCGGGGCCATTCCAGCGGCATTCCACTGCCAGGTCGGTTTTGGGGCAGTCCGACCACTCCCTGGCGTGGGCTTCCCCCGCTGGGCACAAGCCAGCAGCCTGACTATCAGCTGGATACCTGGCCGGCGGTGGGCTACCTACCCCGCCGCTGAGCTGCGCGCCGGCAAAGCAGCTGATACTGATAATGGCGTAGTGGAATTTCATACTCAAGTCGTTTAGCAGTGAGCAGATTATAGCGTAGAGACTTACTTACAGCGGCCTGGCGCCCCCGACCCTACTGCCTGGCCTAATCCGTGCTATTGGAGCCGCTGGGCCTGTCTTTAAGCCGGATACTGTAGGTCTTGCCTTCGCGCTCCACGGTAAGCTTCTGGGTACCATCCCAGTCTTTGCTGGCAAAAGGGCCGGTTTGCCACTTAACGGTAGCAGTGACCCGGTCGAAAGCATAGGTACCGCTGCCCGCACTTTTGCCACCAGGCAGGAAAAGCTGGTAGTTGCCGCCCGGCTGCAGCAGAAAGTATCCGTTGTAGGCGCCAAAGCTGGTAGCGTAGCTATAAATGAGATACTTGCCCATGCGGGGGCCATTGGCGGCCAGCGCATCAGCCTTGGCTTGGGTATTGCGGGGCCGAATCCAGTAGCCTTCTACCCAGTCGTCGGGATGCGCATTATCCTCATAGTGCAGGCGGAACGAAACTTTTGCCGGGCTCACGGCCAGCACCGTAGCCGGGTGGTAGCCATTGGGCCCGGCCTCTACCCGGTCGCCTACGCTCCAAACGCGTACCTGGGCCGAGGCGGTCAGCGGGCCAATCAGCACTGCCAGCACTACTACAACGTTGAACCAGAGCCTGGTTAGCTGGCTGCCAGCTGCCGACGACAGCAATAAGGAGCGCCTGGGAAGTTGGCCGCAACCCGGCTGGGCAGGTTTGTAACGCATAAACCGAGTCGGCTATAGCCGTTTATAAGCCACGTTATCGAAATAAAACCGCACTACGCGGCCGGTTTTATCGTCCATCTCAAAGGGAAAAGCCACGCCGCGCCGGGTCTGGCCCTGGGCATTGGTAAGAGTGAGCACCCAGCCGTTGAGGCTCCAGCGGCCCGCCCCGGCTCCCGAGGCTCCGGCGTCGTAGGTGGTGTTGCCACCCGTGTCTTTGCCGCTGAAGCTGGAAGCGCTGCCCCCGCTGTAAGTACCATCGGCCCGAAAGGTGAGGTCGCTCGATACTGCCGCGCTGCCGCTGCTGGTACTTATCGAGTTGCCCCCTTCAAAGGTGCCGGTTAGCTGCTGGGTATTGGCAAAAGGCTGCACTCCCAGAAAAATACCCGTGTCCCAGTTGAAGGCATTGCTGTGCACGTCTTGCAGGGCGCTGGTGCTCGTGTGGCCATCGGCCCACCTGATGGTAAGCGTGTTGCCCGTCACGGTGTAGCTGCCGCGCAGGCCGGCGGGCAGCGCCGCCAGGTCGGCCGCCCCAAACCCGGTGGGGTTCTGGTAGGCCTGCCCGGCCGGCGTGAAATAGTAAGCTGCCTTTTCCAGCGAGTGGCTGCCAATCCAGTAGCGCGTCATAAAAAACAGGCCCAGCGGCTTGCCTCCCGCTACCCGGCCAGCCAGCGGCGCCGCAATGGCCGCGCCAGCAGGCGCGGCGGCCCGCGTTGCCACGGCCACCGGCCGGGCCGCCGGGGCAGGTGCCGCGGCGGCCGGTGGCAGCCCCTCGCCGGTAAGGGCTTTCTTTTTGGCCAACGCCTTTATCATGCCATCTGAGTCATCGACGCTCATGTAGGCTGCGTAGGCCTGCTGGTAGGTAGTAGCCGCCGCGGCCCGGTTGCCGGCCGCTTCGAGCTGCTGGCCGCGCTGGAAGAGCGCCGCGCCGCTGGCCGCCTGCTGGGCGTGGCTTACCCACGGCAAGCTCAGCAGCGCTGTGTACATAAGGGCATATCGAACACTGGCCATAGTTGTAGCTTTTAGAGGTAGAAGCCGGCCGCTACGCAAGCCTTAGCGCAGGCCGGTATTTTTGTAGGAGGTGCCGTTGAAGCGAAAAATCTTCGTCTGGTCGGTTTTCTCATCCCAGTCGGTGCGGAAGGCTACCCCGCGCGCGGTGCCCTGGGCATCGGTCAGGGTCAGGTACCAGCCGTCGAGCTTCCAATGGCCCGCCTGCTGAGCCCCCGTTGAGGCGGCATCGGTGTTGAAGCTGCTGTTATCGGCGTGGTGCGACTCCGAATGCGAGGCCGCGTAGCTGTCGCGGGTGAAAGTGCCGTCGGGTTTGAGCACAAGCGTGCGGAACGCCGCGAGCGAGTTGGCATCGACAGTCACGGCCGCGTTATGGCCCTCGAAGGTGCCAACCAGCTGCCGCGGGTTGGCCAGGGGGGCCACGCACATAAACGAGCCCTCGCAGCTAAAGCCCGACGGGTCGGCGTGGTAGTGGCCGGTTTTGGTGGTGCCATTGGCCCACTTGATGGTCATCTGCTGGCCGGTTACCGCGTAGGTGCCGTGCTGGCCAGGACCCACTGCCGCCAGCGCCGCAGCCGAAAAATCAGTAGGGTCAACGTATACCTGCCCGGCCGGCGTGAAGTAGTACGTGTGCTGGTTGTTGAAATCGGACGAGCTGACGAAGAAAAATAGCCCTACTGGCTTGCCGCCGGCCGTGCTGCCGGGAAGCAGGCCGGCCGCGCTGGTGTCTTTGCCGCTGCTCGATGAGCAGGCTCCCACTGCCAGGGCCGTGCTTAGCAGCACGCCCCAGGTCAACAAGCTTAGTTTGAGGAAGCGCAACGCATTTTTCATACTATTTTTTGGAAAGAAGTTGAAAAGAAACAGGCGGCCTGCTGCCGCAGGCTCGATAGTTGGGCAGGGTCTGCACTGGCGGGCCGAGGCCAGCCTGCCGGATGGAAAAGACATATAAGCTGCGGCTTGCAACGACAATGAATCGATTTGCGCGGATTCGTGGTCAGTGTACACATTTTGCCAGATTGACTCCCCTCTCCTTTTCATTCCGCGCATCAAGCGGCGTAGGAGCCAGCTCCAAAGGAGGCTCGTGAGGCGAATGCAAGAACAAAACCCGTACACCGACCCGGATTCCGCCATGGCTATCTGTTCCGCATGCTGCTTTTCGCGCATGTATTTCGGCGCTATTTTGCCAGGCCTGGTTCTATAAAATCAGGACAGTCAGTAGATATTACGAAGTGAAAATATTTATATTATTAATATTAATTAAGATTAATTAATCCGTTTATAAGTACTTGGAAAGGGTAAGATGTAAAAAGACAAGGAGTGCTTTACCGTAATTTTCGGTGCTCAGCAAATAGCACTTGCGCTGGTAAGCGGCAGCTAGCTGTGCCAGGCGATACCATCCACTACTAAATCAGCTTATTAACTACTGCCTTAGCGCACTACCAGCGCCCCTTTGCCGCTGGTGGCCACGCGGCGCTGCCCAGCCGACAAGGTGCCGTAGTTGCTTCCAAAGCTGAAGCCCGGCGTGTTGGCATTGAGGCCGGTGAGGTTGCCGCCGCCCGCCGCCACGATATTGCCGCCGCCCGCGGCTACGAGATTACCACCACCGGCGGCTACGAGGTTGCCACCACCCGCCGCCACCAGATTGCCGCCCGCATCGAGCAGCGACACAGCAAAAACCTGGCTGCCCTGGGCCACGACCATTACTGTATTATTGCCCAGCGGGGCCACGCCAATGCGTAAGCCGCTTTGTTGCAGCTGCTTGATGTAGCCCATCAACTCATCGCGGCTGCCCCAGGTGCCATTATTGTACAGATGAATGTTGCACTCGCCCGTCTCACCCTGCCCCACCGGCTTGCGATTGTACAGCTGCTGGTAAATCTGCCCAATCCAGGGGTCGCGGCATTGGGCAGCGGCGCTCAGGGCACCGGTAAGGCATAGCAGCAAGGTTAGCCGCAGCGTGTTCAGCGTAAGCGTATACATAAAGCGGAGGGCTAAAAGGGTGAAAGTGAGGAATGCGCCGGCCCGACAGGGTGCCGGGTGGCTTGCGGATAAAAGTAGCTTTCGGGGTGCCCCGCCGGGAAGAAAGTAGGGCAACCGGGGCTAAAAGTCGATGAAGCGGCGCTGGCGTCGGCCAATACCACGGCTGGTGCTTGAGGAGCGGCGGGCGCAGTGTACCTTGCCCGGGCGCTGGCTGCCTTGTTTGCTTTTGGTCAAGGAGTTGGGCGGCCCCGGAAACTTACTTTCTGCTTTCACATGCTACCTGCCAGCTCTCCACCAGCCTCCTCTCTCCGCTGCGCGGTGCTCGACGACGACCCGCTGAGCTGCGACCTGGTAGCCAGCTACGTGGGCCGCGTCCCAGCCCTGGCTCTGCACGGCACCTTCGCCCAACCGATGGCGGCCTTCGAGTTTCTCAACCGCACGCCCATCGACTTATTAATCAGCGACATCGAGCTACCCGGCCTCAGCGGCCTGGAGCTGGTGCGCAGCCTGCGCCAGCCGCCGCTGGTACTATTTCTTACTTCGCACCCCGAATACGCGCTGCCCACCTACGAGCTGGACGCAGTCGATTTTTTGGTAAAGCCGCTGACGTTTCCGCGCTTTCTGCGCGCCATCGACAAGGCCTTACGGCTGCACGCGGGGCAGTCGTGGGCCGAAGCTGCGCCCCCAGCCGACGACACCTTTTTTATTCGCACCGAGCAGCAGTTTCTGCGGCTGCGCTGCGCGGAGGTGGCCTATGCCGAGGCCATGGGCGACTTTGTAAAGGTGCACCTGCTCAGCGGGGCCGTGCACGTTACGCTGGTCAGCCTCAAGCATTTCGAAGAGCAGCTGCCGGCTCACTGCTTTCTGCGCACCCACCGCTCATTTTTGGTAAACGCGACCCATATCAACGCTGTTACGGCCGATGAGGTCCGACTCGGTCCCACTCTTACCGTGCCTCTGGGCCAGAGTTTCCGCGAGGGCGTGCTGGCCCAGGTGGTGCAGCAGCGCCTGGTAAGCCGCCACCCCGGCAGCGGGCGCTAGCGGCCGGCATCTACTACGGCATTTCGCGCGAGCACCGGCCCATCAGCCGATACGGCTGCTTCCGGGGCAGCTGGCAGCCGCAGGTAAAAGGTAGTGCCCTTACCGGGTCCGGCACTTTCCACTTCCAGCTCACCCCCGCTGCGATGAGCGTAGTCGTGGCTTAGTACCAGCCCCAGCCCGGCGCTGGGGGCCCGGCCTGGGGCTGAGCCCGAGCGGCGGGGCAGGCTAGCGGGCGCCAGCGGCTGGCGTGGGGTAGGCTCGGCCAGCCCCTGGCCGGTGTCGGCCACGGCGAGCTGCCAGCGGCTGCCTTGGCGCTCAGCGGCTATCGTTACGCGGCCGCCGGGCGCAAATTTGAGCGCGTTGCCGAGCAGGTTGCGCAGCACGATACGCACGGCGGCCGGGTCGGCCAGCACCCACTCGCTGCCTCCCAGGGTGTTGCGCAGCGTGAGGCCAGCCGCCTCGGCCGTGGGGCCGAGCAGACTCACGGCATCCTCTACAGCAGCAGCCAGCGACAGCGGCTCGGTGCGCACGGGGCCAGCTACGCGCATTTGCAGCGCGGCCCAGCCCAACAGGTTTTCGAGCAAAACCAACGTTTGGTCGAGGGTTTGGGTAAGGTGCTGGGTGTACTGGCGCAGGCGCTCGGGCGGCAGCGGCGGGCCGCTCAGCAGCTCGACAAACGTGTGCAGCGAGTGCAGCGGGGCTCGCAAATCGTGGCCGATAATAGAGAACAGGCGGTCTTTAGTCGCGTTCAGCTCGGTTAGCTCGGCGCGCTGCTTCTCCACCAGGCGGTTGCGCCGCCGCAGCTGCCAGGCCAGCCACGTAAGGGCCAGCCCGCCCAGCGCTACGGCCACCAGGCCGGCTATCAGGCCCCGCACCTGGCGCTGGCGCAGGCGCAGGGTTTCGGCCTGGGCCGCACTGGTGCGCGCCAGCGCCTGCCGGCGCTCCCGCTCCTGGCTAAGCTGAAAATCGCCCTGCAAGCGGCCAATCTGCTCGGCCTTGGCCTGGCTGAAGAGCGAGTCGTTGGCGGCCTGGGCTTGCTCGGTGTAGGCCAGGGCCTGGCGGTAGTCGCCGCTGGCCTTGGCCAGGGTAGCCAGCAGCGCGGCGGCGCTCTGGGCATCGGGCAGGTCGTGGATGCGCCGGGCCAGCGCCAGTGCCTCGCGGGCGTGGGTGGCCGCCAGGGCCGGCTGTCCATTCTGCTGGTAAGCGCTGGCCAGGCCCGCCAGCGTGGCGGCAATACTACTGTTGTCGGCGGCGGCCCGCAGCAGCGCCAGAGCCTGGGTATACGTGGCAATTGCCTCGGACCGGCGGCCGGCATCGAGCAGGTAATTAGCGTAGCTGCCCAGCACCTGGCCCACATCGGCGGGCTCTTTCAGCTGCTCGAAGCCCGCTATCGCTTTCTTAAAATAGCTTTCGGCTTCCGGCCGGTGCAAGTGGCTTAGCACAATGGCCAGGTCGTGATACGCCTCGGGCCTGCCCCGAAAATCGGGCACCGCGTCGAGGCGCGGCAGTAGCTGCTGGTAGGCCCGCAGCGCCTGCGCATACTCTTTCTGCTTTAGATAAACGTTGCCGATATTGCCCAGCGCGTTCACTTCGGTTTGGGCGTCGTGGTGCTGGCGGGCCAGCTGCACGGCCTCAAACAGCACTGCCACGGCGCGCGGATAATCACCCCGATTACTATATATGGAACCCAAACCATTCAGCGCCTGCGCCGTGCGTGGCCAGTCGCCGCGCGCCTCAAAAAAACGCCGGGCTGCCTGCACCGATTCCAGCGCGCAGGCGTAGTCGTCCTGGGCATTGCAGAGGCGGGCGCGGTTGAGCAGCGCCGAGCCCATTTTACGCGTTTCGTGCAGCCGATGCCCCAGCGCAATGGCCGAGTCGAGCAGCACCCGCGCCCGCGGAAAATTCCCCTCGTTCTGGTAGCTCACGCCCAGCGCGCTAAGTGCCCGCACCTGCCCGGTGGCAAAATGCAGCTGCTCACTCAGGTGCTGGGCGCGCCGCAGGGTGGCGCGCGCCTCGGCGTAGCGCCCCAGCTGAGCCAGGTCGAAACCCAGCTCGTTGAGCGTTTGGGCATGGCTGGTGTCGGCGGGCTCAACGGCCGCGCGGCGGCGCAGACTATCGACTTCGGCCTGCGGACCAGGCCGGCCACCAGCGAGGGCTTTTCCGGCCCATATTTCCCCACAAAAGACCAGCGCCAGCGCCAGCCGTTTCCAAGTAATGAGTTGACCCATACTACCTAGCGTTAGGCGCACAAGGTAGCAGAAAATCTGAAGTTTTGGTGCACCTGGCTGCCCCTGCCGGCTCGGCTTGCCGCCCCCGCCCCAACCTTGCTAACTTGCGCCCGCATTCGGGCCGCTCCTCCCACCCCGCCGCCTTAATTGCTCATTGCTCACTGTTAATTGATAATTGAAAAGATGGGACGCGCATTTGAATTCCGGAAAGGCCGCAAAATGAAGCGCTGGGACCGGATGTCGAAAGACTTCACCCGCATCGGCAAGGAAATCGTAATGGCCGTGAAAGAAGGCGGCCCCAACCCCGATACCAACGCCCGCCTGCGCACGGCCATGCAAAACGCTAAAGGCGTGAACATGCCCAAAGACCGCGTAGAGGCCGCTGTGAAGCGCGCCACCGGCAAGGACGAGAAGGACTACCAGGAAGTGGTGTATGAAGGCTACGGCCCGCACGGCGTAGCCATCGTGGTCGAAACGGCCACCGACAACCCCACCCGCACCGTAAGTAACGTGCGCCTGTACTTCAACCGCAACAACGGCGCGCTGGGCACGGCCGGCAGCTCCGACTACACCTTCACCCGCAAGGGCGTGTTTAAGCTGGCCGCCGAAGGGCTCGACCGCGACGAGCTGGAGCTGGAGCTCATCGACGCCGGGGCCGAAGACGTGTACGAAACCACCGAGGAAGATGAGCACGGTGCCGAGCACAAGTACATGGTAGTCGAAACGGCTTTTACCGATTTTGGTCAAATGCAGAAAGCCCTGGATACCAAAGGGGTAAACATTGTAAGCGCTACCTTGCAGCGCGTGCCCAACACCACCGTTTCGCTCAACGACGAGCAGGCCGAGGAAGTCGAGAAGCTCATCGACAAGCTGGAGGAGGACGAAGACGTGCAGGCCGTGTACCACACGATGGGGTAGATATTTATTTCTTCATAATTATTACGCAATTGTGCGGATAGCTTTACCACATAACTTCAATGCTCTAGCACTTCTGCCTTCCGATGACGTTTCGCCGCCTGTTCCTTGTTGCGCCCGCAGTAGCGGCCCTGTTTCTTACCGGCTGCAAAAAGGATGAGCCGTCGCCTACCACTGGCAATGTGCACATTACCTATACCTACGACGCGATATTTTACGGCTATTCACTCTTCACGGAGGAGGGCTGGCGTACTTATATCCTTACCGGAAGTGGCGGCCCATTGCGAAGCGGCTCGTCTTCCGACCGGCCGCCAATCGTCATATCAAATACCCGCTTGAAGACTGAAATAATTATCAGCACGCTAAATCCAGGCAATTATGTGTTCGTTATTCAATCTTCTACAGCTAAAACTGTGCAGGTAGTAGCCGGGCAAACCACTTCCTACACGTTCGACTTATAGCGTATTGGCGTGTTTCGGCATGTACCTGAGCGCCGCTAGTCTTGCCCGACTAGCGGCGTTTGTCGTTTCTTGCGATTCCTTATGAAAATTCTACCACTCCTCCCCTGCCTGCTGCCCTTGGCGGCCCTGGCCCAGCCCTCCGCCCCCCAGCCTGCCCCCGACCCCAACATCCAGCGCTGGGTAAATGAGGTGTCGAGTAAAAACCTCGAAGCCGACGTGCGCAAGCTGGTCAGCTTCGGCACCCGCCACACCCTGAGCGATACCAAGAGCAAGACGCGCGGCATCGGCGCGGCCCGCCAGTACGTGTTCGACGAGTTTAAGAAGTACAGCAAGGCCGGTGGCGGGCGCATGGCTGTCGAGATGGACACCTTCACGCTGAAGGCCGACGGCAAACGCGTCGATAAAACCACGCTCATGGCCAACGTGCTGGCCACCATTCCCGGCACCGACCCCACCGATACCCGCGTGCTTATCATGAGCGGCCACATCGACTCGCGCGTGACCGACGTGATGAACCGCACCGCCGACGCACCCGGCGCCAACGACGACGCCAGCGGCGTGGCCGCCGTGATGGAAGTAGCCCGCGTGCTGGCCGGCCAGAAATTCCCCTGCACCATCCGCCTCGTGGCCGTGCAGGGCGAAGAGCAGGGCCTGCTCGGCTCCGACCACCTCGCCAAGCGCGCTAAAAAGGAGGGCTGGAATGTGATAGCGATGCTCAACAACGACATCGTGGGCAACTCGCACGGCTACGACCCCGAAATCACGGATACGCTGCACCTGCGCGTATTCAGCGAGGGCGTGCCGGCCACCGAAACGCCCGAGCAGGCGCGCATCCGCCGCCAGCTCAGCTCCGAAAACGACGCGCCCAGCCGCCAGCTTGCTCGCTACGCCCAAACTGCCGCCCGCCAGTACGTGAGCGCCGGCGGTTACTCGGTGCTGCTGGAGTATCGCCCCGACCGCTTCCTGCGCGGCGGCGACCACACGCCCTTCAACCAGCAGGGCTACGCGGCCGTGCGCTTCACCGAAACCAACGAAAACTTCAACCATCAGCACCAGGACCTGCGCACCGAAAACGGCCTCGTGTACGGCGACAAAACGGAGTTCATGGATTTCCGCTACCTGCGCCGCACCACCCAGGTCAACCTGGCCACCCTGGCCAGCCTGGCGCTGGCCCCCGCCGCCCCGCAAAAAGTGGAAGTGCTCACCGCCAAGCTCACCAACCGCACCGAGCTGCGCTGGCAGGCACCGCAAGGCGGCCCCGCCCCCGCCGGCTACGTGGTGCTGGCCCGCGAAACCAGCGCCCCGCAGTGGCAGCAGCGCTTCCCGGTAAGCGGCACTACGGCCGACCTGGCCATCAGCAAGGATAATTACATTTTTGGCGTGGTGAGCATTGATGCGGCCGGGCACGAGAGTGCGGCCGTGCTGCCGGTGGTGGGGCGGTAGCTATTCGCTGGATTTACTACTTACTCAATCTAGTTATCACTGATTGAAGATGAACGCTTATGGCAAAAAAGAGCGTCATGAATTGACAAGTTCAGCATGACGCTCTTTTTGCAATCACTTGAGAGACAATTAGTAATAACCTTATACTACATACATACACATAAACACTTCAGGGCTCGCTGATAGTAGATATTAAATTTATCTTCAATGGATAAGACATTCAAAATCCTACCGAACAAAGTACAGTCATTGGTAATACGCGACCTCAAGAAAAGTGGAATCACTGTTTTTATAAGTACAGCCACGCTTTTTTTATTATTAATGCTTGCTTTTAAAGGCATTTCTCCTATCAAAAATGCATTTATTCTTTTCTTAAGCTTAATAGCAATCATCGTAACTATATTATTTTTCATTTTTTGGCAAACATATAACTTCAAAAAATTATTTTACGCTAATTACAAGATAATTATTACTAATAATCAAATAAGAAAAATTATTGACTTCAGTAAAAAAGAGTCGTTATTTAGAATAAATAGGATGCCCCTAGAAAATACAAAGCAAATTTATCCACAAAATAATATTGCGATAAATATTAAAGACATAGATAAGATTATCGAAACGGCACACGGGCTACTTATTAAAACTAAATATGCAAATAATTTTTTTGGCTCAGGGCAGATTCTTATTCCTAAAGAAATAGAGAGCTATGGAGAAATAAATAATATATTGAGCATTCAGATTGCCCCAGCTGGCGCGGGTTTAGCCCAGCGTAACTCCAACCTTCCGGGGGAGGCTGTACCTCCCATAGAACGACCCGTTTGAACAGCTTGGCGGCGCAGTGCCCCCTGTACCGGCGCGAGTTTTGGCGCAGCCGTAACTCGTGACATATTTTCGGGGGAGGCTGTGCCTCCCATAGAACGAGCTAGCCGAACAGCACTAGCGGCACGTTTCCGGCTTGCCGCTGGCGCGGCAGTGGAGGTACAACCTCCACGGTGTAATCGGCACGAGTTACGGCTGCGCCTAAACTCGCGCCAGTTAAGTGTTAGTATAGAAAGGTATTCCTGTCTACATTAACCAGGAAACCTTTTTATTTTCGGGGCAGTAGCTATGAGCAACAAGAAAAACAGCTTTACGAAGCCAACAAGTAATTTTTTAGGCGTTGCCTTTCTATTATTCTTATTTCCTGCTTATGTACTTTTAGGCATCGTATCAATTTTAGGAAACGCTGGCTTCGAGTGCGAAGAATCGATGAAAATAGTCTGGTACATTGCAACATGCATTTGTGGGCTACTACCTATTATTTTTTTCTTTTATTTAAGGAATTCAAAAACGTGGTTTTCTGATTCCCAAATCAAGGTTCGAATAATAATTTTCAATTCTATACTCTACGCATTTATTCCAGCAGTTTTGGAACCGTGTTGGAGTACTACCCGTACCTTGTGCTACGTCACTGATGGCCAGAATGGAATTGAGTTGGCGTTTAGTGCCTGGCTGGCTCTACCAATTTTATTGCTTCTAAGCTTTGTATTTGAGCGAATTTTCAAAAACAGGTCGTTTCTGAATGACGCGAACTAAGCTTCGACAAACTCGCATCAGTAATTCTGAAGCCAGTATTAAGCGTAATTATGAGTAATTTAAACCGGTTTATCGAGGCGCAAAAAGCGGATTACCAGCAGGCCCTGGCCGAAATTAAAAATGGCCGTAAGCGCAGCCATTGGATGTGGTATATCTTCCCCCAGATTCAGGGGCTAGGCTTCAGCGATATTTCCAGGCACTACGCCATTCAGGATTTGGCCGAGGCGGAAGCCTATTTGCAGCATCCGGTTTTGGGCCGCCGGCTGGTAGAGATTTGCCACGCCCTGCTTGGTCTTCACAACTCGGATGCCAACCAGATATTGGGTAGTCCTGATGACTTGAAGTTGAAATCGTCGATGACTTTATTTGCTGCCCTGCCCGCTGCCAATCCGGTTTTTCAGGCGGTTTTAACCAAATTTTTCAACGGCGTGGGCGACGACAAAACGCTGCGTATCCTTGGCAGTAAAGCCTAACCAAGGGCTGGTACGCAACCGGTGGCCAGTCAGAGCTCCGCCTACATACTAAAAGAGCGTCATGCTTCGACAAGTTCGGCATGACGCTCCTTAGTTGGGTGGCAGATGCTTAGCCGGCCAACAGACTATTTCTTCCCGCTCACCTCGGCCAGCAATTGCTGATTGAGCCGCGTATATTCAGCTTTCGAGATATCGTTCTTATCCACTTTCACCAGCTCCAGCGACTTATTGGCGGCCTCGGCGGCTTCTTTGTTTTTGCCCTGCTTTTGCAGCAGCTTGGCTTTCCAGTAGTAGCCGTAATATTCGGTGGGGTTGGCCTTAATAAACTCATCGAGCCAGCCCACGGCGGGGTTCAGGTCGGGCTGGTTGGTGTTGTAGTAATACTGCGCCGCCATTACGTACGGCTTCTTCTCCCCTTTCATGGCCTCCCGAATCTGGGCCAGCACAATAGGGTCGGGGTTGGCGGTAAGCGGCAGGCTCACTTGCGTGCGCTCCCAAGTCAGAGTAAGGTCGGCGGCGGCGGGGCGCAGGTTTTCGAGGCTGAGCGACATACTCTCCTGGGGCGCGGCCAGCTTGCTGGCTTTGGCCAGGATGCGGGCTACATCGAGGCTTTGCTTGTACTCGTAGGCGCCCCACTGCGCGGTATCGCGGTTGAGGATAATCGTCCAGTCAGCTTTGCCCGGAATGGTGAGCAGGGCGTAGGTGCCGGCCGGCACGGTCTGGCCCGCTAGCTTCACCTCTTCGCCAAACCGGATTTTGGTGACTGTATTGGCGCCCGTGCGCCACACCTGGCCGTAGGGCACGAGGCCGCCAAAGGCAGTGCGGCCTCTCAGTGAGGGACGCGAATAGCTCATTTCGACAAACGAAGTCGAGAAAGCTTCCCGGATGCGCACGCCGGGGCTGGGCTGCGGAATAGTAAGCTTTGTTTGGGCCTGGGCGGCGGGGGCCAGTAGCGCGCTCAAGGCAGCGGTGGCGGCAAAGAAGTAGGCGTATTTCATGGTGGCAAAGATAAGCGGAGCCCCGGCTGGAACCACCGAACAACTACGTCATTCCTAAGTTCTTAGTACAGTACAACGTGTAGCGCCTATCCCTTTTCCACTCTGCCCATGAAGATACTGCTCACCGGAGCCACCGGCTATATCGGCCAGCGCCTGCTACCCGTGCTGGCCGCGGCGGGCCACGAGGTAGTGTGCCTGGTGCGCGATGCGCGCCGCTTCGCCCTGCCCGATACCATGTCGGAAAGCCTGCGCCCGCAGGTGCAGGCAGTGCAGGCCGACCTGCTCCGGCCTGATTCGCTGGCCGGCCTGCCGCTCGATATAGATGCGGCCTACTACCTGGTGCATTCCATGAGCGGCCACGGCGAAGATTTTTTTCAGCTGGAGCAGACTTCGGCCCGGCACTTTGCCCACTACCTCGACCGCACCGCGGCGGGGCAGGTTATCTACCTTTCCGGCATCGCCAACGACCACGACCTGAGCGTACACCTGCGCTCGCGCCAGGCCGTGGAAGACGTATTGGGCGAGGCCCGCACGGCGCGACTCACGGTACTGCGGGCCAGTATCATCATTGGGTCGGGCTCGGCATCGTTCGAGATTATCCGCGATATTGTGGAGAAGCTGCCGGTGATGATAACGCCGCGCTGGCTCAACTCGCGCTGCCAGCCGCTGGGCATTCGCGACGTGATGTTTTACCTCACGGCCGTGCTCAACAACCCCGACTGTTTTGGTCAACGCTTCGACCTGGGCGGGCCCGACATTCTGACCTACAAGGAGATGCTGCTCGGCCTGGCTGCCCAGCGCGGCTACCGGCGCTGGATACTTACCGTGCCCGTGCTCACCCCGCGGCTGTCATCGTGGTGGCTGTACCTGGTTACGAGCACCTCGTTTTCACTGGCCCAAAGCCTGGTCGAAAGCCTGAAGAATGATACCGTAGTCGACCCGGCGCGCAGCATTGCCCGCGTGGTGCCGCACGCCTGCATGAGCTACCGCGAGGCGCTGGCGCTGGCATTCCAGCGCATTGAGCAAAACGAGGTAGTGAGCAGCTGGAGCGATGCCATGAGCAGCGGCACGCTGCGCCAGAACTACATGGATGCCATTCAGATACCCAAAAACGGGATGTTCTTCGACCGGCAGCGGCGCACGTTTACGCGGCCGGTGGCCGAAGTGCTGGATAATATCTGGCGCATCGGGGGTGAGCGCGGCTGGTACAAAACCGACTGGCTCTGGCGCATACGGGGGCTGATGGATAAGCTGGTAGGTGGCGTGGGGCTGCGCCGGGGCCGCCGCTCGCCCAACCACCTGCGGGCCGGCGACCCGCTCGATTTCTGGCGCGTGCTGGTGGCCGACCGTACTGCCCGCCGCCTGCTACTCTACGCCGAGATGAAGTTGCCTGGCGAGGCCTGGCTCCAGTTTCGCATCGTCGACAACCCCGACGGCACCCACGCGCTGGAACAGCTGGCCGCCTACCGCCCCCAGGGCCTGGCCGGCCGGCTGTACTGGTATTCCGTGCTGCCGTTTCACGGCATTATCTTCAAAGGCATGATAAAGAACCTGCTGGACTATGAAAAGGAATAGTCGCTTTACATAGTAAATTTACTATACAAAGCGGCTATTAGTCGCCCTGTCCTTACTGCCCTGCCGCAACTGCTTTAGCAAGCGTTGCGGCAGGGCAGTTGCGCAAGCGGCCTTTCCCCAACGCCTTGCCTGCGGGGCCGAGCAACCGCTCAGCCCTGCGCTGCATCTGTCAGGTTTCGGGAAACAACCTGCAAAAATTGCCCTTCACGCCGCGTAACGTTTGGCACTCTGCCCGGTAGTAGGGCTTGCAAGGAGGCTAAAACGGGCAAGCCCCAAGGCACCATAAAAAATATTTTACTTAAAAACCGGCGCTAGGACGCTGCAATCGCAGTATTGCAAAAATATTTTGAAACAGTACTATGCGAAACAAAGTACCTGTTGTAGATTTGTTCTACCAAAAGCCAAGTACCACCTTACTACCTACAACCTTGCCGCGCCTAGCTGCGGCTGAAAGTAGCCTCTCAGCTGCCAACCGGGCCGCTGACTTGGGCCGGAAATAGTACCGGCCACCCATCCCGACTGGTTCGCTAGTCAGCCTGCTTACTCGCTCCAGTGCTTCTGCACCGGGCACTGATTCTTTCACTCACCAGAACTGCAGCTGGTTGGGAACGGACTCGCCATGCCCAAAAAAACCTACTTCTTCGCGCCAATTCCTATGTATTACTCTCTGAAAATCAACACACTGCTCCCGGTCGCCAGCTTCGCCTTGCTGCTGACGCTGCCGGCCGGGCTGCACGCCCAGGTGGCGCCGGCCGCCACTCGCGCTACCATCACCGGCACGGCGGTGGATGGCGGGGCCAAAGCGGAGCCGCTGCCTTTTGCCACGGTGCTGCTCCGCCACGCCGAGGCCGCCGATACCAGCCTGGTGGCCAGCGGCCAAACAACCCTGGAAGGCACCTTTGAGCTGCCCAAGGTGCCGGCCGGCGCCTACCGCCTGCGGGTATTGGCGCTGGGCTACCAGAGTCTGGCCCAGGCCGTGCGGGTGGCTCCCGGCCAAACCAGCGTAGCCCTGGGCTTGCTCAGGCTGAGCGCGGCCACGCACCAGCTGGCGGAGGTGAAGGTGACGGGCGAGAAAGCAGTTGTGCAGCAGGAGCTGGGCAAAACGGTCATCAACGTGGAGAAAGACCTGAGCAGCGTGGGCGGCACTGCCGTAAACGTGCTCGAAAACGTGCCCGCCGTGGCGGTGGATGCCACCGGCACGGTGAGCCTGCGCGGCTCCAGCAACCTCACCATTCTGATTGATGGCAAGCCGGCCGGTACCAGCAACGGCGGCCCCGGCCCGCGCCTCGACCAGATTCCGGCTTCGCAGATTGCGCAGGTGGAGGTAATGACCAACCCCTCGGCCAAGTACGATGCCAGCGGCGCGGGCGTCATCAATATCATTACCAAAAAGAATAAGAAAGAAGGCTGGAACGGCCAGGCCGCCCTGGTGGTGGGCAATGGCGACAAATACTCGCCCAGCCTGAGCTTGAGCCGGCACCACGGCAAGGCCACCTGGAACCTGGGCTACGACGGCCGCGACCAGCTTTACCGCACCCGCTCGAACAGCCAGCAAACCGCCCTGCTCACCGATGGCACCACTACCAGCAGCCTCTACACCACCCAGGACGGCACCGGCACCCAACACAATCGCAACCACAGCCTGAACCTGGGCCTGGACTACGACCTGACCAAGGAGCAAACCCTGAGCGTAAGCGTGCAGCCCCACTGGGAGCATCAGAGCGAGGTCGAAAACCAGACCCTGACCCAGCAAACGCTGGGCTCGCCCACCGTGACGACGCAGTACGGCCAGCAAACCGCGGACGTGAAGGTGACCGTACTGGAATCATCGGCCGACTACCGCCACACCTGGGAAGCCCACAAAGGCCGCGAGCTGACCGCCAACGCGGGCATGGTAAAAATCGACGCCAACATTCCGGTGAGCCAGCTGATAACCGGCAGCGCCCAGCCCGCCGGCTTCAGGCAGGCGCAGCAGGTAAATGCCCAGATTTACTTTGGCCAGGTAGACTACACGCTGCCCAGCGCCGATGGCAAGGGCAAGCTGGAAGCGGGCCTGAAAAACCAGGTGCTGCACAACACCGGCAGCACGGCCATGCTGAAGCCGACTTCGGTTGACCCTGGCGCCGAGTTTCAGCTCGACCCTGCCAACTCGTTTGCCTACAATTTTACGCAGGTGATGCCGGCGGCCTACGCTACCTACTCGCAGCAACTGGCCCACGGCTGGAGCGCCCAGGGCGGCCTGCGCAGCGAGGGCACCTTTCTAAACGGCGGCGTGGCCAACAACACGACGGCGGTAAACCGCCAGTATGTCAGCCTCTTTCCCTCAGCTACGGTGGCCCGCGAGCTGGGCAAGGAGGCCGGCCAGAGCCGCCTGCAATTCAGCTACGCCCGGCGCCTGAACCGGCCCGACTTTATGCAGCAGCTGCCCATCCAGCTCTACCAGGACCCGCGCAACTACCGCCAGGGCAACGCTGGCCTGCTCCCCGAGTTCAGCCACAACTTCGAAGCAGGCCACCAGCTGAACCTGGCCAACGGGGCCAGCATTACGAACACGGTCTTCGCCCGCTTCACCCAGAATGCCATCCAGCGCATCCGCACCATCGACAGCGCCGCCACCCGCACCAACAACGTGGGCGTGGTGACCCGCGAAACCTATGGCAACGTGGGCACCACCAACAGCTTCGGCCTCGAAACCACCTGGGCCCAGCCCCTGGCCAAGTGGTGGCGCGTGTCGGCTACCGGCTCAGTCTATTACGCCCAGATTGCCGCCAACGCCCTCAACACCGCCAACCGCGCCGCTCTGGCCGGCACCGCCCGGCTAGCCAACAACTTTACGCCCCGCCCGGGCCTCGACGTACAGCTGACCGGCAACATCCGCTCGACGGTGCTCACGGCCCAGGGCCGGCAGCTGGCCACCGGCGGCCTCGACCTGGCCCTGCGCCAGCGCCTGTTCAGCGAGCGCGCCGCCCTCACGCTGCGGGTTTCTGACTTGCTCAATACCCAGGTGCGCCGCACCGAAATCGCCACCCCCGAGCTGCAAACCGCGCTCTACAATAAGTTCGAGACCCGTGTGGCGTGGCTAGGCTTCACCTGGTACATCGGCGCCACCAAGGCCAAGCCCGGCCGCATCGACGCGGCCCCCAGCAGCAGCGGCGGCTTCGGCGGCTAATTATTTCCAACTACCTGGAATACAACCCTTTTTTGGAGCCTCCCAACGGCTACCCGGCCTCCTGTTGCCCTTCTTTTTCTTAACCCTTTATTCTTTGCTCATATGAAAACCACCGCTTTGTTGCTCGCCGCCGCGCTGCTGCCCGCTACCGGCGCCTTCGCGCAGTCTTTCGCCTTCACCGCTCCCGACCCCGACCTGCGCGAGCTGGTGGGCTGCCACCCAGCCGCCAGCCGTCCGGCTACACCTGCTGCCGGCACGGTCACCTACTTCGGCGTCGAAACCTCGCACAACACCCAGCACGAGCAGTTTGCCCGGCTGCGGCAGGTAGTTGAAGCCAGCAAGCCCACGCTGGTTTTCTTTGAAAAGCCTGACCTGGGCGTCGATAGCAGCGAATCCCTTACCATTACCCGCCTGGGCGAGTCGGGCTATGCCCGCTACCTGGCCCAGCAGCACGGCGCCAAGGCCGAGCGCCTCGACGACCCGGTGGCCGAATACGACTACCTGCGCGCCCGCCTCGAGCCCGCGCAGCTCAAGCTGTACTACCTGCTGCGGGTCGCCCGCCAGTACCAGCTGAGCACCGGGGCCTCGCGGGCTCAGGTGCGGCAGGCCGTGGCGGCCCTCATCGCCCAAAGCGCGCACTGGCTGCCGGGCACCGAGCAAGTGGTGCCAAACGTAGCCGCGCTGCAAGCCACCTACCGCGCGCAGTGCCCCAGCGGCCACTGGGAGCGGGCCGCCACGGCTGGCCCCAGCGGCCAGGCGGCCACCTTTATGGCCGCCATCGAGGCCCAGGTGCGCGAGTATCGTGCCCAGCGCCTGCAGCGTCAGGTAGCCGAGGCCGTGGCCCAGGGCGAACGGGTGCTGGTGGTGCTCGACCGGGCGCACCTGCCGGCCGCGCCGGCTACCCTGGCCCAGGCACAGCCCCGCCGCTAGCCCTACCCGCCCAAAACGTAGCATCTTGCTGCCGCCGGCTGCCTGGCGCGAAGACTTTATAGGGCAGCGGGGGGCGGCAGGGTGTTGCGTTTTGGGCCTCGGGCGGGCATTTTACTAAACTTCGTCGCGGCAGCGGAAGGTGTTTTCTCCCTCAATGAGCAAGCGCTGCCCAGCTGGGCGGCTTTACCTTAGCACCCCTACTTTTTTCTCACACCACCTGCTTTTCTCATGCGAAAACACTTTTTGCTGGCGGCCGCGCTCGGCCTCTCCACGGCTGCCCTGGCCCAGCCTGCGGTACCGGCGCCCACGTCGGGCAAGGTTAAAATCAAGACCAAGCCTGGCCACCACGCCGCCCCGGCCGATGCGCCGGCTACTGCCGATGCCGCCCCCACCGACTGGAGCCTGCCTTACGCCGCCACCATCACGCCCGATGCGCTGAAAGCCGACCTGTCGGTGCTGGCCTCCGATGCTTATGAGGGCCGCGAAACCGGCGCCAAGGGCCAGAAAATGGCCGCCGACTACATCGCCAAAGCCTTTGCAGCCGATGGGCTGGCCGGCCCGGTCAAAGACTCGGACAACCCCTATATTCAACATTTTACCATGAACCGGGTGAGTGTGGACCCGGCGACTTCGGTAGTTATCAAGGGTAAAACCTACGTGCTGGGCAAGGATTTTTATGCCTTGGCAGATGGCAAGTATGCCAAGGCCGCGCCGGTTACGCCCACGTTCGTGGGCTACGGCATCGGGGCCGAGGGCTACTCCGACTATGCCGCCGCCGGCAACCTCAAGGGCAAAGACCTGGTGATGCTGCTGGGCGAGCCGCTTACCAAAGCCGGCAAGCCCCTGCTGGCCAAGGGCGATGAGCCCAGCCCCTACGGCACGCCCGGTATGGGCGAGCTGATGGGCCGCGTGCCCAGCCTGCGCACGGCGCAGCCGGCCTCCGTGTTTATGATTGAGCCCACGGCCGCCGCCTTTGCCGAGGTGCCGAAGCTGATGAGCCAGATTTTTGGGGAGGAGCAGATGGAGTTTGCCGATGCCAAGCCCCAGCGGGGCCAGAACCTGTTCGTGGTATCGCCCGAGATGGGGGCGGCGCTGCTCGGCACCACGCCAGCCGGCCTGGCCAGGTACGGGCAAAGCGTAGCCGCCGCCGGCAAGCCGGTAGCTTCGCCCTTCAAGCCCGCCACGGCCACCGTGCACGCGGTGAAAAAGCGCGAGCCCTTCACCACCGAAAACGTGCTGGGCTACCTCGAAGGCAGCGATAAGAAAGATGAAATCGTGGTCATTTCGGCGCACTACGACCACCTGGGCATCAAGAACGGCGTGGTCTTCAACGGTGCCGACGACGATGGCTCGGGCACGGTGAGCGTGCTGGCTATGGCCCGCGCCTTTACGCAGGCCAAAAAAGATGGCCACGGTCCGCGCCGTAGCCTCTTGTTCCTGGCCAACGTGGGCGAGGAAGAGGGCCTGCTCGGGTCGCAGTACTACACCGACCACCCCATCTTCCCGCTCGAAAACACGGTCACCGACCTCAACATCGACATGGTGGGCCGCGTGGATAAGGAGCACGAGGGCAAGGGCGACTACGTGTACCTGGTGGGCGATGATAAGCTGTCGTCGGAGCTGCATACGCTCAGCGAGGCTACCAACCAGCAGTACAACCCGGTGGCCCTCGACTATAAATACAACGACCCTGCCGACCCCGAGCACATCTACTACCGCTCCGACCATTACAACTTTGCCAAGCACAAGGTGCCGGTTATTTTTTACACCAGCGGCCTGCACCCCGACTACCACAAGGAAACCGACGACGTGGATAAAATCGACTTCCCGGCCATGGCCCGCCGCGACCAGCTCGTGTTTCACACCGCCTGGGCCCTGGCCCAGCGCGATGCCCGCGTAGTCGTCGATTCGGCCAAGCCGTAGAGCGGGCAGCGTAAGCTTTAGCTTGCTTTTTGTGCCCAAAAAGGCCGGCTAATCCGCCCCCAGGAAAGCCCCGCTACCAGCAAGGTAGCGGGGCTTTTTGGTGCCCCGGCCAGCTAGCCAGCGCTTACCTTCTGAAGCTGATACCCAGAAAATATTCTCTGTCTACGGAGTGCGTAATGGGCAGGTGGGTCCCAAAATCAAGCTGCACATTGTCCGAGATGTCGAGCTGCGGCCCCACATTAATAGAGCTGCGCCAGGCGGCCTGGCGTAAGTCCCAGTACCCCACCAGCTCTACAAAGGATTGAAAGACTTTCGTAAACTGGTAGTCGGTGGTGAGCGTGGGGGTGAGCTGCACATAATGCTGGCTCACTGAGCGGTCGTAGTAGAGGTGGGCCGCCACCTGGCCGCCCACGCTCCACTTCTGGGTGCATTGAAATACGGCGGGCATCGTCAGGCCGGGCTCGTAGCCGCCATCGCCCACCAAGCCGCCGGTAGGCAGCTGCACGTAGCCAATGAGGCCCAGGGCCCAGCGGCTGTCGTCGTCGCCTACCAGCGTCTGCTTCACGCGCAGGGTGATATCGCCCACGCCATGTGCCACTACTGTGGCAGTAGGGTCGGCCGAATCGTAGTTGCGGGTATCGGTATACATATCGAGGGCCACCTGAAAATCGGTGCGGTCGGTGAGACCCACTTTCGCCAGGAAGTGGTTACCGTACCAGTCGTGGCCATAAGCGGTACCCTCGCGCCGGGTGAGCAGGCGCAGCACGTCAGACTCGTACTGCAAATGCCCCGCATCAACCGAGTAGGGACTTTCGGTAATGCCGGGGCGGTCGGGCACCATGGGCCGCATCACGGCGCGGGGCGTTGGGTGAAACAGGTTGAACTGCCGCTTATTGGTCAGCGTATCGTTCAGCAGCTTGGTATTTTGGGCGGCGGCCGGGGCGGCCAGGGTCAGCACCAGCACCAGGCAGGCGTAAAGACGAAGCATTGTATGAAGGCAAATTAAAGAAGGTGCCCCACATACGCAGGGTTTGCCTTAACAGTCATTACTCACGGCGCGCTATATCATTGCTCCCTGTCAAACCTACCTTTGCGGGGTAATGGAAAAACCCAGCATTCCGCAAGGCACCCGCGATTTTGGGCCGGCCCAGGTGGCCCGCCGTCAGCACATTTTCAACGTCATCCGGCGCACGTTCGAAACCTTTGGCTACGCCCCGCTCGAAACCCCGACGCTCGAAAACCTGTCGGTACTCACCGGCAAGTACGGCGACGAGGGCGACCAGCTATTGTTTAAAGTACTGAACTCCGGTAACTTTCTGGTAAAAGAGCGCCGGGGCGAAATCACGCCGCTCGTGACGGCCGCCGACCTCGAAGCCGGCCCCAGGGCCGTGCTGCCCAAGATTGCCGAAAAAGGCCTGCGCTACGACCTCACGGTACCTTTTGCCCGCTACGTGGCCATGAACCGGGGCACGCTCACCTTCCCCTTCAAGCGCTACCAGATGCAGCCCGTGTGGCGCGCCGACCGCCCCCAGCGCGGCCGCTACCGCGAGTTTTACCAGTGCGATGCCGACGTAGTAGGCACCGACTCGCTGCTCTGCGAAGCCGAGATTGTGCTGATGATGGCCCAGGTGCTCAATGGGTTGGGCCTGGAGGATTTTACCATTAAAATCAACCACCGGGGCGTGCTGCGCAATATTTACCAGGCGCTGGGCGGCGAGGGTAAGGAAACCGACTTATTCGTGGCCATCGACAAGCTCGACAAAATCGGGCGCGAGGGCGTGAGCAAGGAATTGCTGGAAAAAGGCTTTTCGGAGCCAACTATCGACACGCTCTTCGCCCTGCTGAGCGTGAGCGGCGACTACGGCGAGAAGCTGGAGCGCCTGCTGGCCGGCTTCGTCACGGCCGGCGTGGAGCCCGACGGCCAGCGCCCGGGCGCCACCAGCGAAGACGACGATGACGCCGCCTTTTACCGGGGCCTCAACGAGCTGGCCGAGGTGCGCGACTTGCTGGTTGCCAGTGGTTTCCGGCAGTTCGACCGCCTGGAGTTTGACCCCACGCTGGCGCGGGGCCTGAGCTACTATACGGGCTGCATCTTTGAAGTAAAAATCAACAACGTAGCCATGGGCAGCGTGAGCGGCGGCGGACGCTACGACAACCTCACCGGCGCGTTTGGCCTGCCGGGCGTGTCGGGCGTAGGCTTCTCGTTTGGCGTCGACCGCCTCTACGACTGCCTCGAAACCCTGAACCTGTTTACCGAAACCGGCGAAACACCCACGCGGGTGCTGCTCACGCACTTCAGCGCGGCGGCCGGCCGTGCCGCCCTGCCGCTGCTGGCCGAGCTGCGCGCCGCCGGCATTCCGGCCGAGCTCTACCCCGACGCGGGCAAGCTGCAAAAGCAGTTTAAATATGCTGATGCCAAAGGTATTCCGCTGGTGTTGGTGCTGGGCCCCGAGGAGCTGGCCGCCGGCGTGGCCAAGATTAAAATTATGAAAACCGGCGAGGAGAAAACGCTGGCAATAAGCGAGGTAGTAGCTGCCCTAACGATATAGCACTATGACCCGCAGCTCCACGCTAACCGGCAGGAAAGCCCTGATTACCGGCGCTTCCAGAGGCCTGGGCCTGGCAATGGCCGAGGCCCTGGCGGCGGCCGGGGCCTCGGTCGTACTTACGGCCCGCCACGAAGCAAGCCTCAACCAGGCACTGAACCAGTTCCGGGCCGCGCACCTGGATGCGCAGGCGCTTGTGCTCGATGTGCGCGACGAAGCATCCATTGCCGAAGCCGTGGCGTGGGTGCAGGCGCACTGGGGCGGGCTCGATTTGCTGGTAAATAATGCGGGCATTGGGATGCGCACTGTCAACCCCGACTTTCTGACCACGCCGCAGCCATTCTATGAGGTGAGCGCCGCTGGCTTCCGCGACTTAATCGACACTAACTTAACCGGCTATTTTCTGGTTGCCAAAGCCTTTGTGCCGCTGTTTCTGGCGCAGGGCCGGGGCAAAATCGTGAACATCTCGATGAACCACGAAACCATGCGGCGGCGGGGCTTCATCCCGTATGGCCCCTCGCGGGCCGGGGCCGAGTCGCTCTCGCTAATCATGGCCGAGGACCTGCGCGACGCCCACATCGACGTGAACATGCTGCTGCCCGGCGGGGCTACCGATACGGGCATGATACCGGCGGCGGCCAAAGCGGAGATTGCGGGCAGGTTTGAGCTGCTGAGCCCGGCCATCATGGCTGAGCCCATTGTATTCCTGGCTTCCGACGCCAGCAATGGCATTACCGGCCAGCGTCTTATCGCTACGGAGTTTGGCAGCTGGCAGGCCTCGCGGCCGCAGTAGCCGCGCCGGGCGGGCTAGAGCCGCAGCCGAAGCGCCTACTTTTGCAGCCTATGCCCCTGCTCTCCCCCACCCTGCCGCTTACCCTGCCCGAGCTGGCCGCTGCTCTGCAAAGCCGCGACGCCCTCCGCCTGCCCGCCGAAGCCGAAACCCGGATTCAGGCCTGCCACGATTACCTGCATCAGCGCCTGACCGCTGCCCCCGACCAGCCCATCTACGGCATCAATACCGGCTTTGGCTCGCTCTATAATGTCAGTATTCCGGCCGAAGCGCGGGCCCAGCTGCAAGTCAACCTGGTGATGTCGCACGCCTGCGGCACTGGCCCCGAAGTACCCGCCGACCTCGTGCGCCGCATGCTGCTGCTCAAAGCCCAAAGCTTGAGCTACGGCCACAGCGGCGTACAGGTGGCCACGGTTAAGCGCCTGCTCGACTTTTTCAACCGTGATGTGTGGCCGGTGGTGTACGAGCAGGGCAGCCTGGGGGCCAGCGGCGACCTGGCCCCGCTGGCTCACCTATGCCTGCCGCTGCTGGGCCTGGGCGAAGTAAACTACCAGGGCTATCGCCTGGCGGCCAGCGATGTGCTCAGCCTGTTTGGCTGGGAGCCCTTGCAGCTGCAAGCCAAGGAAGGCCTGGCGCTGCTCAACGGCACTCAGTTTATGCTGGCCTATGCCACCGAGGCGCTGGAGCGCACCCAGCGCCTGCTCAACGCCGCCGATGTTATCGGAGCGCTGTCGGTCGAGGCTTTTGGGGCGCACGCCCAGCCCTTTGCCGAGCCGCTGCACCGCGTGCGGCCGCACGCCGGGCAGGTGCGGGTGGCCGCACGCCTGCGCCAGCTGCTGGCCGGCTCCGAATTGCAGGCCCAGGACCGCTACGCGCTGCAAGACCCGTACTCCTTTCGCTGCCAGCCGCAGGTGCACGGAGCCAGCCGCGATGCCGTGGCATATGTCGAAAATATAGTAGAAATTGAATGTAATTCAGTTACCGACAATCCCAATATCTTCCCCGAAGAAGACCTGGTTCTGAGCGGTGGCAACTTTCACGGGCAGCCGCTGGCGCTGGCCCTCGACCACCTGGCCCTGGCCGTGGCCGAGCTGGGCAGTATTTCGGAGCGGCGCACCTACCAGCTCATTTCGGGGCAGCGCGGCCTGCCCGCCTTTCTGGTGGCCGAGCCGGGGCTGAACTCGGGCCTGATGATTCCGCAGTACACCGCCGCCGGCATTGTGAGCCAGAACAAGCAGCTGTGCACCCCCGCCAGTGCCGACAGTATCACGAGCAGCAACGGCCAGGAAGACCACGTGAGCATGGGCGCCAACGCGGCTACCAAGGCCCGCCGCGTAGTCGAAAACGTGGAGCAAATCCTGGGCATCGAGCTGCTGACCGCCGTGCAGGCCCTCGACCTACGCCGGCCCCACCGTAGTAGTCCGGCGCTGGAAGCCGTAGCCGCCGCCTTTCGTGAGGTGGTTACCTTCGTCCCGCGCGACCGGATTCTCTACCCCGACCTGCACCGCGCGGCCCGCTTCGTGCGCGAGCACGATTGGGTATAAAAACGCCGTTACCGTGGGCATGAAACCGCTTTTTCTTTTCTTGCTGCGGCAGCTGCTGCCGGCTCTGCTGCTGGGCGCACTTCTTTTTAGCGCCGCTACGCCGGCGCTGGCGCAGTGCATCATTAGTCCGCCGCTGCCGGGCTGCCCGGCGCCCTTTATTGCCATCGACGTAGCAACGGGCCAGGAAGTACAGGCCTTTTGCGTGGGCCGGCCAGTTCGGTTTGAGCCGGCTTGCGGGCGCACGGTATCGCCCAACCTCCTGTACTATAACGCCACGCTGACCAGCGGCGGCACCTTCACCACTCCGCCCAACTGCGACTTTGTGCCCGGCAAGCTGCCCAATAACACCTACACCCCCGTGCCCAGCAGCTTTGTTACGGTATCGGAGCTCACTAACCCCACGCTCAACGGGGGCACCGGCACCGTGTATGCGCGCAATTTTACGGTGTATAATCCCATACCGCCCATTATATACAGCCTGCTGCCCTGCGTAAATAATACGGCGCTCCTCATTATTGGCGACCATTTTTTTGACCAGTATTTCGCGCAGGTCAATAATGGCCCGCGTATCGGGCCCTTATATCCGGGCCGGCAGATTTTTCTGCCCGCTGCGCCCGGCAGCACGGTTACCGTAACGGGCAGCTTCCTGGCCACGGGCCTGTGCGAAGCCAGCGTGAGCCAGGTGGTGCCGGCGCTGCCGGCTTCCCCTGCCCCGCTGCTGCTCAGCCGCCTCACCATCATGGGCAGCTTGCCGGGCAGCATTCAGCTCGCCTTCAGTGGCTTGCTGGCCCCTTATGAATACAGCCTCGAACAGGCTTCGGCCGGCAGCGCGGGTAGCTTTAGGCAACTGGCAACGCTGCCGCCCGGCGCGGGCAGCCTGACTCTTACCGGAGCCACGGCCGGCGTGTACCGCCTGCGCCGGCGCGACGTATGCCATACCGATTCGGCTTTTTCAACCCCGGTACCAACCGTCGTTCTCACCGGTACTTCGCTGAATAATGTCAACACGCTCACCTGGCAGACCGCCGGCCCGGTAGCTGCCTACACGCTGCTGCGCGATGGCAAGACCCTGACTACGCTGGCCGCTTCCGCCACCACCTACGTGGATGCGGCCGTCACCTGCGGCACCAGCTATACGTATGAGGTACAGGCCATTGCGGCAGGCAGTAGCCAGTCGATATCTAACGACGTGCCGGTGCAAACGCTTTCCACCCTGCCCCCGCCCGCGCCGCTGCTCAACGCCAGCTTCGACTTGTCTAACCGCCTGGTGCTCACTGCCTCGCTGGCGGGGAGGGGTGCGCTCCCCACCGGCGGCCAGCTGCTTTACAGCCGCCAGGGCGGCCCGGCCCCTACCGACTTTGGCCCCGTGCCCGCCGCCACCGATACCCTGCGCGACCCTACTACCCTGGCCGACCTGCTGACCGCGCCGCCCTGCTACACGGCCCGCCTGCTCGACGTGTGCGGCAATACGTCGCCCGCCAGCCCGCCCACCTGCCCGAGCCTGCTCAGCGTAGCTGCGGCCGACCCCGAAGGCCTCACCGCTCAGCTCAGCTGGTCGGCTTTTCGGGGGCCGGGCAGTCCGGCGGTCGGCGTGAGCTACCGGGTTATCTCGTTGGCTGCCGATGGCACGGTGCTGACCACTTCGGCTCCTACTACCACGCTCAACTACCTCGACCCGGCCCCCCCTACCGACCGCCAGGTGCTACGCTACCGCATCGAGGCCAGCGGTGGGGGGCTGCCGGCCGGCGCAGTCAGCTACTCCAACGTAGCCAGCCTGGCCCGGCAGCCACGCGTGGTGGTGCCCAATGCCTTCACGCCCAATGGGGATGGCCTTAACGACGTGCTGGAGCTGAAAGGCCGTTACCTAAGCAGCTTTACTTTCGTAGTAGTTGACCGCGATGGCCAGGAGGTTTTCCGCGCCACCGACCGCAGCCAGACCTGGGACGGTACCATCCGGGGCCACGCTCCGGTAAACGCCGCCTACGTGTGGCGCTTTACCATGCGCGAGGAAACCGGCCAGGATTTCAGCCAGACCGGCACCGTTACTATCTTAAAATAGCCTTTGGCAGCTGGCAGCTAGAAGTTTTTGCTACGCTTCCGCTTATAGCTGCCAGCTGCCAACCAATAACTGCCAACCAACCAATAACTGCCACATGCCAGACACTCATTTTTCCGCCACCTACCACCTGGGCCAGTACCAGCCCGCCGTTGAGGCTGAAATTGCTACGCTCAACCAGCACGATTTCACTACCCGCTTCTGGCAAAAGGATGCCACGCTGTGGACTCAGGACGCCGAGGCTCAGCAGAGCATTCGCAGCTTCATGGGCTGGCTCCGGACTCCCGAAATCATGCTGGCGGCCGTGGCCGAAATCAAGGCTTTCGTACACGAGGTCAAGCAGGCCGGCTTCCAGCACGTGGTGGTGATGGGCATGGGCGGCAGCACCATGGCCCCGATTGTGTTTAAAAGCTCATTTCACTGGGGCGCGGGCGATTTACCGCTTTCCATCCTCGACACCACCGACCCCGGCACCGTAGCCGCCCTCGAAGCGGAGCTGCCGCTGCGCCACACGCTGTTTATCGTGGCCAGCAAGTCGGGCACCACGGCCGAGCCGCTGGCCTTCGGCGATTATTTCTACGATAAGCTCAAAGCTATTAAAGGCGAGCAGGCGGGGGAGAACTTCGTGGCCATTACCGACCCCGGCTCCAAGTTTGTGGACCAGGCCCGTGCCCAGGGCTACCGGCATATCTTCCTGAATTTCAGCGAAGTAGGCGGTCGCTTTTCGGCGCTTACCTATTTTGGCCTGGTGCCGGCCGCCTGCTACGGTATCAATATCGGTGCCCTGCTGCACGGAGCCGTTCAGATGATGCACGCCTGTGGCTCGCAAGGCCCCGTGGCCGATAATCCGGGCCTGGCCCTGGGAGCAGCGCTGGGCGTGCTGGCCCGGCAGGGGCGCGATAAGCTCACGCTCATCACCCCCGATAACCTGAGCAGCCTGGGCCTGTGGCTGGAGCAGCTGCTGGCCGAAAGCACTGGCAAGCACGGCAAAGGCATTCTGCCCGTAGCCGGCGAGCCGCTGGGCACTCCGCAGGAATATGGTACCGACCGTGTATTCTTGTATATCGGCTACGAGGAGTTTACCGATACGCCCAATCTGCACAAGCTTCAGGCCCTGGAGCAGGCCGGGCACCCGGTCATCATCATCCGCCTGAAGGAAGCCATGGACCTGGGCTCCGAGTTTTACCGCTGGGAGATTGCCGTAGCCGTAGTAGGCATCGTGCTCGGCATCAACCCCTTCGACCAGCCCAACGTGCAGGCCGCCAAAACTGCCACCGATGCGTTGATGAAGGTAGTAACCGAGAAAGGCCAGCTGCCCAGCCCCGGTCAGCCCGCCGCCAGCCAGAATGGCGTAAGCTACTACGCCCCCGTAACGGGCTCCGACGCGGCGGGGGTGCTAGGCGCTTTTTTTCAGCAAGCCAAGCCCGGCGACTTCCTGAGCCTGCAAGCCTACCTCCACGAATCGGAAAAGCTCAATGCCGAGCTGGCCGAGTTTCGCCGCCTGGTGCAGGATAAGCTGCGTATTGCCACTACCTCGGGCTACGGGCCGCGCTTCCTGCACTCTACCGGCCAATACCACAAAGGCGGCCCCAATACCGGCCTGTTTGTGCAGTTCACCGCCGACCACCCGCAGGATTTGCCGCTGCCCGGCCGCACGTACACCTTCGGCACCTTCGAAAATGCGCAGGCGCAGGGCGACCTGGAGGCCCTGCGCAATAACGACCGCCGGGCCCTGCACATTCACCTGGGCCCCAACCCCGAGCAAGGTATGCAAACGGTGCTGGCTGCGCTGCAAGCCGCCCTGGCGCACGTAAGCTAACGCGGGAAAATTTGGGGCAACATCGCGCAATCACCACGCGTACACAAACCCTGGCAGTAGTAAAGTGGCTGGCTTATTCAGGCCAGCCACTTTACTAGTCAGCCTGTTACCCTTCAGATTTATTTCCTGCCGCTTATGAGCTTCTGTACGCTAACTCGTCAATTTGCGGCTGCGGCTGCCCTGCTACTTGCTACCGGCGCGGCCCAGCAGGCACTGGCCCAGGCGCCCGGCTCGGGCGGCCCCGCACCTACCGACCCCACCGCCGTCCCAATTGATGGGGGAGCTTCGCTGCTGCTGGCCGGCAGCGTAGCCTACGGCCTGCGCAAGCTCCGCCAGCGGCGCAAGTAGTTTGCATTTAGCTCGTATCTGTTATAAGCCTGCCTTCTACCCGAAGGTAGGCTTTGCAATTTTAAATATAATAATTTTTTAATATTTAAAATTGCAACTTCTCTAGTATCTGTTTATTCCCAACCAGCTTTCTCCAGCCAGCTGCCGCAGGCCCGCGAAGCAGGTTTGAACTAAATTTGCGCTGCTGGGTTGCCCTTATCAAAGGCATCCGCAGCATTGTGCGCGCCTTTCAACTACCTACTACATTCACTGTTCCGGCTCGCCAGAACTACATATTTAATATATATGGCATTCGACATGATGGGCATGATGAGCAAGGTGAAAGAGCTGCAAGATAAGATGCAGTCGGCCCAGGCTCAGCTTCAGCATCTTACGGCTACCGGCGAGGCCGGCGGCGGCCTGGTAAAAGCCACGGCCAATGGTCACCGCACCCTTACCAAGCTCGAAATTGACCCCTCGCTGCTCACGCCCGAGGACCGTGACATGCTGCCCGACCTTATCGTGGCGGCCGTAAACAAAGCCCTCGAAGCCGTGGCTGAGCAGGCCCGCCAGGAGCTCCAGCGCCAGACCAGCGGCCTGATGCCCAACATCCCCGGCCTCGACCTTGGCAGCTTTGGCGCATAAGTTTAGGGCGCCGAAGCCAAACCAAACGCCTTGACTCCTCTTTCAACCTGTACTGATGTCGCCATTGTAATCCTGAATTACAATGGCGAGCATTTTTTGCGGCGATTTCTGCCCGGCGTGCTGGCTCACGCGGCCGGGGCGCGCGTGGTGGTAGCCGATAATGCTTCGACCGACGACTCTGTGCCCCTGCTGCGCCACGGCTTTCCGCAAGTCGAGCTGCTGCTTTTTGCGGAAAACCTGGGCTTTTGCGAGGGTTACAACCAGGCACTGGCCCAGCTCGAGAGCCCGTTTTTTGTGCTGCTCAATTCCGACGTGGCCGTGCAGCCCGGCTGGCTGCCGCCCCTGCGCGAGCTGCTGCAACACAACCCGCACATTGCCGCTGTGCAGCCTAAAATACTAGCTTACAGCGACCCTGCCTTATTCGAGCACGCGGGCGGCGGCGGTGGCTACCTCGACCGCCTGGCGTATCCCTTTTGCCGGGGTCGGCTCTTCGACACCCTCGAAACCGACCACGGGCAGTACGACGACCCGCGCCCCGTGGCCTGGGCCAGCGGGGCCTGCTGCCTGGTGCGCACCAGCGCCTGGCGCGAGCTGAGCGGCCTGGAACCCGCCTTTTTTGCCCACATGGAGGAAATCGACTTCTGCTGGCGCGCCCAAAATGCGGGCTACGAAATATGGTACCACGGCGGGGCCAGCGTGCACCACGTAGGCGGCGGCACGCTGCCCAAATCGAGCCCGCGCAAAACCTACCTCAATTTTCGCAACGGGCTGGCGCTGCTGTATAAAAACTCAGCTCCCAGCGAGTTGGCCGGTGCTTTTCTACTGCGCCTGGTGCTCGACTGGGTAGCCGGCCTGCGCTTTTTGCTGGCCCGCAACTGGCCAGAGGCCCAGGCCGTAGGCCGGGCCCATCTGCACTTTTTTCAGAAGCTTGGCTATTGGCGGCAGCGGCGGCAGCTCGCCAAGCCGCATTTACGGGTGCGCCAGCGGGCCGGCACCTACGCGGGCAGCGTGGTGTGGGCATATTTTGCCAGGGGCAAAAAGCGCTTTTCAGAATTAATGGAACGCTAAAGGTCCCACACCGTGCTACGCTGCTGGCGCCAGGCCCGGCGGATATTCATCCAGAATACCCCGGCAAAGTACAGCACAATGGGCGAGCCAAACGTAAAGAACGAGGCATACACAAACGACAGCCGGATGCTGCGCGTACTAAAGCCCCAGCGCTGCCCCAGCGCCGAGCACAGCCCAAAGGACTGCGATTCGATAAAGTCGGTAAGGCGGTGCATACGGGTAGTTTTAAGCGGCGCGATGCAACTTTGCCGGGCTAAGATACAACTCAACCAACGGCAAACGTTACGTACCAGCTTACGTTAAGGCGCGAACCGGGTTACTACCCGCCTGGTCTTATTTGTCGTCAATTTTCTTCGATTTGCATTTATACTCAATAAGTAAGCTCTATTTGCCGGGCCTGCTGCTGGCCTGGCTGCTCGCGGGCTGCTCACCGCTGCCCAAGATGCTGCAGCAGGCCGAAGCCGGCCGCCGCGTGTCGGTAGAGCCGGCGCCGCTCACGGCCGTGGGCGAATCGGTACCCTTCGAAGCTACTGCCCGCGTGGCTGGCCGCCACCTGCGCAAAGGGGCCGTGTATGAGGTGCTGCTTACGTATCGCTACGACCATGACCTGCGCCTCGATACCGTGGGCCGGCTCTCCTTTGCGCAGGGCGAGTTTACCTACGACGACTCGGTGAAGGGCCGCCTCGTGAGCCGCCGCCGCTTTACCATTGCCAACACGCCGGGGCGCTCGCCGGGCCAGCTGCTGGCCCGGGGCCAGGTGCGCGAGCTAAAGCCCCACGGCAAAAGCCTCACGGCAAAAACCGAAACCCTGGTAGCTCGCGGCATTGCCGACCCCGCCCGCCGCGTGGTGCTGGAAGACACGCTGCTGGCGCTGCTGCCCGAGCACGCCACTAATACCATGAGCGGCACCCGCACGCTGCCGCTGTATTTCGACCAGGGCCAGTGGTTTATCCGCTCGCACCTGGGCACCAATATCGCGGCCCTCGAAGACCTGATTGACCAGAATCAGCATACCCAGCGGGTGCTCATCGCGGCCGGCCACTCGCCCGATTCGCTCGATGCGCACAAGCCGCAGCTGGCCAGCAAGCGCGTAAAAATGCTGCTTTACTACTACAAGCAGCGCGTAAAAGGCTTTTCGTATCTCAATAAGGTAGAAGATATTACCTTCGACACCCTGGCCTACCGCAATAGCTGGGAGCTGCTGCTCAACCAGGTGCAGAACTCGGTGCTGAAGCCCGCCCAGCAGGATTCAGTAGTGAGCATCATCAACGACACGCACGGCACCTTTGCCCAGAAGGAGAAGGCGCTGCACAAGCTCAGCTACTTCGATTATCTGGAAGATTATATATATCCGGTGCTGCGCTGGGGCACCGTGGCTGTCACGTATACTGCGCCGCCGCGCTACGATTCGGAGGTATATATCCTGAGCAAGAAAATTCTCGCTAAAGAAGCCGATATCGACGCCCTTACGCCCGAGGAGCTGCGCTACTCGGCCACGCTCACCCCGCTGCTGGCCGAAAAGCAGCGCATCTACGAGCTGGCCGCGGCCAGCACGGCGCGCTGGGAGGCATTCTACAACCTGGGCACGGTGCTGGCCCTGCGCGCCGAAAAGGAAGTATCGCTGCGGGTGCAGCAAAACTATTACCACCGGGCGGCCGTCAACTTTACGCTGGCGGCCCACCGCCATCCCACGGCCGAGCTGTTTTACCGTGCCGCCTCGGCCCACCACCACGCCCAGGAGCGCCTGGAAGCCTTGCAGGACTACGACTATGCCATTAAGCTGGGTGGCGCCCGCAATATATTACGCAAGGTATTTTCCGACAAGGCCGCGCTGGAAATTCAGGTGGGCCAGCCCGACCAGGCGCTCACCAGCCTGCGCCTGGCCGGCCCTAGCTACCAGAACTACATGAACCAGGGGCTGCTGCTGGTGCAGCGTGGGGCCTACGATGCCGCCGCTGCCCAGTATCAGCTGGCGCTCGACCTGCGCCCGCAGGCCGCCGCCCCGCACTATGGCTTGGCCGTGGCGGCCGCCCGCCGCCACGACGAGCCCGCCCTGGCCGATGAGCTGCGCAAAGCCATCCACCTCAACCGCGCCCTCGCCACCCAGGCCGTAGAAGACCTGGAGTTTCAGGACTATGCCCAAGGCAAGGCCTTTCGGGAAGCGCTGAAGTAGAACAAGTATCTGTCTTGTTGCTGGCCCCGTCAGTCATTGCGAGCCTGCGAAGCAATCGCACCGGCACGATACCCAAACGATTTCGTTCTGCTGCGATTGCTTCGCAGGCTCGCAATGATAGACGTTTTATAGTCCTCGATTCCCAATTCTTGCTTCCCTATCGTAGCTTTGCGTACCGGCCGTGTGCCGGCTTTTGCTAGTCTATTGATGCGTACCATTCAATTCCGTGAGGCCCTGCGTGAGGCCATGAGCGAAGAAATGCGCCGCGACCCGTCGGTTTTCCTGATGGGCGAGGAAGTGGCCGAGTACAACGGCGCCTACAAGGTGAGCCAGGGAATGCTCGATGAGTTTGGGCCGGAGCGCGTGATTGATACCCCGATTGCCGAGCTGGGCTTTGCCGGCATTGGTGTGGGCGCGGCCGCCAACGGCCTCAAGCCGATTATCGAGTTTATGACCTTCAACTTCTCGTTGGTGGCTATTGACCAGGTGATTAACTCAGCTGCTAAAATCTATTCCATGTCGGGCGGGCAGTACTCCTGCCCCATCGTATTTCGCGGGCCCACCGGCAACGCCGGGATGCTCAGCAGCCAGCACTCGCAGAACTTTGAGAACTGGTACGCCAACTGCCCCGGCCTGAAGGTGGTGGTGCCGTCGAACCCGTACGACGCGAAGGGGCTGATGAAAGCCGCCATCCGCGACCCCGACCCCGTTATTTTCATGGAGTCGGAGCTGATGTACGGCGACAAGGGCGAGGTGCCCGAAGAAGAATACATTCTCGAAATCGGCAAGGCCAACATCGTGCGCGAAGGCAAGGACGTGACCTTGGTGAGCTTCGGCAAAATGATGAAGCTGCTCTACACCGCCGCCGACGAGCTGGCCAAGGAAGGCATTTCGGCCGAGGTAATCGACCTGCGCTCGGTGCGCCCCATCGACTACGATACGCTCATCAACTCGGTGAAGAAAACCAACCGCATGGTGGTAATTGAGGAAGCCTGGCCGCTGGCCAGCATCTCGGGCGAGCTGGCCTACATGGTGCAGCGCCGCGCATTTGACTACCTCGATGCCCCGGTTATCCGCATCACCTGCGCCGACGTACCGCTGCCCTACGCGCCTACCCTCATCGAAGCGTCGCTGCCCAATGTAGCCCGTATTCTGAAGGCGGTGAAGGAAGTAACCTACGCCAAGGCATAGCTTCGCCCAGGGCACTCAGTAAACACGAACAAGAACGCCTTGCTGCACACTGTGCCGCAAGGCGTTCTTGCATTCAGGCATTTAGCTGTCTACTTCGTATCAAGCGCCTCGCCGCTGTCGTCGGCCGATAATACGGGGGCTTTTTTGGGCGCGCCGGCTTTGGCCGCGGCCGAGTGCTGCGCCTTGCTGGTGGAAGCGCTCACTTTATCGGCGGCTTTTTTGGTAGTGCCGGCTGCTTTGGCAGCAGAACTCGCGGCTGGTTTTTTAGCGGCCGGCGCTTTGGGGGCGGGCTTAGCAGCGGCTTTGGCTTTGCTGGCCGGCGCGGCTTTTTTGTCGTCGGCTCCCAGGCCCACGCGCTCGCGCAGGCCGTCGGTGAGGTTCTTGAACTGCTTTTCGAGGTCCGTGCGCTTGGTTTCGCCGCTTTTCAGCAGGTCTTCCATTATTTTTTTACCTTCCTGCTCCGAAAGCTTGCTCTCCTTTACCAGCTTTTCGATGGCCGTTTGCACGGCCTTGTTGCCCTGCGAGAGAAACCCGACGCCGGTGTTGATGAATTTCTTAAACAGGTCATCCATGAGTGAAAAGGGTAAAGAGTGAAGAGTGAAGAAATTGAACGTGAACACCTTGTCTCGCTACAATAGTAGGCTTGCCTACTACCTGCCGTAAACTTACGTGCCCCAGGCGCGGCAACACCCCAAGGTACGGTTTTTAAAGCTGGAAGTACGCCGGCCGCTGATTAACAGGGCTGAACAGCGGAGTTATCAGGTCGGGAAATGCTGCTGCCTTTCTAGCCATGACACCCGAGAGCAGGAAACCAATCAATTCTTAATATTTATTATTTAATATATATTTTATAATTAATATTACCCCAGCTTTTCACGCCCCAGCTTGTTATCCCGGTAGCCTTTGATGGCCAGCGGCACCCAGCCTAGCACCGGAATAAAATAGGCGATTATGAGCGGGTTGCGCCAAATCATTTTCCAGAACGACCCCGGCTTATCGAGCTGCATATCGAAGTCGCGCTCGCCGTTTTTGACGAAGCGGCGCTCAAACTCGGTAAAGACGGCCGGCCAGGCGAACGGCAGGAAAAACGGGAAAAAGCGCCGGTTTTCCTGCATGCGCTGCCAAAGCTCGCGCCAGCGGTAGGGGTGCTGGCCATGAGCGGCCACGGCGGCATCCATTTCGCCCTGCATACGCTGGCGAATCTGCTCACTGATAGCCAGCAGCTCATCGCGGCTTAGCTCATCGTGCTTTTTAGCAGTAAGTTCGGTAGGCCGGATGCGGGTGCCCATTACGTAGGTAAGCTGGGCGGGCAGGGCCAGGTAAAACGCCCAGGGCTGAATAATGACCAGCAGCAGCAGCAGCGTAATGGGCAGGAACGGAATGCCGATTTTTTTGGTCAGCCGGTTTATCCAGTCAAAGCTGTAGGCGTAGGGGTTGAGGTACTCGGCGTTGATGGTGTAAAACGGCATAATATCGGTGCCGTGCATCAGGCTGAGCCTCAGCATACTGGTAGCCAGGCGCTGCAGCTGGTACTTGCGATTGAAGCCCTTGCCGATGCCCGGCACCCCTTCGGGATAAAGCATCAGGTTGTGGTCCTGGTAGTACATCATGGTTTCGAAGTTGAGCGTGGTGGCATCCACGCTGCCGCACTTCTTCCAGAAGTCCGTGATGAGGTAGGGGTTCATCAGCCTGGTAGCCGAAAGCATGGGCGCCGATAGCGGCCGGGGCAGGTCGCGCAGGGTGCCACGGGTGCGCAGCAGGTAGCGCCACAGGTGCGAGAGCGAGATAATGGCATCCCAGGGGAAGGCCATACCCGAATGATTGGAAGCAAAAATGAGCGGCCGGTCCGGGTTGTTGCGCTGCGGAAACGGCTCAAAGCCTACCAGCCGCGAGCGAAACCACACCCGGTCGAGCAGCTGCAGGATATTATCGTCGAGCGTCTGGGTAAACTCTTCCCGGAAATAATCGCTGTAGATGTGCTGATTGGCCTGGATAAGCGGGGGAGGCAGGGTATCGGGCACGGCAGCGGCAGACATAGCAGAAAATTAAGCAGCCGCGAAAGATAGGATTGTAACGACGAATGACTGAGGGTCAGTCTGCAAAATCATATTTGCCGCTTGAGCTTTACGCTGGCCGGATGCAGCTCGCCATCGGCGCGGCGCAGCACCATAAACAGCACCCGGCCATCCTGCGAGTGCAGCAGGCGGCTCAGCTCCGTAATGGAAATATTCGTGAGTGGCATAAAATTGATGCTGACCAGCTCTTCGCCTTCCATAATACCCGCTGAGGCCGCCGGGGAGCCGGGCACCACGCGCTGCACCAGGAAGCGATGGTAGCCGGGGCCGGCCGCCAGCAGGTCGAGGCCGCACATATCGTGCTCGAAAGGGTCGTGCAGCTCCGGAGTGGGCCGCAGCAGCAGGCGGCCATGTGGGTAGTCGATAACGGCCGTGAAGCGCTTGAGGACCTCAAAGCCCAGGCTGCCATTGCGCGAGCGCTCGGTGCCGGTGAGGCGGCCGTGCACCTGTGTAGAGTCGGGAAACGAGGTAAGGACCTGCGGCAGCTGGTAGCGCCCCAGGTGCATAGTGGCCACGCGCCCCAGCGAGCCGCTGATAAGCCCCGTGAGCCCCCGGCCCAGGTCGGTGCGCAGGCAGGTAGGCGGCAGGCTCAGGCGCTGGTCGGAAGTCGTTTCGAGGCTAAGCGCGTGGCCCGCGCCGGTATCGAGCAGCAGGCGTAGGGGCAGGTCGGTGCTGCCGGCAGTTGCCGTAAGCTGCTGCACGCTGGCCGTCAAGTATGCCTTATTGTTGTCGAGGGTAAGCGGCAGCGTGGTCCAGCGCCGGCCTTTGGGGGCTTTGTAGTAAGCCGGGTCACAGAGCTCGAGCTGCTGCTGCCCCGAATAAATAGTAACCACGAACGAGCGAAAGAGGTCGGCCCCGATAATGCCGTGCACGGGCATTCCCACGTAGCCCGAGAGGTCGAGCACATCGCTGCTGAGCACCAGCCAACTCATATCCGCGGCTTCGGCTCCGGCTACTTTCACGCGCACATTGGTTGCCTCATAAGCCCGCAGGCCGCTGTCGGCACCCCCTACGCCCAGGAGCTTGTACTGGGCTCCGTGCATCAGGCCCAGCGAGTCGGCCAGCTGTGGGTCGGTAACCAGGCTGGCGCTTACCCCGGTATCGAGCAAAAAATTGTAAGGCCCGCAGCCATTAAGGAAGGCCGATATAATTAGCAGGTTGCGCTGGGAGGTAAAGGGCAGCCGCACCTTATGGCAGCCCGGCTTGGTGAGTCGAAACGGGGCCCCAGGCGCTTGGGCAGCGCACAGGCGCGGGCCGGCCGACAGCAGCAAAAGCGCAGCTATCAGTCGCCAGCCTACCCAGCACGGGCAGCTCCACCTAAACAACACGCGAACTCGCATGGCCCCCGGCATACTTTAGCCTGTGAAAGGCTAAATATACAACGGTTTAGCAGCTTTAGCAAGCCCTTTACCGGTAAGCTTTTCGGCAGCACTTACCGCAGCAAATACAGCACTGCTTGCCTCCTGAACCCGGGGCTATCCGGGATGCTGCCAGTGGCCCGCCGGGTCGTAGTGCAGGGCCCCGGCGCCAATAGTGAGCGGCGCCGCCAGGTTGTTGCGGTAGAGCTGCCCGGTGCCCAGGCCCTGGGCAAAATCACCCACCGCGTACTCGCCCGTAAGCTGCGCCACGGCGTTGAGACCGATGTTCGATTCCAGCGCCGAGGTTATCCACCAGGCTATACCCCGGGCTTCGGCCAGCGCTATCCAGCGGCGGGTAGCGGCGTGGCCTCCCAGCAGCGTGGGCTTGAGCACCAGGTAGGGCGGGCGCACCTCCTCAAGCAGGGCCTGCTGGCGGGCCGGCTCGGTAAGGCCAATCAGCTCCTCATCGAGCGCAATGGGGATGGGCGACTCGCGGCAGAGCGTAGCCAGCGCCGACCACTGCCCGGCTTTGATAGGCTGCTCGATGGAGTGAATGTGAAAGCGGGACAGCGCGGCGAGCTTGGCGGGCGCCTCGGCGGGCGCAAAGGCACCATTGGCATCCACGCGCAACACCAGCTGTGCGGGGCCGGCCTCGGCTCTTATCTCAGCCAGCAGCTCCAGCTCGGTGGCAAAATCGAGGCTACCGATTTTAACTTTCAGGCACCCGTAGCCAGCAGCCAGCTTCTGCCGAATCTGCTCGCGCATGAAAGCGGCATCGCCCATCCACACCAGGCCGTTGATGGGCAGGGCGGCCCGCCCCTGGCTAAAGTCGTTGGCATACAGCTGCTGCCGCCCACCGCCGGCCAGGTCGAGCACGGCGGTTTCGAGGGCGAAGCGCAGCGCAGGCAGCTGGGCGGGCACCAGCGCGGCGGCCGCGGCGGCCGTTAGCTCATCGTGCCGGGCTTGGTTGAACTGCTGGCAAAATTGCGCAACAACCTCTTCAAAATCAGCCCGGTAATCGAGACTCAGACCTTCGAGCGGCGCGGCTTCGCCCCACCCGGTTACCTCAGGCTGCTGCTTGTGGTGCAGGCCGAGGTAATAAGCTACGTGCTGGCTGAGCGCGCCGCGCGAGGTGCGGGCCGGAAAGTTGAAGTGCAGCACCCGCCGCTGGTAGGTTAGAGTCAGCATGGTGCAAAGGTGCAGCCCAGCAGGGCTATGCGGCGTCAGAACCAGGCTTACTGGGACCGCGGCGGCTTATCTGGCCCCCTTTGCGGCCCGCGGCGCGTGCCTCCTCCGACGAAAAGCGGTGGCCCCGGCCACTTTCGTGCGAGGCCCGACCGCCTTCGCTGGCAATGCGCCGCTGCTGCTCGGGCGACATGGCCGCGAAGCCGCGGCGGCTTTTTTCACCAATGCGCCGGGCCGGACGCTTGGGCTGCTTGGCAGTAGGAAGGGAAGCGGGCGCAGTAAAATCAACACCAGTCGTACTCATAAACAACAACTTACTAAGCAAGGAAAAACCGGTCGAAACCATTTGGATGGCTACCACTACCGGCGGCTAGTGCAAACCACCTTAGCATGCGGTAAATTCCTTAGCGTTACTTTTTTCTTGGCTATTTTCATATTATTCAGCGGCCCGTAGCGCGTCAGCTTCACTGAACGCGGCCGGGCCGCCCCAGCCGGCCGGTTTTGGGCCGGGGCGCGTAACCCTGCGCCGGTCGGCGCGGTTACAAGGGTGGCTCGTCTGCTACCTTACTTTTTAGCTTCCATCTATGGCTTCTGCTGCCTCGCTTCTCCCCTCTCCCGCCGTAGCGCCTGGCGCTGTGGCCGGCTTACCGGCTCACTATCAGGCCGTGCGGGCCCAGTCGGTAGCGCTGGTGCAGCCGCTGCTGCCCGAAGACACGGTGGTGCAGCCCACCCTCGACGTGAGCCCGCCCAAGTGGCACCTGGCCCACACTACCTGGTTTTGGGAGACGTTTCTGCTCAAGCAGTTTTTGCCCGGCTACGCGGTATTTCACCCCGATTACGCCTTTTTATTCAACTCTTACTATAATTCGCTCGGCTCCAGAGTAAATCGGGCCGACCGCGGTACGCTCTCGCGCCCGCCGCTGGCCGATGTGTATCGCTACCGCGCCTACGTCGACGAGCACATGGCTAGGCTGCTGGCTGGCCTGAGCGAACTACCCCTCACGGCCACCGAGCTGGTCGAGCTGGGCCTGCACCACGAGCAGCAGCACCAGGAGCTGCTGGCAACCGATATTAAATATATCCTGAGCACCAACCCGCTGGCTCCGGCTTATATAGAAAATTTTGAATATAATAAAAGCTTCTTACCTTCCCTTGAGGCCAGCGACTTTTCCAGCCCCGGCGCTACGGCGCGGCCCGCTGCCTGGCTGCCGGTGCCCGGCGGAATCTACAGCATTGGTCACCAGGCGGCCGGCTTTTCATTTGACAACGAATTGCCGGTGCACGAAGTATTGGTGGCGCCTTTCGAGCTGCAAAACCGGCTCGTGACCAACGCCGACTATCTGCAATTTATCGAGGCGGGCGGCTACCAGCAGTTTCAGTTCTGGCTCGGCGAGGGCTGGGATTTAGCTAGCCGCGAGGGTTGGACGGCCCCGCTCTACTGGTCGAAAAATGCGGAGGGCCAGTGGCTGCGCTATGGCCCTACCGGCCTGGAGCCGCTTAAGCTGGCGGCGCCCGTTTCGCACATTAGCTTCTACGAAGCCGATGCGTATGCCCAGTGGGCCGGCGCCCGCCTGCCTACCGAGGCCGAATGGGAAACCGCGGCCCGCCACTTTAAGGCCACGCCCCAGGGCGGCAACTGGCTCGAAAGCGGCTACTTCGACCCGCAGCCGCTCGCCGCCGACGCCGACCCCACGCAGTGCCACCAGCTGCTCGGCGACTGCTGGGAGTGGACGTATTCGGCCTACCACCCCTACCCCGGCTATCAGCGCGCCGCCGGGGCGCTGGGCGAGTACAACGGCAAGTTTATGCTAAACCAGCTGGTGCTGCGCGGCGGTTCGTGCGCCACGCCCGAGAGTCATATCCGGGTGAGCTACCGCAATTTCTTTCATGCCGACAAACGCTGGCAGTTTACTGGGCTGCGGCTGGCGCGGTAGCAGAGCCAAAATCGCCGGTTATGGCAACGATTAATCTGCGGCTCAGCTCTTTTCCGACGTCAGCCATTTTTCCACTCGCAGGGGCTGGTACTGGGTCATGGCATCGAGCAGGGCCGTCGCGTTGGCATTTTGTAATACCTGCTTGCGATTTTCCGTGCGTACAAAGCCTTCGCTCACCATGTGGTCGCAGAGGCCAAGCAGCTGGTCGTAGAAGCCCGCTACATTGAGCAACGCAATGGGCTTGGCGTGCAGGCCCAGCTGGCCCCAGGTCAGCACCTCAAACAACTCTTCGAGCGTGCCGAAGCCGCCGGGCATGGCAATAAAGCCTTCGGCCAGGTCGGCCATCAGCAGCTTGCGCTGGTGCATGGTTTCGACTACGTGCAGTTCGGTGCAGCCCTTGTGCGCCAGCTCCTTATCGGCCAGAAAGCCGGGAATAACCCCGATAACCTTACCGCCTTCGGCCAGCACGGCATCGGCGATAACGCCCATCAGGCCCACGCAGCCGCCGCCGTACACCAGGGTAATACCGCGCCGGGCCAGCTCGCGGCCCAGCTCCTGGGCCTGCTGGGTATATACTTCCTGGTTGCCGCTGCTGGAGCCGCAGTACACTGCTATGCTACGCATTTTTATTAGTACACTAATTTTCTGATTCTAGTTTTTTAGCGACATCTGATAGCCATGTCACATCTCCTTGACGTGCCCAATTATCTGGCCCTGCAAAAGCATAATCAGCGGCAAACAAATTGGGGGCGAATTTAGCACATATCACATTACAAAGTCCCGAGAGAGAGTAAACCTGATTATTGAAAAGCCATTCAACTTGATTTTCATCCAGCAGTTTTGCAAGGCGGGCATCATGCGGAACTTGTTTCAATACGTTTTTCGGCAACCTTATTAATTCAAGTATACTCCCAGAATGCAGATAATTAGCGGCTAAGAGCGTTGGCAATGTGCGTGCTCTTCGTTTTTGAGTTTCTAATTGTTTTTCTGCCTTCTCTTCTTTCTCACGTTTCTTAACCACGTATTCAGTCGCGGATGGTAAGGGAAGTATCTGTTGAATTTCAAGCAGAACATTACCTTCTACCTTATATGGTTCTACTGAAAGACAACGTATATCCAGGCCCCGTTCGTTTAACCACAAAACAGTAGTTGTCATTTCTTTAGAAAAACTTGGTGCCATCAATATAATACGCGGCTTATCTGATATAAGAACTTCATCACTACTGGCTACACCCAGAAAATCCAGTATTTTTTGCTCAGCCTGTGCCTCATTAATATCCTGTTGTTGCGCACTAGACGAATTTTTAATCATATTCTTGTATGCTTCTACCACCTGAGGAAAATCCACAGTGGAAAGCATGGCCGCATAGCGCAGTGCTTGTAGCTCCATATGGCCTCCCTCCTCTACTCGCTTTAATTCAATAACTACCAGATTTGCCTTTCTATCTAGTGCCAACAAATCCACCCTTCGTTTACTTTCTTGCCAATTGCTGAATTCTTCAGCAAACACAAATAGGTCGGGACTAATAGCTTCAGAATTATTACGCAACAGAACTTGGAGGTCTTGGCGCTCTTTTAAACCTAACTCTGCGAAACCACTAGCAGCAACACGCGTGAGCTGTCCCTGTTGACCTACCCGGAAAAAAGCCATATTATGATAGTATTGTTTTGAGCAACAAATATTTACATGCGCTCGGGCACGTCGATGCCGAGCAGGCCGAGGGTGGTTTTGATGGTTTCGGCCGTTTTGGCCGAGAGCGCCACGCGGAAGGCTTTTTTCAGCGGGTCAGTTTCGGCAAAAATCGGCACTTCGGTATAAAAGCGGTTGTAGCTCTTGGCTACGTCGTAGGCATACTGCGCCACCACGGCCGGCGAGAGCGTGCGGGCCGCTTCGGCCACCACGCCCGCGTAGCCGGCCAGCTGCTGAATAAGCTCCTGCTCAGTGGGTTGCAGCTCGCCCAGCTGGCTGAAATCGCTGGTTTCTTCCACACCCTGCTCCAGCGCCTTGCGGCGGATAGACGATATACGCGCGTAGCTATATTGAATAAAAGGACCCGTGTCGCCTTCCAGCCGCACCGATTCTTCGGGGTTGAAAAGCATGCGCTTTTTGGGGTCCACTTTCAGCAGGTAGTATTTCAGTGCGCCCAGGCCCAGCGTGTGGTAGAGCTGCATTAATTCCTCGTCGCCCAGGCCTTTGGTTTTGCCTTTTTCAAGGGTAGCGGCTTTGGCGGCTTCCTCTACTTCTTTCACCAGCTCATCGGCATCGACTACGGTACCTTCGCGGCTTTTCATCTTGCCCGAGGGCAAATCGACCATGCCGTAGCTGAGGTGATGGATGGCGTCGGCGTAGGGCTTGCCCAGCTTTTTGAGCGTGGCTTGCAGCACCTGCATGTGGTAGTTCTGCTCGTCGGCGATGACGTAGATGCTGCTGTCGTAGCCGAAATCCTGGTATTTCAGCTCGGCTGTGCCCAGGTCCTGGGTGATGTAGACGCTGGTACCGTCGGCGCGCAGCAGCAGCTTTTCGTCAAGGCCTTCGGCCTGCAGGTCAACCCACACCGAGCCGTTTTCTTTCTTGAAGAACACGCCCTTTTGCAAGCCTTCCTCCACGCGCTCCTTGCCCAGCAGGTAGGTACCCGACTCGTAATAAAACTTATCGAAATCAACGCCGATGTTGGCGTAGGTGGCGTTGAAGCCGTCGTATACCCAGCCATTCATGCGGTGCCAGAGGGCCATCACGTCCTCGTCGCCGGCTTCCCAGGCTTGCAGCATCTGCTGCGCTTCGAGCATCAGCGGGGCCTGTTTTTTAGCGATTTCGTTGGCTACGCCTTCGGCTTCGAGCTGCTTTATTTCTTCGCGGTAGTGCTTCTCAAACAGCACGTAGTACTTGCCAGCCAGGTGGTCGCCTTTGATGCCCGCGCTCTCGGGCGTTTCGTCGTGGCCGAAGCGCTGGTAGGCAATCATCGACTTGCAGATGTGGATGCCCCGGTCATTCACCAAGTTCACCTTTGCCACAGTGGCGCCGGTGGCTTTCAGAATCTCGGCCACGCTGTAGCCCAGAAAGTTGTTGCGCAAGTGGCCCAGGTGCAGGGGCTTGTTGGTGTTGGGCGACGAGTACTCGACCACCACCCGCTGCGGGCCGCCCGTGGGCACGGGCGTACCGGCCGGCCGGCGGTAGAGCTCACCAAATAGCTTGAGCCACTCGGCATCGGCGATTTCAATATTCAGAAAACCCTTTACTACGTTGTAGCCGCGCACGGCGGGCGCGTGGGTTTTCAGCCACTCGCCCAGGGCCTGGCCAATTTGCTCCGGGCCTTTGCCAAAGGCCTTGGTGAGCGGAAACGTGACGAGGGTAAAGCTGCCGGCAAACTCCTTGCGGGTGGGCTGGAGCACGAGGCTGGCGGCGGGAATCTCCTGATTGAAAACGGCCTGCGCGGCCGCTTGCAGGGCGGTTTTTAGGGTTTGTTCAAGCTGTTGCACGAGGGCAAAGGTACGCAGGGCAGCAGCGCAGACTCGCGCATGCTATGCGCTGCTTACCGGCTCACCACCTCTTCCAGGCGCAGCCGCCGCTCAATGGCCGCCGTGGCTTTTTCGAGAATATTAAAGGCATTTTTAGCCATCGTGTTCTCATTATCGAGCGTGGGGTTGATTTCGACCATCTCAAAGCAGATAACCCGCTCGTTTTCGAGCAGGTCCTGGCACAGGTTTTCGGCTTCCGACAGGTAAAGGCCCTTCTCAACCGGCGTACCGGTGCCCTTGCTGAACTCCGAATCGAGGCTATCGACATCAAAGGAAATGTACACCAGGTCGCAGAAGCGCAGGTGCTCATAAATCTCGCGCACCAGTCGGCGCGAGCCTTTGGCTTGAATTTCGGGCAGCTTTATCCACTTGATATTCAGACGCTCGATAACGGCGTTTTCTTCTTCCTCAGTATCGCGCACGGCTACGTACACCAGGTGCTCGGGGCGCAGCTTGGGGCCGGGCTCGGCCAGATTTTGTAGCCGCTGCCAGAAAAACTCGGTTTCGGCGTCGGGCTGGTTGCGCTGGCAGGGCCGGTTATCCTCGTTGAGGGCCGCCGCCAGGGGCATGCCGTGCACGTTGCCGCTGGGCGTAGTGTAGGGCGAGTGAATATCGGCGTGCGCATCTATCCAGATAACCCCCAGCGTTTTATGCGGGTACGCCGCCTTGATGCCGGCAATAGTGGCGTTGGCGCTGCTGTGGTCGCCGGCCAGCACCAGCGGAAACTCGCCGAAGCGCAGCGTCTGCTCCACGGCGCTGGCAATGCCTTTCTGCACTGTGTAGATGGAATCTATGTGCTTGGCATAGGCAAAGTGGTTTTTCTCAAACAGCACGTGGTTGAGGTCCGGCGTGACGACCGAGTTGTAGCGCCGGAAATAGTCGGAGCCTTTGTTGAGGCAGGCTACGCGCAGGGCATCGGGGCCCAGGCTGGCGCCCCGCGTGCCGGCGCCCAGCTCGGAGCGGACTTCAATAAGCTTGATGCGTTTCATCGGGTGGGAAATGGAAAGCGAATAAAACGGGCTGCATCGTGACGCCCGCCGCCCCGAGGGGCCGCTGGCGCGCGCTGCCTTGCGACGAAGAATCGCCGTAGCCATGTCGCTTCCTTTCACCGGAGTCCGATGCGTGCGGGCCGGTCGTTTCCGGCCCCCGGCGGTACTTTTGACCTGCCCGCCGCAAAGGTCGGGATTATTTGCCGTTTTTCCGCCTCGATGGATACCTATCACGACCTGATTTCCCAGACTTTCGATTTTCCTACGGCCGATTTTACGGTGCAAGCCAATGAGCTGCGCTTCCATGATATCGACCTTATGGCTTTAGTAGCAAAACACGGCACGCCGCTACGCCTCACCTACCTGCCCAAAATCAGCTCCCAGATTCAGCGGGCCAAGCAGTGGTTTGCCGATGGCATTGCCCAGACTGGCTACACGGGCTCGTATTCGTACGCCTACTGCACCAAGTCGTCGCACTTCCGCTTCGTGCTCGACGAGGCGCTGAAGAACGACGTACACCTCGAAACCTCGTCGTGGTTCGACATCAGCATTATCCGCTCGCTGTTTGAGCACGGCAAGTTTGGCAAGGATAAGTACATCATCTGCAACGGGTTCAAGACCGAAGAATACAAGGCGGCTATCTCCGACCTCATCAACGATGGGTTTGTGAACTGCCTGCCCATTCTCGACTCGCCCAACGAAATCGACTACTACCACGCGCACGTCAACACCAAAACCAACCTGGGTTTGCGCCTGGCGTCGGATGAGGAGCCACGCTTTCAGTTCTACACCTCGCGCCTGGGCATCCGCTACGCCGACGCGGTGCCGCTCTACAAGCAGAAAATCAAGAGCGACCCGCGCTTTGAGCTAACGATGCTGCACTACTTCATCAGCACGGGCATCAAGGACACGTCGTACTACTGGTCGGAGCTGAGCCGCTTTATTCACAAATACTGTGAGTTGCGCAAAATCTGCCCTACGCTCCAGACCATCGACATCGGCGGCGGGCTGCCCATCCAGACTTCCATTCAGCTGGAGTACGACTACCCGTACATGATTGCCGAAATTCTGCGCACCATTCAGCGCATCTGCGCCGAAGAAGGTGTGCCGGAGCCGAACATCTTCACCGAGTTCGGCATCTTCACGGTGGGTGAAAGCGGGGCTACGATTTACTCGATTCTGGATGAAAAGCTCCAGAATGACAAGGAGCTGTGGTACATGATTGACGGCTCATTCATCACCAACCTCCCCGATACCTGGGCCCTGAACCAGCGCTTTATCATGCTGGCGCTCAACGGCTGGAACCGCCCTTACCGCAAAATTCAGCTCGGCGGCCTCACCTGCGACTCGCAGGACTACTACAACTCCGAAAAGCACATCTACCAGACCTTCCTGCCGCAGCTGCAACCCGCTCGCAATCAGCCGGCTACCGCCGAGCCCATCTACGTGGGCTTCTTCCACACCGGCGCCTACCAGGAAAGCTTGAGCGGCTACGGCGGCATCAAGCACTGCCTGATTCCGGCGCCCAAGCACGTCATCCTGGACCGCGCCGCCGATGGCACGCTCACCGATACCGTCTTCGCGCCCAAACAGGAAGCGGCCAGTATGCTGAAAATTCTGGGCTATACCGCATCATAAATCAAGCGTTTAGGAAGTTGCCCAGGCTGAAAAGTACTATTTTTAGAAAACTTGCCTGGGCCTACCTGGCAACCGCCCGCCACTCGTATCTTTGAAGCCTAACTGCGTCTTCGTCAACTACTACCTTTTTATGAAAAAGCTCCTTATCCTCGCCGTTGGGGCCGCCACCCTCGGCCTCGGCGCCTGCAACCGCCAGACCTGCCCCGCCTACACCTCGGCCAAATCGGCCGCCGCGCCGGTTACGGCCAGTACCGCCACGGCGGTCGAGCGCCAGTAGCTTTCAGCTGCGTTTTTTACGAAGAGCGCCCGGTCTGCACGTATGTGCGGGCCGGGCGCTTTTAATTATATTCTCATTGAATAGCTTTGTTGGCATGTCAACCATTATTTCGCGGCTGCTCCAAATTGCGCTTGCTGGATTTCTGTGCGTTAGCTACGCTTTGCCAGCCTATGCTCAGCAAATGCCTAAACGTACGTTGTCCGAACTTATTAATAAACAAGAGCCTGGCTGGGAGTTGGTAATTGACTGGATTAAGCACGCTAAGAACAAGGTTCAGATTTTACCAAAAACACCAGCCCGTGCGGATAGCGCTTTGCTCGCTGCCCAGGTTACTACCAGGTCACCGATGGGCGCTATCGTTTATGAGACGGGCGGTATTCTGGTGGATAATGGTTGGCTCCGCATTCTGGGTTCCGGTTGCCCAGCTATGGACCGCGACCTGATGGGCTGGAACAAAAACAAACAGCAAGGATTTTTGCTGGTTGCTGACGATGTGTTGGGCGGCTTCTACGCTATCAATGGCGGTGCTTTCGGCCCGGAATCTATCGGAAAAATATTTTACTTCGCGCCGGATAGTCTGCGGTGGGAAGCTACCAATAAAACCTACTCCGACTTTTTGATTTTCTGCTTTTCCGGCGACTTAGCCAGCTATTATAAAAATCTGCGCTGGAAAGGCTGGGAGCAGGAAACACCTAATATAACTGGTAACCAAGGATTTACCTGCTATCCTTTTCTATTTACCAAAGAAGGAAAGAACGTAGCTAAGGACAAGCGAGGCGTAGTGCCTATTGCTGAGCTATGGACCTTCGGCCAGGATATGCAACGTCAATTAGACCACTGAATTTGGCTAGCCTTAGCACACATTGTTTTTCCCCAGTGCTGCAACTGCTTTAATAACTTGTCGACCACTATGGTAGCGCGGGTGGCGCTTTGATGCAGTTTTACGCCCGAGCTATACCTGTGTGCAGGCCGGGCGCTTTTAAATTGAGCGTGTAACTTGATAAAGTATGGCTGACCTCCACGCAACTTTCAACGATTTAATAAGAACTGTGCTATGGCCTGGATTTAAAGCAATGGGCTATAAAAAATCGGGGAATAATTTTCGCTATTACAATTCCGAAGGATGGGGTAAAATTGTACAGTTTCAAAAGTCTCAGTACAATTCGGTTGCTGAATTATCTTTTACGGTTAACGTAGGCCTTTACCTACCGGAAGTTGAATATTGGTTATGTAGCCGAGACACGGGACCAAAGTTTCAAGAGCCAGCTTGTGTAGTACGTAAGCGCATTGGCCGACTCGCTGACAAGCAAAGCGATAATTGGTTTAGGCTAACGCCTGGCTTAAATACAACAGAACTCTTCGCTCAACTAGTCGATGATTTTAATCAATATGTTCACCCGTACTTAGCAGCAATAAATAGTAAGGTAGATATTTATTCCGTATTGGTCGCAGGTTATCAATCTGATTGTCCTCCTGCCCAGATTCACGCAATGTTTTGCGCTGGTTACCAAGACAGCGCCCTGAAATTATTTAGAAGCGAGCTTGCCCGGTCGAAGCATAATAATGGTTACCGCAATACTTTACGCGCTCTGGCCAAGGAGTTGGAACTACCAGCAGAATTATGGACAGTAGAAATTCAGTAATTTCCTAACGCACGCTATCCTTCCCGCCCCCGTTCAGCTGCTCCAATAGATTATCGGCCGCTACGGTATCCTTGGCCGCCTCGCGGTGGCGCGGCTCGTATTCGGTGTAGCACACGTACTTGCGGTTGATTTTGGAGGGCGGCTTAGGGAAGGGGCCGTAGTCGTAGTTCAGGCTTTTATCCTTGTAAATCGTTTCCATGTAGCGGCCGAAGATGGGCAGCGCCATGCGGCCGCCCTCGCCCTGCTGCGAGCGGAAGAAGTGGATGCTGCGGTCTTCTCCGCCCACCCACACGCCGCTCACGAGGTCCTTGGTGAGGCCCATGTACCAGCCGTCGGAGTAGTTGGAGGTGGTGCCGGTTTTGCCGCCAATCTGGTTGTCTTTGCGCCAGAGGTCCTGGAAGTCCCAGAGGCTCTGCGAGGTACCGCCCGGCTCCTCCATGCCGCCGCGCAGCATGTAGGTCATCAGCCAGGCCGTTTCGGGCGAGATGGCGCGCTTCTGCACGGGGTCGAACTGCTGGATGACGTTGCCGTTGCGGTCCTCGATGCGGGTAATAATGCGCGGCTCGGAGCGGAAGCCGTTGTTGAGAAAGGTAGCGTAGGCGTCCACCATCTCATACACACTCACGTCGCCGGCCGAGCCCAGACCGATGCTGGGCACCGGCAGCAGCGGACTGGTAATGCCCACTTTATGCGCGTAGTCGGCCACCCTGCCCCAGCCTACCTTTTCGGTGAGCTGGGCCGTGACGGAATTTACCGAGCGGGCCATGGCTGAGCGCAGCGTCATATTGATTCCGGTATATTCGCGCGTCACGTTATCGGGCTGCCACTCCATGGGCTTGCCGTTTTCGATGTACTTTATCGTCACGCGCTGGTCGCGGATGCGGTCGCAGGGCGAGTAGCCGTTATCCAGCGCCGTGAGGTACACGAAAGGCTTGAACGTGGAGCCGGCCTGGCGCTTGCCTTGCTTCACGTGGTCGTACTGGAAGAAGCGATAATCCAGTCCGCCTACCCAGGCCTTGATGGAGCCCGTGAAGGGGTCCATCGTCATCATGCCGGCTTGCAGAAAATGCTTGTAATAGGCCAGCGAATCGAGCGGCGACAGTACCAGCGTGGTATCGCCGTCGGTTTTTTTCCAGGTAAATACCTTCATCGGCCGCTTGGCGTGCAGGGCCGAATCGAGGCGGGCGGGCTGGCCGTGGTAGCGGGCGGCCAGGGCCTTGTAGCTCTGGGTGCGCCGCATCTGGGTTTCGATGAAGTCGGGGATTTCGTGGCCTTCCTCATCTACCCACGGGTTCTGGCCCTTGTTGCGCCAGAAGTTATCAAACTGCTGCTGCAGCATTTTCATCCGCTGGTGCACGGCCTGCTCGGCGTGGTCCTGCATGCGCGAGTCGATGGTGGTATAAATGCGCAGGCCATCGCGGTACATGTCGTAGCCGTGGGCCTCGCACCAGTGATTCACGGCCTGGCTGATGGCCCCGCGAAAATACGTATCGGGGCCATCGACGTGCTTTTCAATCTGATAGTCAAGCACAATAGGCTCGGCCTGCAGGGCCTTCACTTCGGCGGGCTTCAGGTCGCCGGCCTGGCCCATACGCTGCAGCACCACATTGCGCCGGTGGCGCGAAGCGGCCGGGTGAAAGCGCGGATTGAAGGCGGTGGGGTTATTCAGCACCCCGATAAGCGTGGCTGCCTGCACGGGCGTCAGACTATCGGGCGTGGTGCTGAAAAACGTCTTGGCCGCTACCTTAATACCGAAGGCGTTGGAGCCGTACTCCACGGTGTTGAGGTACATCCGCAGAATCTCTTCCTTGGTGTAGCGGCGCTCCAGCTCCACGGCCGTAAGCCACTCCTTGGTTTTGGCCACTACCGTGCCCACGCCCGGAATGTGGCTGAGGCCACCCTGGCTTTCGCCGCGCCGGGTTTTGTATAAGTTCTTGGCCAGCTGCTGGCTGATAGTAGAGCCGCCGCGCTTATCGCCCCGCAAACCATAGTAAAAAGTCGATACCAGCGAGGGCGCATCGATGCCCGAATGCTGGTAGTAGCGGGCGTCCTCGGTGGCAATGAGGGCCTTCACCAGCCAGGGCGAAATCTGATTGAGCGGCACCGGCGAGCGGTTTTCGCGGAAGTAGCGGCCGATGAGCACGCCATCGGAAGTGAACACCTCGGATGCCTGCTCCACCTTGGGGTTTTCTAATTCTTCGAGGCTCGGCGACTTGCCAAACAAGAACAGAAAATTGCTGCGCACCAGCAGCGGATACACCAGAAAAAAGCCTGCGCTGATAAAAAAGATGGTCCAGGCAATGCGCACCAGGCGGCGCGTGCCCCGACCGGGGCGCTTACGAGAAGCGCCCGAAGGGCGGGCGGGTAGAGAATCGGGGGCAGCAGGCGGAATAGTTTCGTCGGCCATGAACGGCAAATCAGGGGCAGGGAAAGGCAAAGATACCAGCCAGCCGCAACGCTAAGCCGTGCGCATCAGTGCCCGCCGGCCAATTCGCTCCCGATAGTAGCGGTAGCCGATTTCGAGCAGCCCGGCCAGCGTGCAGGCCAGCCCCAGGCCGTAGCTCCAATCCAGATAACGCAGCTGCCGGGCGGTGGGCGCATCGTAGGCGTGCAGGTACAGGCTCAGGCCCCACAGCTCATCCACAAACGTGAACCCCCAGATGAGGGCGGCCGCCCGCCGCCGCATCCGGCCCAGCACCATCACCCAGCGCGCCAGGTAGAGCACCAGCCCCGGCAGGGCCGCCGGAGCCAGCAGCGGCTGCTGCCAGAGCAGCGGCAGACCCAGCAGCACAATGGTCAGCGTTTCTTTAAACAGCTGCAACGCGCCAATAGCCCGCCCCACCCGGGAAAGGCGCTTGGCAAGGGGCAGGGTGGCGGAAGAGCGGGGCATGGGGCAGGGCGTTGAAGCGCAGGCAAGATACTGGCGAAGCGCGCAGTAGCAAATTTTTGAGCCAACGGGGTAGCCGAAACTCAACTATCCCTAGTTGAACTGAAGTTGCAATTGTTTGACGAATAAACCAGGCAAAAGTTACCTGGTGCCCACAAGCAGGTTTCAAACGTCCCGTTGGTTTTTGTCCTTTTACCAGTTTCGCATAGGATAAAAAATTAGCAGTTTAATTAAATTTAGCGCAAATTTCCGGTCCGGGTACAGTGTGGCCAGCAGCCCGCCCGGTACCCGAATTTGAAAACTACTCTGGTTGCCCGGCGGCCCTTGTGGTAGCAGGGTATTAGGCATGCTTATCTTTTGCGATGCTGCCTGCTGCCTACCGGGTCGAGCGTACCAGCGGCGCCGGCCACTGCCAGGCGCCGACCAGCTCAGTCGGCGGGCCGGCCGCCGGCGCGGCCCCGCCGCGCATGGCCAGCAGGCCGGTGGGCCGCTGCATCTGCTCGACGCGGGCATACTCGTCGGCAATCGCCGCGCAGAAGCTCAGCAGGCCGTAGCCGCCGGCCCGCAGCGTGCGCCGGCTGGTGGCGTACACGACCAGCGCCGTGCCTGCCAGCAGCGCGCGGTAGGCTTGCCGCCAGAGCCAGGCGCTCAGCCGGTTGCGCCAGGGCGACAGCTGCCGGACGGCCAGGCAATGAAAGACGAGGTGCAGCTCCTTATCGAGCAGCATGCGGCGGCAAATCTGCTGCAAAAGCCCCGAGTACGTGGCATTAAACAGGGCGCGGTAATAAACGGTGACTACTACCTCGGCCGTCAATATTACGCGCACCATATGTACCAGCCCCAGCGACCGGCCCAGGCTCCGAAAAACTGCGTGCAGCCAGTTCCTTTCCAGGCGCGGGATGCCTTGCCGGTCCATAAACCGGCCCAGCAGGGCCGCGTGGCCTTCTTCTTCCTGAATGTAAAGCTGCATGGCCGCCGCGTAGTCGGCATCGCCGACCTGCCCGGCCAGAGCGGTAAGGTGGGCGCCACCGGTGCCCTCGCCGCGCTGAAACGTCTGGAGGGAAGCGCGCACGGCCCGCAGCTCGGCCGGGCCGAGCTGGTGCGGGTCGTCCCAGGCCAGGTCGGCAAAGCGACTGCGGTTGGCGTGGAAATAGGTTTTAATGTCGTGGAAAGTCATTTTATTTATTATATTATATATTTTTTTTAATTAATAAAACCATACTGTGCAAACAAGAGCGACAGCGTTGTGCCCACTATGCCAATTAATAGTGCTAGCATTTGAAACAAAGTCAACAAAACCAGCCAACTATTTGCCGCCATTTTAACCATTCTAGGGTCCGCATTTGATAACTTGATTCTAAGCGAACCCCCATCTATTGCCTGCCACCATACCAGCAGATGAGAGGGCCAAAAACTAATAAAGAATAGTGATGCTTCAGTACCAATATTTAGATTCAATGACTTGCATAGAAGACTAAGCAGCATGAAGATGAGTGGCCAGACAATCAGGGCTCCTACCGTCCAGCACATACTATGCAACAGCCACTGAGACAGCGAAAAAGGCTTAAGGAAGGGATTGGGCATCGGGTTTGGCTTGTTAACTTCAGAAAAACGGTTAGCTATCTCAGCAAACTAATACTAAACTACCCTGGCAAGATGCTTCGCAGGCTAAACCTGAACGTTAGCAGGTAATCATGGCAGCACCGGCAGCTTCAGCAGCATCTCCGGCGGGGCGCTGGCGGTGGGCGGCATCGGCCCCACCGCTGGCCTGGCTTTTTCATCAGTGCCGCGCACCTTGCTCAAGATGCCTTCGAGCAGCGGGCGCATGGCGTCGAGGTGGCGGGTTTTGATGACGAAATTCCAGAGTGGCTCAAATTTTTTCCAGCCGCCGGCGTAGGCGAAGTGCTTGAGCTGGTGGCGCAGGGTGTCGTGCACGAGACTGGCCCGAGTGATATTCGTCCAGGAATAGAAGTCGCGGTAAGCCTGGTCGTAGCCGTTTTTGAGCTGGCGCGCAGTGAGGTGTGGCCCCGGCCGGCACACCACCGTGCGGGTGTCATACTCATTCCAGCGACGGTGCAGCAGGCGGCCCTGGGCTTCCATCTGCTGAAAAAGCGCCGTGCCGGGATAGGGCGTGGCAATGTGGAAAGTAGCGGTGGTAATCCCCTGCTTCACTGCCCATTCCACGGTGCGGTCGAACACGCTGGGCCGGTCGTCGAGCCCAAACACGAAGCTGCCGTTCACCATAATGCCCAGGTCGTGCAGCCGGCGGATAGCCGCCGCGTAGTCGCGCCCCAGGTTTTGGGGCTTGTTGCTCGCTTTCAGATTCGCCGGGCTCAGCGTCTCAAAGCCCACGAACAAGCTGCGCAAACCTGCCTGCGCCGCCTTTTCCAGCAAGCCATTGTCGCGCAGAATGCTATCGACGGTGGCTGCGCCCTGAAACAGCCGGCCCAGGCCGCGCATTCCCTCGAAGAGGCCGGCCGCGAAGCGCACGTTACCCAGCAGGTGGTCGTCGAGAAAGTAGAGGTGGCGGCCGGGCAGGCGGTTTATCTCGGCCAGCGCGTCGTCCACGGTCTGGGTATAAAACGACTTGCCACCGGCAAAAAAGGCATCCTTATAGCAAAAATCGCAGTGGTGCGGGCAGCCGCGCGTCACCACAAGCGAGTTGGGCACGAGGTAGCGCTCGCGCTTGATGAGGTCGCGCCGAATGGGCGGCACGCCCACCAGCGTGCGCCCCGCTCCCGATACGTAGCGCGGCCGGGCACGGCCGGCCCGCCAGTCGGCCAGAAACGCCGGGAACGTCTCCTCGCCCGGCCCCAGAAAAATACTATCGGCGTGGGGCGCGGCCTCGTCGGGCAGGCTCGTTACGTGCAAGCCGCCCAGGCACACGTAGGCACCCCGGGCGCGGTAGTGGTCGGCCAGCGCGTAGGCCCGGTACGCGTTGGTGATGTACACCTGGATGACGACCAGGTCGGGCGCATCGTCGAGGCGCAGCGGCTCGACGTGCTCGTCCTGCATATCCACGGCCCAGTCGGGCGGCAGGTAAGCAGCCAGCGTGGCCAGCCCCAGCGGCGGAAACAGCGAGTACTTGATGGGCCGCCAGTACGGGTTGGTGGCCTCGGTGAGCGCGGGCAGAATAAGCTTGACTTTCATGGCAATAGCGAAAAAAACTTACTTCCGGGCCAGGTCGGCTGCTCCGGCAGGTGGCCCAAGGTGAGCGGTCAGCTCCTTGTAGGCCTGCCCGGCCGCGATGGTCCGGCTCTGCCAGTTCCGGGCCGGGTACCCGGCCCGGAACCCGGCCAGGCGGGCACGGAGCAGCCGCTGCGCGGCGGCCGGGCTCACGGGCCGGAAAACGCCGTACTCGTCTTCCACAACCAGCTCTTTGGCCTGGCTAATCAGCTGTGCGCGGGCGGCCAGCACCGGCAGCACGCGGGGCGGCATATTCAGCAAAAACCCTATATCCAGGCGCGAAAAGCGGGCTTGCAGGTTGTAGTCGGCAATCCAGCTTTCCCAGTTGCCGGCCGCCAGTAGCAGCATTACCGCATAAGCCGCCCACGAATTGAGGCGCACGAGGCTGAAGGCCGAGCGGCGCTGCCAGATTTTGAGCAGCAGCGTGCCCAGTCCGAATACCGTGAGCAGCAGAAAGGCATACACCCCGATACGCTTGTAAGCCAGCCCGGTATAGCTGATATAGTAGTAATTGCGCAGCGCTACCGACCCGGCCAGTACCACGTTTTGCACCACCCACAGCGTAGCGCCCCAGCGCAGCAGCGGCAGGCCCGGCTGGTAGAAATTCAGGTTGCGCCGGAAAAACCACAGCATAATGCCCGCCGCCAGCAGAATACTAAAAATCAGCACGTAAGTGCCCTCGTGCACAAACTGTGTGAGGTCGAAGCCCGTCGCGGGCACGAAGCCAAACCACAGCCAGCGGATATCTACCACGTTCACTACCAGTAGCAGGCCATTGAGCAGGCCAAAGCTCACCACGGCCGCCAGCCACTCCTTGCGCAGGTCGGGCAGCCGCCGGGTAGTGAGCCCAAAATCGGGCCGCCGCACGCCCAGCGAGGCCACCCGGTCGCGCTGACGCCGCACAAACTCCCCAAAACGGGCCTCCCGGTCGCTCAGAGTATGCACGGGCACCGTTACCAGCGCGCCCGCCGCCCCCACCCCACACAGCACCAGAAAAAGCAGGTGCGGCACCGAGATAGTATCCAATAGCCGCGCCAGCCAGTGGGCTGCTACTGCCCACAAGCGGGCCGAAAGCGCGCCATACTGCGGATTTGCCACCGCAAATAAGACCTGAAATATTCCCAGCGCCAGCAGTGGTACCAGCAGCAGGCGCCCATAAAACCACGCGCGCCGCAGCTGTGGCCCTACCTGGCCGGGCGCTCGCACGCTGCCCAGCACCGCCGCCACGGCCGGCAGCACGCCCAGGGCCGCCGTGAGCACCGCCGAGGCCACCAGCTGCAGCGATGGCTGGTTTACCAGCCCCACCAGCAGCAAGCCCGAAGCCAGCGCCGCCAGCAGGGCTGCCCCCGAGCCGTACCAGGCTACCAGCGCCCCGCTCCCTACGCAGCCCAGCGCCGCTACCCAAAACCTCAGCGTGCGCCGTACCGGCGCGTGGCGCGGCAGCACTACCAGGTGTGCTCCCACCAGAAACACCATGTAAGCCAGCACATTCATCCCGGTCGACTCGTGCCAGAACAAATAATCGCTCAGCACGGTGGCCGAAGCCAGCAGGCTGCTTAGCAGCACGGAGAGCCGGAAAGCCGGCGCGGCGGCGGGGGCTTTCGCGCCCCAGGGAATGGATGGGTTCATGTTGAAAGAACTTTGTTAGGCAAAGTATAAATGGGTAAAAAAACCGCTTGTAGCGGACTGATTTGTTGGGGCTGAATACGTAAGCTTCTTAACATTACTGCTTATCAGTGCGGCGCTATCCGCGCAGCAGCTTCTCCAGCGCGGCCAAATGCTCCTGAAAGGCTTGCTTACCCGCTGCCGTGGCGGTGTAGGTGGTATTCGGTTTTTTCCCAATAAACTGCTTGCTAACCAGCACATAGCCTGCTTTTTCGAGGGCCGAAACGTGCGAGGCCAGGTTGCCATCGGTGAGGTCGAGGCTTTCTTTTAAGTCATTGAAGCTCACCAGTTCGTTGGCCAACAGCACCGCCATTACGCCGAGGCGTACCCGGTGGTCAAAAGCTTTGTTGAGAGTGTGGATGGCGTACTTCACTAGTCGGTAAAGTTCGCCCGGCTTGGGCGCTCATAACGAGTATACAGCAGCAGGCCATAGAAGATGTGCCCCAGGCCAAAGCCCAGCCCGAACAGCAGCAGGCCATGCTCGGGCAGCAGCACGGCCACCAGGCCCAGGCCTACTTGCCAAAGGCCCAGGTATTTAATTTCATCGAGGGTGTATTTGCTGCCGTTGAGCAAAGCCAGTCCGTAGAATACCAGCATGCCGGGGATTACCAGCTCAGGGGCGCCCGTAAGGTAGAGTTTGAGGCAGAAAAGCCCGCCTGCGGCCAGCGGAATGAGCAGGGCGGCCAGCAGGCGTCGGGCGGGGGCCGTCCAGAGTGAGCGCAGTCCCTCGCGTCGGGTGCGGCGTAATGTAAAAAACGCGGCTACCAGCAGCGCCGCGCCTATCATCGCCAACGATAGCCCCAGCAGGAATGGAAGCATCTGCCAGCGCTCGCTTACGGTACTCTGGGCCAGTTCGCGGTAGTTGTGTTGCAGCGCCTGAATGGTCAGGTAATAATTGCCCACGGCTGTGCCCACCAGCGCCACCACGCCCGCTCCTACCCCACTCAAGCCGCTCAGCGACAGAAAGCGCGAGCTGCGTTCCATAATGGCGCGAATCTCAGTAAGCTGAGCCAGGGGGTCTTGGGCGGCGGGCTTCATGCAAGCGATTGAAGTACTTTGTGACGCAAAGCTAGTATATTCGGGCCATATAGTCAGGCTACGGCTTTATTTTTTTCTTAAAATTGCTTGCAGCTTATTTCTGGCCGGTGGCATTCCAAACTTTACAGAGTTTGGTACATGTTTTGGCTAAGCGCTGGCACCTGGCCGCCGCAGGGGTTACTACCTGTGCTAGCTGGGTTGCCTGGCACTTCCTTTGTTGCTCTCCGACTTCTTTTTTACTTATGACTAATCGTTTTCTGCTCGCCCTGCTTGTGCTTGGCAGCTTTGCACAGGCAGCTGTGGCCCAAACTATTACCATTCCTGGCCTGGGCGGCTTTAAGCTGCCGAGCACCAAAAAAACCACGACTACCACCACTACTACCACCACAACCGGCGTGAGTGGCCTCACCAATACGGAAGCGGCCAACGGGCTGAAAGAAGCATTGATTCAGGGTATTTCGAAGGGCTCGGACCAGGCTTCGCAGACTGACGGCTTCAACCTGAATAAGCTCATTCATATTCCCTTCCCGCCCGATGCGCAGAAGGTAGCCACTACCCTGCGCAGCATCGGGCTGGGTAGCCAGGTCGATAAGTTTGAGCTGTCGCTGAACCGGGGCGCGGAAGATGCGGCCAAGAGCGCCAAGCCGATATTTATTAACGCCATTAAGCAGCTGACTTTCACTGATGTGTGGAATATCCTGACTGGCCAGAAAGATGCGGCTACTCAATACCTCAAGCGCACCACTACCTCGCAGCTCACCACGGCCTTTATGCCCATCATGCAGCAAAGCCTTGATAAAGTGGAAGCTACCCGGTATTATTCCACCCTTACCACTACCTACAACAAGCTGCCGCTCGTAACGCCGGTGCAAACCGACCTCAACCAATATGCTACCGGCAAGGCCATTGATGGGTTGTTTACGCTTATTGCTCAGGAGGAAGCGGATATCCGCACCAATCCGGTGGCCCGCACTACCTCGCTGCTGAAGAAGGTATTCGGAATAGGCGGTAATTAAGAGACAAGCTGGCCGACTGGCGAAATCGGGCTATTGGGCGGCGTGAATGCCACCCGATAGCCCGATTTTTTCGTTTATTCTTATCTGCCAGCAGGCTATCCGCCGTAAGTGCTTTTTTGTGAAGCTACGCCTACGTTTATTCGAGTTTGAGGACCTGCCGTGGTTTCCGGCCGTTATTCGGGCGGGGCAGATGGACTACCTGCGCTTTATGATATCGGGGCTGGGCACTTACCGCCCGGTGGCCCCGCTACTGGCCGAGGGCCTGCGTCGCACTGGCCAAACCCAGCTGCTGGAGCTGGGGGCGGGCGCGGGCGGTGGCACCGAAACCGTGCTGGCCGCCCTGCGCCACCAGCAGCTGCCCAACGTTTCCATCACACTCACCGACCTCTACCCGCAGCCAGCTGCCTGGGCCGATGTGTCGCGGCGCACCAGCGGAGCTATTCAGGGTCATTCGGCACCCGTCGACGCGCTGGCCGTACCCGCTGGGCTATCGGGCTTGCGGGTTATTTTTTCGGCTTTCCATCACTTTGCGCCGCCCCAGGCGCGAGCTCTGCTACGCGATGCCGTGGCGGGCGGCACGGGCATTGGCGTATTTGAGGGGGCGGCCAAAAGCTGGCTCGAAATCGGGCTGGCGCTCACGGTACTGCCGGTGGCGCAGCTGCTGCTCACGCCATTTTTTCGGCCTTTCCGGCTCAGCCGACTGGTGTTCACCTACCTACTGCCACTTATTCCGCTCACTACTATCTGGGATGGCGTGGTTTCTATCCTGCGCATGTACCCTACGGAGGAGCTGCTGGCCCTGGCCCACGAGGCCGACCCGGCCAGACGCTACCACTGGCAGGCCGGGCAGCTGCGCCACTGGTGGGGGCCGCGCGTTACGTTTCTGGTGGGCTGGCCTGCTCATCCCACTACCTAGCCTGCTACCTTCGCCCGATGCTGCCCGCCTACCGCCGAGCTTTTGCGCTGCTGCGCCTGCCGTTTTCGCTGTTTTTGATGCCCGTGTTCTGGTTCGGGCTCAGCGCCTTGCGCGAACCGTTTAGCTGGAGCCGGGCGGCCGCGGTATTTACGATTTTGCACCTGCTGGTGTATCCGGCCTCCAATGGCTACAACTCCTACTACGATAAGGACGAGGGCAGTATTGGTGGCCTGAAAGCACCACCACCCGTGACGCCCGAATTGCTGCACCTGGTGTGGCTATTCGAAACCCTGGCGCTGCTGACGTCGCTGCTAGTAGGCTGGCCCTTTGCAGCAATGGTAATAGTCTATATTCTAATTTCCCGAGCATACAGCTACGAAGGCATTCGCCTCAAGAAATACCCTTTGCTAAGTACTGCCGTAGTGGTTGTATTTCAGGGCGCCTTCACTTTTTTGATGGCCCAGGTGGGTGCGGGCGCTACTTCGGCCCAGCTTTTTGAGCCGACCAACCTACAGCTGGCCCTGGTGAGCACCCTGTTTCTTTGCGGCTCTTATCCGCTCACCCAAATCTATCAGCACCAGGAAGATGCCCGGCGCGGCGACCGCACGCTGAGTTTGCGGCTGGGTATTCGGGGCACGTTTGTATTGGCGGCAGTGGGGCTGCTGGCGGGAGCTCTGCTGCTGGGCTTTACCTACTGGCTACGGGGTGAGCCGCGCAGCCTGCTGTTGTTTTTGCTGGCTACTGGGCCGGTAGTGGCACTGTTTTCGCGCTGGTGCTGGGTAGCGTGGCACGACCCCACCCAGGCCAGCTTTGAGTGGACCATGCGCATGAATAAAGTATCTTCGCTATGTTTGAGCGCGGCCTTTATTACGGTGCTGCTACTGAGCCAATCGCATTAAAAAGCGGCGGGGCAGCTGGCTGGGCGTTTGCTCAAACACCTCACCACGAATAGTAGCGCAGTTTGCAAGTCTAGGGTATAGCGCACTGTAGAGACGCATCTTTGCGTCTTGGCGTTGATTAAACCGCGCAGTTATAGTCGTTCAACTCCGAGACGCAAAGATGCGTCTCTACAGCAGGTCGCAAGCTGCGCCAGAAAGACTATGATGAGGATTAAGAGCCTGCAAGCATGCGGCTTTCTACCCTTTATATATAATAGAAGCAGCTGTTCAATAAAGGAGAATAGCATTAAAACGGGCCAAACCCTACTTCCTTTGCGGAGATAGCGCTTGGCCCGTCTGGCATTATAAAGCTGGCGGCAGCTTAGCCGTTCATCGCCAGCAGGAATTCTTCGTTGTCTTTGGTGCCTTTCATACGGTCTTTCAGGAATTCCATCGCCTCGGTGGCGCTCATGTCGGTCATGAACTTACGCAGCACCCACACGCGGCTCAGCTCGTCGCGGCTCATCAGCAGGTCTTCGCGGCGGGTGCCGGATGCCGGAATGTCGATGGCCGGGAACACGCGCTTATTGGCCAGCTTGCGGTCGAGCTGAAGCTCCATGTTGCCGGTGCCTTTGAATTCTTCGAAGATAACCTCGTCCATCTTGGAGCCAGTTTCGATAAGCGCCGTAGCGATAATCGTCAGGGAGCCAGGTCCTTCGATATTACGGGCTGCGCCAAAGAAGCGCTTGGGCTTTTGCAGCGCCCCGGCATCGATACCCCCTGAGAGGATACGCGAGCTGCTAGGCTGCACCGTGTTGTAGGCCCGCGCCAGGCGGGTAATGGAGTCGAGCAGAATGACGACATCGTGGCCGCATTCCACCAGGCGCCGGGCTTTGTCGAGAGCCAGCTCCGCGATTTTTACGTGGCGGTCGGCCATCTCGTCGAAGGTCGACGACAGCACTTCGGCCTTTACCGAGCGGGCCATGTCGGTTACTTCCTCGGGGCGCTCGTCAATTAGCAGAATAATGAGGTATACCTCGGGGTGATTTTCCGAAATCGCATTGGCAATTTCCTGCAAAAGCACCGTCTTACCCGTTTTGGGCTGGGCTACAATCAGGCCGCGCTGCCCCTTGCCAATGGGGGCAAATAAGTCGAGCACGCGGGTGCTTACCTGCGTAGACTTGGTGCTGAGCTTGAGCTTCTGGTCGGCAAAAAGCGGGGTTAAGTGGTTGAAGGGCACGCGGTCGCGCACTTCTTCCACGGTACGGCCATTGATGCTGTCTACGTTCACGAGGGCAAAATACTTCTCGCTTTCGCGGGGTGGGCGCATGGTGCAGCTTACCGTATCGCCGGCCTTGAGACCAAACTGCCGCACCTGCTGCGGCGACACGTAAATGTCGTCGGGCGAGGTGAGGTAGTTGTAGTAGGGCGAGCGCAGGAAGCCGTAGCCTCCGTCGGCCATCAGCTCCATTGTGCCCGAGCCGGGCACCACCAGGTCGAGCTCAGGGGCGCGGGGCGGGCGCGGGGCCTGCTGCGGGCGCTGGCTTTCTTCGCGGCGTTCCTGAAGCTGGCCATTAGCTGCGACGGGTTGATTACCAGTTGCTTGCTCGGTCACGGGCTGACCATCGCCGCCGGTGCGCTGGCGCTCTTCGCGGCGCTGCTGGCGTTGGGCTTCACGCTGGGCGTAGCGCTCTTCGCGGCTCAGGCGGGGCTGGTCAGTGGCACCCAGGCCATTTACCCGCTGCTCGCGGGGCTGGTCGTTGGGGCGGGGCTCGCGGTTTTCGCGCGGCTCCCGGTTTTCGCGAAACTCGGGTCGGCCCTGGCGCTGATTGTTATCCCGGTTCTCGCGGGGCTCCCGGTTTTCGCGGTCAAAGCGCTGCTCGCGGGTTTCGCGGCGGTCGGGGTAGGTTTCGGCCGTTGGGGTTTCTACGGCGGGCTGCTCGCCATCCGAGCTGCCCTCGGGGGTATCGGTGGTTTCGGCAGCGGCGGGCTGATTAGGGTCGCGGCGGGGCAAGGGCCGGCCGGCCCGGTCAACGCGCTCGCGGCGCTCACGCCGGAGGGGGGCGCTCTCACCGGCCGAGTGCGTTTCGGCCGTCGGATTCGTTTCGGTGGGCGGCACGGTAGCTTCCTCAGCGGCTACCGAGGCCGTAGCCAAAGCTGCCTCATCGGCCGCTACTACTTCAAAGCGAGTAGGTTGAGGCGTTTCAACAACGGCCACATCGGTAAAAGGCTGCTCCGCCATCGGCGCGGCGGGCTGGCGGCGGCCAGCCCCGCCCCGAGTGCCGCGGGTAGGGGCCGCCGGGCGGGCGGGCTCGGCCGGCTGGGCGTCGGCCACCCCGGCATCGGCATCGGCCGGGACGGGAACCGAAGCGGGCTTTTTGCCGGGCAGTTGGTCGGTAGGCAGCACGGCCTGCTGGTCGAGAATTTTATAAATCAAGTCCTGCTTGCTTAGGCGCTTGAAATTGCCAACATTCAGTTGCTCAGCAATTTCCTTAAGGTCGGACAGCAGCCGGTCCTTTAGTTCGTTGAGGGTGTACATAAAGGGGAATAAGAAGAATCAGAGTAGCAGGGGCCGCTGCCCAACGGCTCAGGCAGGCCCCTAAACAGGCCGCGCCCTGCCCACCCGGCCCACAAGCCGGAAAACCAACAACACGGAGCGCTAAAGCGCCACACAACCAACAAAGCGGCGGGCAAACAGACAGGAAATGAGTGAGGTGTAAGGAAGGGCAGCCGGCAGCTCCACCAAAAGCAACCTGATTGAGCCAGCTACGCAGCGGATTAGCCCGGTGAGCCAACCCTGGCCGACCCCGCGGGCCGGCTTGCAGCTGCAATATTAAGACATTACGGGCAAATGGCCAACGGGTTGGTGGTAGGGAGGAATGATTAATGGGGAATTGAGCACAGTAAATTCAGACTCGTTACAAATATTCATAATTTACTATATTATAGCCCTGACTTGACTGAGCAACATTCCTCAGTTGTACTTACGCATTCGTCGGTATTCAAAAACTACCTTTGCCCGCATTATGCTGCAAATTTCCGTTCTTAAAGAGCAGACCGCCCGCGTGCTGGCCGGCCTTGCCAAACGAAACTATCCTACGGCCGAAGCCGATGTGCAAGCCGTGCTCGACCTCGACCAGCGCCGCCGGGCTATTCAAACGCAGCACGACGCGGCGCAGGCCGAAGCCAATGAGCTGGCCCGCCAGATTGGAGGCCTGATGAAAAGCGGCGACCGCGCCGGGGCCGACGCCCTCAAAACCCGCACCGCCGAGCTAAAGGTTCAGATAAAGAGCCATGCCGACGAGCTGGCCGAGGCCGAAAAGCAGCAGACGCAGCTTTTATATAAATTACCTAATATTCCGCAGGAGAGCGTGCCCGCCGGCCGCTCGGCCCATGATAATGAGGTGGTGCGCGAGGGCGGCACCCGGCCCGAGCTGCCCGCCGATGCCCTGCCCCACTGGGAATTAATTAAAAAGTACGATATCATTGACTTTGAGCTGGGTATCAAAATCACGGGTGCGGGCTTTCCGGTGTACAAGGGGCAGGGCGCGCGCCTGCAGCGGGCGCTGATTAACTTTTTCCTGGATGAGGCCCGCGATGCGGGCTACCAGGAAGTGCAGCCCCCCATATTAGTGAACGAGGCCAGCGGCTACGGTACCGGCCAGCTGCCCGATAAGGAAGGCCAGATGTACCACGACGCGGCCGATAACCTGTACCTGATTCCGACTTCGGAGGTGCCGATTACCAACCTCTACCGCGACGAGATTATCCCGGTCGAGAAGCTGCCCATCCGCAACACCGGCTACACGCCCTGTTTCCGGCGCGAGGCCGGCTCGTGGGGGCCGACGTGCGCGGCCTCAACCGCCTGCACCAGTTCGACAAGGTAGAGATTGTGCAGATTACCCAGCCCGAGCACTCCTACGCGGCCCACGAAACGATGGTGGCGCACGTCGAAAGCCTGCTGCAAAAGCTGGAGCTGCCCTACCGCGTGCTGCGCCTGTGCGGCGGCGATATGGGCTTTACCTCCTCGCTCACCTACGACCTGGAAGTGTGGAGCGCGGCCCAGGGCCGCTGGCTCGAAGTATCGTCGGTTTCCAATTTTGAGGCTTTTCAGGCCAACCGCCTCAAGTGTCGCTACAAGACGGAGGGCGGCAAGACCCAGCTGCTGCACACGCTCAACGGCTCGGCGCTGGCCCTGCCGCGCATCGTGGCCGCGCTGCTCGAAAACAACCAGACCCCCGAAGGCATTCGCCTGCCGCAAGTGCTGCACAGCTACTGCGGCTTTTCAAAAATTTCGGCTTAAAGGTTGATAGTTAATTGGTTTTCATTATAAGCAGCAGAAATTTATATACTTGGTTTAAACATATGGCTTAAGAGAGCCAGTTTATAGTTAGCCTGAACGTCATGCTGAGCCCCGCGAAACATCTCGCTCGTGTCGTTGAACGAGGCGGTAGAGATGCTCCGCGGGGCTCAGCATGATGTTCTTTTTTCGTTCCCACACTTTCCATTTCCGGTAGAATTCATAATTAACAAGGTCCATATTACTGGCCTCATAGCTGCCTCTCATCGGTATAGTACCTCCAAAACTCTGTAGCAAAAGGGAAGTTGACATACCGCCCAAAAACTGTAAGAGTATGCAGGGCTGCAAAAAGGGTATTGCCAAAAGGTTTTAGCTTGGAGAAAGAATAAGTATAAACTTTCTCTTTTCTCAGTAAAAAACATTTCGCTATTGGTTAGGCTGCTCTATTTTAGCCTCGTAAATTATTTTCAACCACAGCGTTTATGGCAATTTCTACTTTTCGCATTGGGTTTTCTTTCGCTTTATGCGCTGGCTTGCTGGCTCTTTCGCCAGGTGCGCGGGCCCAGTCGCTGGTCACCGGCGGTACCGAAGTAGCTGCTATTTCAACCACGCCTTCGGAGGCAGCGCGCAACTTGAGCCCCGCGCCGCCGGCCCCAACCGAATTTGCACTTTATTACGACGACTCGCACAAAGACCTGCGCCAGGCGCTGGATTGGATGACCCAGACCAACGCCCTGGACCCCAAGTTCTGGAATGTGTATACGGAAGCCCGCATTCGCTTGAAAATGAATGACTACCAGGGGGCCATTGAGGCGGCGCAGCACTCGAAGCAGCTGGCCCTGGCGACCACGCCGCCCAACCTCACCTACGCCCACCTCGACGATGCGCTCATAGCCGAAGCCCAGCGCCAGGCCCAGAATTCGAAGTAAGCTGTTTGGCCCTGATTTTAAGGCAACGCCCGCCCTACCCGGCGGGCGTTGCTATTTTTGGCTCCGCAAGCCGGTTCATTAGCCCGGCTGGCCCGTTCATGAAATTTATTGCGCCCTCTTTCAGAACCGCCCTGGTCCTGACTACTACCCTGTTGGCGGCTTCGGCCGCGCAGGCTCAGATTACCACGCCGCAGCCCAGCCCGAAGGCCACCGTGAACCAGCGGGTGGGCCTGACCGACGTAACGATTACGTATTCGCGCCCCAGCGTGAAAAACCGGACAGTTTTTGGCGACTCGACCACCAAGGCCGTGGTGGCGTATGGCAAGCGCTGGCGTACCGGCGCCAATGCCACTACCAGCATCAGGTTTTCGGATGATGTGACGGTGGAGGGCAAGAAAGTGGCCGCCGGCGAATATGGCATTTATACGATACCTGGCAAAGCTGCCTGGACTATCGTGCTCAACAAAAGCCTGAAGCAAGGGGCCGACGTGGCCGGCTTCAAGAATGCGGAGGATGTGGCGCGCTTCACGGTGAAGCCTTATAAGCTGGGGGCCAAGGTAGAAACCTTTACCGTGACCTTCGCCGACCTGACGCCCGCCACCGCCAACGTAGCGCTGGAGTGGGAAACGACCGGCGCAAAATTTAAAATCGTGAGCGACGTGGACAGCAAAGTGCTGGCTCAGATTGACGAGAAAGTGACGAAAAATGCCAGTCCTTCGGCCAACGACCTGGCCGGCGCGGCCGTGTATTACTACGACAACAACAAGGACCTGAAGCAGGCGCTCGCCTGGATTGAGAAGGCCAACGCCACCGACCCTAAGTTCTGGAACATGAATACGGAGGCAAAAATCCGCCTCAAGATGAAAGACTACAAAGGCGCCATCGCGGCCGCCGAGCGCTCGAAAAAGCTGGCGCTGGCCGCTACGCCCGCCAACACGGAGTATGCCAAGATGGACGATGAGCTGCTTGCCGAAGCGAAGAAAATGGGCAAGTAAGGGAGTAGTTAAAAGTAAAAAAGCCCATCCGGTAAGTCCGGATGGGCTTTTTTACTTTTAGCGCAGCTTGCGAACTGCTTTACGGCAACACCTTCACTACCAACTGCGAAGCGTGCGCCGGGTCGTGGTAGAGCCGGTGCGTGGCCGCCTGGAAGTCCGCTGCATCGGCCGCGTAGATGTTGGGCACATACTTCTGCGGATTTCTGTCCACGAGCGGAAACCAGGTGCTTTGCACCTGCACCATGAGGCGGTGGCCCTTGCGGAAGGTGTGCATCAGGTCCTGCACGGTGAAGGGCACGGCCGTTACCTCATTGGCCACGAAGGGCTTGGGCTGGCTAAAGCTGTCGCGGAAGCGGCCGCGCATCACTTCGGAGCGCACCATTTGCTGGTAGCCGCCGAGGTGCACGCCGGGCGCGGTGCGCGGGTTGTCGGGCGTATCATCGGGGTACACGTCGATGATTTTCACCACCCAGTCGGCGTCGGTGCCGGTGGTGGCTACTTGCAGCAGCGCCTGAATGGGGCCGGCCATGGTCATATCCTCAGTCAGCGGCTCGGTCTGGTAGGTGAGCACATCGGGGCGACGGCTGGCAAAGCGCTGGTCGTCGGTCATGTACTCGCGGGTCATGCCGATGTTGGTTGTTTCGATAAACGGTACCGGGTGCGCAGGGTCGCTAATAAACTGGTCGAACTCGGAGTCGACCCCGGCCATGCGGCGCTCGTTTTCGCCCGAGGTCGGCGCATTGAAGCTGAGGCCGCCGGCCTGCCGAAAATAAAGCGTTTTGGTCTGGGCCTGCTTTGGCGGCCAGGCATCGAAGGTGCGCCAGCGGTTGGTTCCGCCCTCAAACACCGTTGCTTCGGGCAGGTCAGAGCCGGGCTTTTCAGCTTTCAGGTATGATTTGAAGAAGGGCGCTTCCACGTTTTGCTGGTACCACAGCGAGGGCGACGGGCCGTAGGCCACGTTGCCGACCATCTCGCCGGTGCCGCGCGCCCAGCCTCCGTGCACCCAGGGGCCCATTACGAGGCGGTTGGAAAGGCCGGGATTTTTCTGCTCAATGGTCTGGTAGGTATTCAGCGCCCCAAACAGATCTTCGGCATCATTGAAGCCGCCCACCGTGAGCACGGCCGCCTTCAGGTCGTGCAGGTGCGGGCGCAGGTTGCGAGCCTGCCAGAAGGCGTCGTAGTCGGGGTGCTGCATGAGCTGGTTCCAGAACGCCACCTTGCCCTTGTAGTACTGCTCGTTGGCATTCTTTAGCGGACCCATGCGCAGAAAGAAATCGTAGCCATCGGGCGTGCCGTGCTTGATGCCGGGGTTGTTCAGGGCCGTGGGCTGGGGCCGCGCCTGCCCGAAGCTGTACAGAAAATTGAAGGCATGGGGCAGAAAAAATGCCCCGTTGTGGTGAAAGTCATCCCAGAACCAGTCGGCAATCGGAGCCTGGGGGGAGGCGGCTTTCAGGGCCGGGTGGCGGCTCAAGAGGCCGGTTGAGGTATAGAAGCCGGGGTAAGAAATGCCCCACTGACCCACGCGGCCGTTGCTTTTGGGGCCGTGCTTGAGCAGGTACTCGATGGTGTCGAAGGTATCGGTGCCCTCGTCGGTATCCTTTTTGGTGGCGTGCTTTTCCAGCTCGGGGCGCATGTCCAGAAACTCGCCTTCCGACATATAGCGCCCGCGCACGTCCTGGTAGGCGAAGATGTACCCTTCCCGCATCATCAGGCTGCTGGGGCCGATGTTTAGCTTAAACCTGGTGGGGCCGTACGGGCCAATTGAGTAGGGCGTGCGGTTGAGCAGGATAGGATAGCGCACCTTATCGGCATCCCGGGGCGCGTACACGATGGTGCAGAGCTTCACCCCGTCGCGCATCGGCACCTGGTACTCCGTCTTGGTATAATGCTGCTGGATGTAGAGGGTATCGGCCGCCTGGGTGGCTTTATTTTCGGCATCGCTCACCGACTGCGTGGCCGGCGGCAGCGCAAGGGCCTGCTGGGCGTAGGCTGCCGGCGCAGCCAGGCCGAGGGTGAGCAGAAAAGCGGCGGGTAGGAGTTTTTTCATGGGAAAGAGGTGCGAAGCAACAAGAATACTTCGAAAAAACTAAGAAGCTATTTCGGAAGTCGGGGCCGAAGCGGGCCGCCGGGAATACCGCCCAAGTTCGACTTCCTAAATGCTTCAAAAATAAAGGTCGTCCTACTGAGTAGGACGACCTTTATTTTTAGTTTTTTATGCCACTACCCCAGCGCCTTATTCAGGGCGATAATGGCGGTTTTATAGTCTTCGCGCGCTAAAATAAATTGAATATTTACTTTTCTTAATGCAAAGCCGGCGCTGCGAATACTGATGCCCACCTCGGCCAGGGAGCCGGCCGCCTTGGCGAGCAGGCCGGGCTGGTCGATATTGGAGCCAATCAGGCAAACCAGCGAGGCTTTTTCGATGGTCACCTTCTCGTATTTAGCTTCCAGCGCTTCGATAAGCTGCGGCTTCAGGTCTTTTTCCCAGATAAGCATCGAGATGCTGTTGGCACTGGTAGCCTTGAAGATGTAGCTGACGCCCAGGTCATAAAACGACTGCATGAGCTGCAAATCGAACCCCACGGTACCCACCATCAGCGGGTCGTAGATGTCAATCATCACCACTTTATCGGTGCCGGTGATGACTTCGACGTGCTTGCGCGGGGCTACGTAGTCGCGGGTGATGAGTGTGCCGGGATGCCCGGGCTCGAAGGTATTTTTGATGCGCAGGTCGATGGCATTTATTTCCAGCGGCTTCGAGGCTTTGGGATGAATCGCCTCCATGCCCACGTCGGCGAGCTGGTCGGCCACGTCGTAGTTGGTGAAGCCTACGGGGTGGCAGTGGTCTACGCCCACCAGCATAGGGTCGGCCGAGCAGAGGTGGTACTCTTTGTGAATAATGGCCTCCTGGGGCTTCACCGCCACGGCTATCTTGCTGAACGTCACTTCCGAGTAGCCCCGGTCGAACTCGCGCATAATGCCCTCGGTGCCCTTGGTGTAGCCGGTGGCCACGCAGATGGTAGTGGCAAAGTCGATGCCCGCGAAGGCTTGCCTGATGCGCTCGTCGATGGTGAGCGCCCGCGCATCGTCGAAGCCGCTGAGGTCGATGAGCGTCGCATTTACGCCCCGGTTTTGCAAAATATTCACCGAGTTGAACGCTGAATGCGCCTCCCCGATGCTGGCCAGAATCTCGCGGGCCGCCTGGAGGATATTAGCCCCGTTAACATAGCCCGAGGCTAATATATTCACCAGGCTTTCGAGGTAGGTCTGGGCCTGGGCTATGCGCTGCTGAATGAAGGCGTCGGCCACGGCCAGGTCAAGGCCCAGCGGGGCATAGTGGGTATTCAGCTCCTTGAGCCGGGCCGCCACGTCTTGCAGCGCGGCCCGAAACTCCTGGTGCTCGGTGATGCGGTGATACACGCCGGGCGCGCCGGTTTTCTTGTTCTCCAGCAGCCAGTTGGTAACGTTGGCGTAGGCCGACACCACGAAGATGCGGTTGTAGAGGGCTGCGCCCTCGCGTTGGTGCAAGATGATGTTCTGGAGAACATCGGCGAAGGCGGTCATGGAAGTGCCGCCGATTTTTTCTACTGTGAGCACGGGCAAAAAGCAATAACAAAAAAAGGGGGCGAGGTGCGCCCCCGCCCCTACTGGCTTACACCAGCTTATCGGCAAAAATATCGGCCCAATCCAGGGCCAGGGCAGGGAGCGTGCGGCACGGAATCGGCCCCGGCCCGGCGTACTCGCCCACCAGGCGGTAGCGGCCGGTAGCCTCCTCCAGCACAAACACTGAAATATCTTCCTCCTGGGGCAGCACTATCCAGTACTCGCCCACGCCGGCTTCTTCGTAGAGGTCAAACTTATCCTGCCAGTCGCGGGCGGCGGTGCGGGGCGACACCACTTCCACGATGAGGTCGGGGGCGCCGAGGCAGCCGCGCGGCTCAATCTTACTAGGGTCGCAGATGACGCAGACATCGGGCTGCACTACCGTGTGGATGGCCGCGTCGGCGGTGGCGCCCCGCTTGGGTAGGCGCACATCGTAAGGCGCCACGCGCACCTGGCAGGCCTGCCGCCGCAGGTGCGCATGAAAGTGAGCAAATAGATTTCCCACCAGCGCCTGATGGCGGTCGGTGGGCGCGCTCATGCGGCGCATGATTTTGCCGCGCAGCAACTCTACCAACTCGGCAAACTGCCAGCTGAGGTAGTCGGCGTAAGAGTACGTGCCGTTGGGGTCGAGGTCGGCCAGGGAGGTGACGGTAGGAGTCATGCGGCAAAAATAGGGCGCGCCGGGGTTGTTACTTCCCGCCCGACTCGACCAGATTGGCCAGCACCCGGAAGGCGCCCGGCACGCCGGCCGGCAGCTCCCGAAACAGCGACAGGCCGGTGTAGATGTAGCGGCCCTTGCCATAAGTCGCCACCAGGATGGCGCTCTGCTTGTCCGTCTCGCCGGGGTCGTGGCTGGCGATAACGGGCTGGTAGTGCGCATCCCAGGCCGACGGGTAGTAGAGGCCCTGCTCCTGCACCCAGCCTTGCTCAAAGTCGGCCTTGGTGAGCTTGTTGGGCGCGTTCAGCACCGGCGCGCCGGGGTTCAGAAACGTAACGGGCGTGTTCTCCACCGTCACGCGGTCGGCGGAGAGAGTGAGCGGATACGGGCCAATCTGGGGCAGCACGGTGCCGCGGTTCACCACGTATTGCACCAGCATAGTGCCGCCGTTTTCGACGTATTTGAGTAACTCGGGCTGCTGGGTTTTGAGGCGGTCGAGCACGTTGTAGGCGCGCACGCCGAGCACCACGGCATCGTAGCGGGCGAGGCGCTCGGCGGTGAGGTCGGTGGCAGGGTCGAGCAGGGCCACGGAGTAGCCGAGCTGGCGCAGGGCCTCGGGCACCTCGTCGCCGGCACCCATGAGGTAGCCGATGTTTTTGGTGTGGCCGCGCGCCACGTTCAGCTTTACGAGCGGCGCCGTGGCTTCGGGGAAGAGCGTCTGGGTCGGAATGTGCGGGTACTCAATTGTTTGAATACCCCGGCTGTATTTCTCGGTGCCTACGGTAGCCACGGCGCGCAGCTCGCTCTTGCCCTCAGCCGCGCCGGCCAGCGGGCGTAGCTGGAAATTGACCGTTTGCTGGTCGTCCTTGTTCTTTAAGTCAAATGCTACCGTGGCGGGCTCGGCCTGCCAGCCGCTGGGCACCTGCAAGACCAGCGACCCGGCTACGCCGGCCTGGCCGGCGCGCAGCGTCACGGGCACTTGCTTGGGCTGCTGGTCGGCAAAGACGTAGGCGCGGGCGGCGGGGATATTGACCATCACCGGCGGCACCACGGCTAGGGGCTGGTAGAGCTCGCCGAGGACCGGGTCGGTGTGCTTGTATTGGACGGGAACGGTGATATAAGTAGATGCCCCCTGTAACACAACTTCAAGCGTCACATTCGGAGAAACCGGATTTTCGGGCTGACCAATCAGGTGCTGCCGGTCAATCGTTAACCAATTTTCTTGCTTTGATTTCTTGCGCACCGCTAGGTCAGCCTGCGCAAATGGTAGTTCGGTGGGTACCGTGTACATACCAATGGTACCGGGCTCACGCAGCCAATAAGGCTGCGAAGGCGGTACCTGCTTACTGATTGGCAGGCGCAAAGCGACCCGTAGCACCTGGCCCATTCGTAATTCTTTATTCACGAGCGTATCGCGGCTAAAGCCCTCGGCCCATACCTGGCGCACGGTAACGAGCGCATTACCTTGGTTCACGGCTTCAACTGTAACAGCAGCCGTTTGCCCGGTCGCGATAGCAGCAGCGGGCGCAGTAGCCTCAATGTGCAACCCCAAGCAGGCTTGAATCAACTTGTCAATTTCTTGACTTTTCATTTCTTCCCAAACTCTTCCATCGTAGTTATCAGAGTAACCAACAGCTTTAACAGTGGCATCTAATAGATTTTTTCTGACGCTCACTAATCCCGCCACACTAGCACTCGGATTACCCGCATCATATTTCCGAATCACCTCATCCACCATTTTCCCCACGGCCGCACCGCCTGGCACGCGGTTCCAGGTCTGGTCGATGCCTTCGAATAAATCGGTTTTGGCAGGCGTGCCTTTCACGAACTGGAAGTACTCGATGGCCTCGCCACGCTGGGCGGCCGCGCCGAAGCCCTGGCTGCGGTGCTGCGAGCGCGAATGGGCCGCGATTTCGCCGTAGCTCTGGCCCAGCAGCGGGTTGTAGCCGCCGGCATCGAGGGTGAGGTAGGCATCCATGTTTTCGCCGGGCTTCACGAAGAAGCTGCCGGTGTTCCAGTACAGGCGCTTGGGCTGCCACACCTGCACGTATTTGAGCTGCTCGGGGAAGCGCTTGGGGTCGCCGGCGGCGTCGAAGGCTTCGGCGGCCAGGATGGCGCTGGCCTGGTGGTGGCCGTGGCCGGCGCGGGCATCGGGCGGGAAGCGGGTGATGAGCACGTCGGGCCGCCGCTGGCGGATAACCCATACCATGTCGGAGAGCACCTGCTCGTGGTCCCAGATGCGCAGGGTTTCCTCGGAGGTCTTGCTGAAGCCGAAGTCGTTGGCGCGGGTGAAATACTGGTGCGCCCCGTCGATGCGGCGCGCCGCCAGCAGCTCCTGGGTGCGGATAACGCCGAGCTGCTCGCGCAGCTCGGGACCGATGAGGTTCTGGCCGCCGTCGCCGCGGGTGCAGCTGAGGTAGCTGGTTTCGAGCTGGCGGCCGTTGGCCAGGTAGGCCAGCAGGCGGGTGTTCTCGTCGTCGGGGTGGGCGGCGATGTACATCACCGAGCCCACCACGTTGAGCTTTTTGAGGCCCAGCAGAATCTCAGACGAAGAATAGGTTTTGGGGGCCTGGGCTTTCGCAGAAAGCAGGAAACAGGACGTGAGGAGCAGCGCCAGGCAAAGGCGGGCAGTAGCGCGGAAGAAAAAAGGCATAGCGTGCAAACCGGTTCGGGCCGTGAAGTTACCGGGCAGCGGGGTAGTGGGCGGTAGCGCCGGTCAGCAAAAAGGCGGCCCCGCAGGAGCCGCCTTTTTGGCAGTAGCCGTGGGCAGTGCTTACGCGTGCTTGTGCAGCATTTTGGTATCGGGGGCAGATTTTACGCCCGCCCCCTTCATGGCCGCGTGAAACTCGGGGTCGGCAAAATGCCCCCGGATGGCCTCCAGGCTGGGCGCCTCGCCGTGAATAGTTACCAGGTTGGCATTGTCGGGAGCGGTATACACGCCATGCACCTGGAGGCCGTGGCGCGCACGAATCGGCGCGGCAGCATCGAAAGCTTTTTTCCAGGTAGTGAAGTCTTCAACTTCGTGCGTGGTGATGCTATGAACGGGGGTGGGGTTTGCCATAAAAATGCGGGCAGAAAAAGATGAGCAAAGACACGAAATCCGTGCCGGACTACCTGTCTCGAAAGCAGCTAGCCAGCCAAATGTACCCGCTATTCTTTACCCAGCAAATAGCTCCAGCGCGTTTTTTTTATAAGGCCCCTTACAGCCAGGGCTACCCCACCTCTTCCCGCTCGGTTTTGGCCGAACTGGCCCACGGGCAGCGGAATCCGACCTTAGTATAGTTGTTTCGACGCACCGCGCCGTGGTAAGCCTGAGTCGCTGCCAGCCTGGGCCGACAGGGGGCAGGCCGGAGGCGTGATGAGGCTGGTGGGAGCAAACGCCGCGCAGTAGCCGGCGGCCCAGCAGCCCGCGCAGCCCCGGTCGGTCGGCGGCCACTCGGTAGCGGCCGAATAGTTGGTAATAGTAGTCATAGCGGGATAAAAAGAAGCGGAAGAAGCGAGTAGACGGCCCCCACAAGGCGAGTAGCAAGTGGGTTGGTTCAAATATCTGACAGATTATCTGCTGCAAACGATTGGGGGATGCGAATAGCCGGCTTTGCTTTCCGAATGGCGCTAATTACCAGCCTGAGCCGGGTAGCACGCCAAACGCCGGCCTTATCTTTGGGTAGTATGCTGCCCTCTCCTACTTTAGTTGTGCCGGCCCCGCCTCCGCCGGCTTCCACCCGCACATTTCTGGCCGATATCGCCCACGAGCTGCTGGCCAGCTACGACGTCGATGCCCTGGCCGACCTCGTAGTGGTAGTGCCCACCCGCCGGGCGGTAGTGTACCTGAAGAATGAGCTGGCCCTGGCCACGCCCGACGGCCAGGCGCTGTGGGCCCCGCGCATCGCGGCCATGGAAGACTACATGGTGGAGCGCGCCGGCGTGCAGATAGAAGAGCCCATTGCCTTACAGCTCCTGCTTTTTGATATATTCAAAAACATCGACCCCGACTTGCAGTTCGACCAGTTTGTGGGCTGGGGCGGCCTGCTGCTGCAGGATTTCTCGACCCTCGACCAGCACCTGGCCGACACCAAGTCGATTTTTGAGTACCTGGCCGAGGCCAAGGCCCTGGAGCGCTGGCAGCTCGACCCCGGGCTGAAAACCACCGGGCTCGACCGTTACTTTGGCTTTTGGGGGCAGCTGCACAAAGTATATCTGCGGTTTAAGGCGCGGCTCAAGCCCCAGCACCTGGCCTACCCCGGCCTGGCCTACCGGCGGGCCGTGCAGCGCCTGCGCGCCGAGCTGGCCGATGTAAAAAAGCCGCTGCCGCCCCAGCACGTTTTCGTGGGCCTGGGCGGGCTCAGCAAGGCCGAGGAGACCTTTATCAGCCTGCTGCGCAAGGTGAAGCGGGCCGCTATCTACTTCGACGGCGACCCGTTTTACCTGGAAGACGACTCGCCCAACCGCGCCGGGCAGGCGCTACGCCGCTACTGGCGGCAGTGGGATTTGCCCCGCGATACCTTCACTTATCAGGAGCATCTGCGTGGCCGGCCTCACCACGTGCGGCTGCTGGGCGTGGCCAATGCCAGCATGCAGGGCAAGCTGGCCGGCCAGCTGCTGGCCGAAGCCCGCCGGCTGAGCCCCAATGCCAGCGTGGCCGTGGTGCTGCCCGACGAAACCCTGCTGCTGCCCGTGCTGCACGGCCTGCCGCCGCAGGCGCTGGTGCCCGACTTCAACGTGACGATGGGCCTGAGCTTCCAGAGTACGGCGCTGTTCAACCTGGTCGATTTGCTCTTTGAGGTGCACCTGACGGGCATTCGGGAAGGCGAGCCGGGGCCCGACTACGGCGTGCCCAAGTACCACCACCTGGCCGTGACCAAGCTGCTGGCACACCCGTTTTTGCGGCGCTTTCAGGCGTGGCAGGATGCCCAGACCGACCAGCCGCAGTACCACAGGCTGCTCGACCGCATTTGCAGCGAGATTGTGCGCCGGCACCTGGTGCTGCTGCCCGCCACCGAGCTGCTGAAGCTGGGCCAGGGCCACCCGCTCATCGGGGCGCTGTTCAAAACCTGGGACAACTGCGATGGCATCATCGGGGCCTGCTACACGCTCATCGAGCTGCTCAGGCAGGTGTATGAGCAGGCGCACGGGGCTATTGAGGCTGAGTACCTGTACCTGTTTTACACCTTGGTGCGGCAACTCGACTCGGCCTTCGATTGCCGCGAGCAGCGGCTGAGCGTGCGCTCGTTCCGGCGCTTTTTGTATGACCAGATGCGGCGCACGCGGCTGCCCTTTGCCGGCGAGCCGCTGGCCCAGGTGCAGATTATGGGTCTGCTCGAAACCCGGGCTCTTGATTTTGACCACGTTATCATTCTGAGCTGCAACGAGAACTCGCTACCCGCGCCCAAGCGTCAGCAGTCGCTTTTCCCCTACGACGTGCTGGCCGAGTACAAGCTGCCCACCTACGCCGACGCGGAGGCCACGGCGGCCTACAATTTCTGGCGGCTGCTGCAACGCGCCGGCCGCGTCGATTTGGTGCACGTGCTGCCGGGCGCGGAGGGTGTCAAAACCGGCGAGCGCAGCCGGTTTTTGCGGCAGCTGGAGTTCGACCTGGCGGCCCAAAACCCGGCATTGGTAGTCGAAGACCGCACGGTGGAGGTACCGGCCGGGGAGGCTGCTGAGGGCGCATTGCTGAATGACCTGGTCTTGGAGAAAGACGTGCCCATGCTGGCCGGCCTGCGCGGGGTGCTGGAGCGCGGCCTCTCGCCTTCGGCCCTCAACGAATACCTGGCCTGCTCCCTTAAGTTCTACTTCTCGCGCCTGGCGCGCTTTCAGGAAAACGAGGAAGTGGAAGAAGCCCTGGGGGCCGATGGCTTTGGCACGGTGGTGCACGATGCGCTGGAGCAGCTGCTTAAGCCCTTTGAGGTAGAAAAACGCGACCTCACCGCCGCCGACCTGCCCGCTATTCTGGCAAAAGTGCCCGCCGAGGTGCGCCGCCAGCTGCGCCAGGAGGGTGCCGACCGCCAGGCCCGCCCCGAAGACGGCCTCAACCACGTGCTGGGCCAGGTGGCGGTGCGGCTTATCCGCAAGTACCTGGAAAGCCTGCCGGGGCAGCCGGGCGTGCTGCCGCTGCGCATTGCCGCCCAGGAAACGCCCATGGCGGCCACCGTTTTTGCCGATATTCCGGGCGAGGAGGCACCGCTGGCCGTGCGCATATTTGGCCGGGCCGACCGCATCGACGCGCTGCCCGACGGCCGCCGCCGGGTGGTCGACTACAAAACCGGCCTCGTGGAGCGCCGCGAGCTAAACCTGCGCGGCACCCAAAAGCCCCTGAGCGCCGCCGATACCGTGGAGCGCCTGCTCACCGACAGCTCGTCGGGGGCCGATAAGGTGCGGCAGCTCTGGCTTTACCGCTTCATGCTCGAAAGCGATGCGCTGAACCCCGCCCCGCCCGGCTCGGAGGCCGCAATTATGTCGCTGCGCAAAATCGACGAGGGGCTGCTCAGCGCGCCGCTCGACTTTATTACCGAAGCCACCGGCGAGCCCGACTTTTTGAAAGCCAGCGCCGGGCTGATTGCCCGCCTGGCCCGGCGCATGCTGGACCCCGCTGAGCCCATTCGCAAGACCGACGACCTGGCAAAATGTGAATATTGCCCGTACCGGGGCATCTGCGCCCGGTAAGGTTTTTGCGGAGCAAGGCCCAACCCAGGTAAAGCGCTTTCGCAAAAAAGTGCTTTACTTACAACACTTAGCCAAGGCCCTGCGTCTTACTCTAATGGTTACCCCCCACGCTGGCACTCACAAAAGCCGTATTTACCGGCTGCTCAACCCGCTGCTGCTGTGGCGGCTGCGGCATGTGAGCGAGCGGGTGTACGTGGTGTACCTGGCCGTGCTGGTGGGCGTGCTGGCGGGGCTGGCCGCGGTAGGGCTTAAGCTGGCTATTCACTGGCAGCAGGCCCGGCTCGCAACGGCCGTTACGGAGCCCAACCGGGTATTTGCCCTCTCGCTTTACCCGATTGTCGGCATCTCGCTTACCGTGTTGGTAACCAGATATTTATTGCACGGCAACCTGGGGCGAGGCATTGGCCCCATCATTTATAATACGGCCCGCGAAAACGCCATTGTGCCGCGCTCCAAGCTCTACTCGCAGCTCATCACGGCGTTTCTTACGGTATCGTTTGGCGGCTCGGCGGGTACGGAGGCCCCCATTTCGGTAACGGGCGCGGCCATTGGCTCCAACGCGGCGCGGGTGCTGCGGGCCGGCCGGCGGCGGCGGCGGCTGCTCACGGGCTGCGGGGCGGCGGCGGGCATCGCGGCCATCTTTAACGCGCCCATCGCAGGCGTGCTGTTTGCGGTCGAAACCATCCTGCTGGAGCTGCCGGCGCAGTATTTTATTCCGCTGCTTATTTCTTCGGCTACCGCCACGGTGGTTTCGAAAGCCTTGTACGCGGGCCAGCCGTTTGCGCTTATTACCCACTCGTGGGTGCTGAATACAGTGCCCTTTTACGTGGTGCTGGGGCCGCTCACGGCGCTGCTGGCCGTGTACATGATTCGCATGTACCACTGGTTCGACCACTTCTGGGAGCGCTGGCCCGGCCTGCGCTGGCAGAAGGTACTGGCCGGCGGGGCTACGCTGGGGCTGCTCATTTTCCTGTTTCCGCCACTCTACGGCGAAGGCTACAATATAGTAGAATTACTATTATCCGGCCATGCCCAGGCCATCACCGACGGGAGCCTGTTTTCGGTGTATGGCGACAATAACGTGTGGCTGCTCATCCTGCTCGTGTTTTTCTCGATGATGATGAAAGTAGTGGCCACGAGCGTAACGGTGGGCGCGGGCGGCAACGGCGGCATGTTTGGCTCGTCGCTGGTGGCCGGGGCGCTGTGCGGCTTTTTGTTTGCCCGGCTCGTTAACATGACCGGCCTGGTGGCTATTCCGGAGGTGCATTTTGTGGTGCTGGGCATGGCCGGCGTGCTGGCGGGCGTAGTGCACGCGCCCCTCACGGCCATCTTTTTGATTGCTGAAATCACGGGCGGCTACGCGCTGTTTGTGCCCCTGATGCTGGTTACCAGCTTTTCTTACCTCATTACCAAGCACTTCGAGCCTTACTCGGTGTACACCCGCAAGCTTACCCTTAAGGGCGTGGATGTGTATGCCAACCGCGACCACGACCTGCTTTCGCGCCTCGACCTGCACCGTCTGCTCGACACCGATTTTCTGGCCCTGCGCCCCAGCGCCACGCTCGGCGAGCTGGTTGATGTGTTTCGGCACGCGCACCGCAACGTGTTTCCGGTGGTAGGCCAAAACGGCAAGCTGCGTGGCATTATCAGCCTCGATATGGTGCGCGACACGCTTTTCGATGGGGCGCACTACCAAACTACCAAGCTCAGCGAGCTGATGCGCAGCCCGGCGGCTATCATCCACCCCACCGACACCGTAGAACACTGCCTCGACTTGCTGGAACGTACTGAAAGCACCGCCCTACCCGTCTGCGATGAGGAAGGCAACTATTTGGGATTCATCGTAAAAACAACCATTTTGGCCCGTTACCGCCGCGAGCTGATTGAGGAAGGACAAGCGTGAGAATAAGCTGGTAGTACAGGCTTCACATAACCGTCGAAACAAGGGAAGCCCGGGCAGTTTCCAGCTTGATGCGCGGGGCGGGCTGCCGGCTTTTGGCCGGCAGCCCGCTCTATACGATTCCGGTACACCAACCTGAAAAACGCTTCAGGTGCCTGGCTGCGTTTATAACGCCCGTTAAAGCAGAAGCCGCCGGGCCGTGCGTCCTTTGCGGGCCGGCTGCTCAGGCAGGCGCCTTACCAATGGCTGAAGTTGTGATTATCGGCGGAGGCCCGGCGGGCTTGCTGGCCGCCCAGCGCCTGGCCGAGCGCGGCCACCGGGTGCGCGTATTTGAGCAAAAAGCTACCGTGGGGCGCAAGTTTCTGGTGGCCGGGCACGGCGGCTTCAACCTCACCAACAGCGAAGACGCGCCGGCCTTTGCCGGCCGCTACGGCGAGGCGGCAGCATTTTTTCAGAAGCTGCTAGCGCACTTCTCGCCGGCCGACCTGCGGCGCTGGGCCGCCGACCTGGGCATTGCCACCTTTGTGGGCACGAGCGGGCGGGTTTTTCCCGAAAGTCAGCACAAGCCCGCCGACCTGCTCCGCGCCTGGCTGCGCCGCCTGGCCGAGCTGGGGGTAGCGCTGCACGTGCGCCACCGCTGGCTGGGCTGGGCGGGCGACACCGGGCTGCGGCTCCTGAACGAGGCCTCGGGCGAAGAATTTACGCTGGTCCCCGACGCTACCGTACTGGCGCTGGGCGGCGCGAGCTGGCCCCAGACCGGCTCCGACGGCCTCTGGGTGCCGCTGCTCGAAGGCATCGGGGTGCGCTGCCGCCCCTGGCAGCCCGCCAACTGCGGGGCCGAGGTGGCCTGGTCGGCTTTTTTTAAGGAGAAAGTGGGCCGCGCCCCCCTCAAAAACATCGCCCTGAGCTGCGGCAATTATACCGTGCGCGGCGAGATAATGCTCACCGACTATGGCTTGGAAGGTACGCCGGTGTATGCGCTTACGCCGGCCCTGCGCGCGGCCCTGGCCACGGGCAGCGCCACGCTGCACCTCCAGCTAAAGCCCGATTTAACGCCGGAAGAGTTGGCCCGGCGGCTGGCCCGCCGGCGGCCCGGCACCTCGCTGGCCGCCTTTCTGAGCAGCGCCTTTCACCTCAGGCCGCCGGTGCCTACACTGCTGCGCGAGCTGGCTGCCGCACCCGATAACCTGCTGGCTGCCCTTACGGCCCTGCCGATTCCGGTGGCGGGCCTGCGCCCGCTGGCCGAAGCTATTTCCTCGGCGGGCGGCGTGCCGCTTTCCGAAGTAGATGAGCACCTGATGCTGCGCCGCCGCCCCGGCACCTACGTAGCGGGCGAAATGCTCGACTGGGAAGCGCCAACCGGCGGCTACCTGCTGCAAGGCTGCTTCAGCACCGGCGCATGGGTAGCTTCTTTCATTTAACGGGTACTGTTTGACAAGTAACAGTTACCAAAAAATATAAGTTATTATATATGTTAGTATTTAAACAAGAAACTGCTCATAATCAACTGCTGATTTCCTTTTTCTCAGCTTCTTTGAGAATCTGGCGGGCCTCGCGCAGCAGCTGGCGGCCGGGGTCCAGCTCGTCGCGGGCAATGAGGGCGAAAAGCAGCAGAAATGAAATAATCGGCAGCACCCAGCCCAGCGCAAACCACAGCCAGAAGGAGTAGCCGCGCGAGGCAGCGCAGTAGCCGGTCATGATGGGAATGAAGGACAGCGCCACCACCATCACCAGGAGCATGTCGACGAAGAGCATAAGCTGGGGCGAATGGTGGAAAAATGGGCCGGCGGCCGGGGCAGAGGGGCCGGCAGCAATCCGAAGATACGATGAAGTATTGTAAAAATACGCCACCTTTATGGCTTAGACATTACTGTTGGCCGTTTGTTTACGTATGCCGGGAAAGCCAGTGCTGCGTGCGGACGTGCAGGTCGCCCTTCCGGCCCTGGCGGCCACCGCTCCATTGCCCCCGACTGCCACCTATGTGGGAACACCAAAGTCTGTTTCGCGTTTCGGCTCAGCTTTTTGCCGAAGGTATTTTTAATTTGCTCGACCGCAACCTGCGGCCTGAGGTTTTTTTGCTGGGCCTGGCTTCGGGCCGCGAAGCAGATGCGTCCCAAAGCGTAGTGGTAGAGCCCGTGAGCCTGCGGTACGCCCCTGCCGACTTTGCCGGCATTAAATCACTGGCCGCTTCCTTTGAAACTGCCGACCTGCTGCCGCGCGACAACGTGTACCACCTGCACCCGCAGGACCACGACCGCCTGGAAAAGCAGCACTGGTACGAGCTGGTATGCAAGGCCACCGACCTCACCTTGCAGCAGCTGGTAAACAAGCGGGGCGAAAACCGCCGCTGCTTCTGCTCCACGCCCCTCAATCTTAACGGCTACCTCGTGACCGTTGTGGTGCAGCTGGCGGCCGATACCTATAACTCGTACTATACGCTGCCGGGCAAGCCCGGCCCCAACCGGCCCTGCTCCCTGCCCCATGCGGCAGTGCTGGAGTTTTTGCACGAGTGCACCCGCGCCCTGCGCGAAGCCGACACTGCCGACAACGAGCAGCCGGTGCTCGACCGCGACTACAACGAAGTGCTGCGCGGCGCCGGGCGGCGCCTGATGCTGCGCATCTCGCCCGGCAATGCGCACGGCCTCTACGATGCCTGCCTGGGGGTGGCGGCCCTGCGCCACGAGGGCGACGAGGGCCGCGGCACCATGCTGCTGGGCCGCCGCCAGCACCCGGCCCTGGTGCCGGTGCTCACCCTGGAAACGCCCGTGCCCCTGCGCGACCACCGCTCTATCCGCAAGCTGCTGGAGCTGACGGAGGGCCCCACGGGCCTGGTGTCGGACGCGGCGCACGTATTCGGCCTGGGCCACATGGTAGACGAAAGCTCACCGCAGTATGAGCCGCTGGCTACCGTGCACTTTACCAACCACTACGGCTGGGAGCTGCGCCACGCCGGCCACACCCTGATGCGGGTAGTCAGCAATACGCCGCGCCTGCCCCAGGGCAAGGTGCAGGCCGATAACTTTGCCCGCGTTATCAAGCAGGTGTTTCCCGACACTACGCCCGAAGGGGTGGCCTACCTCTGGGAGCTGGCCCTCGAAGCCTCCAACCAAAGCCACGGCACCATGCTCTGCATCACGGTCGGGGCCAAGCCCGAGGCCGAGCGCCTGCGCCGCCAGTGCTTCCGGGTAGTGCCCCGGCCCATGACGGCCCCGGTGCTGCGCCAGGCCACGAGCATTGACGGGGCCGTACTCATTGAGCCCACCGGCGTATGCCACGCCATCGGGGTTATTCTCGACGGCCAGGCCACTGAAAAAGGCGATTCGAGCCGGGGCGCGCGCTACAACTCGGCCGTCCGCTACGTCAGCTCCTCCCCTTATCCGTGCCTGGCCATTGTAGTAAGCGAAGATGGGTGGATTGACCTGCTGCCCTCGGCTACGCAGGCGTAGGCGGCCGCTGCTCATTTGCCACTATACTACGCAGCTGCTAAGCCTTCTGCCTAGCGCTGCTGTACTTTCGCAGGCTTAAAACATCCTCATCCCTTATACCATGATTCTTATTGCCGACGGCGGCTCGACCAAAACCAGCTGGTGCCAGCTTTCTGATACGGGCCAGCGCGTGTACTTTAACACGGAAGGCTATAATCCCGATTTTATCGACACGCCCGGCATCGTGGCCTCGCTCGACAAGAACCTGCCCGAGACGCTGCCCCGCACCGAAGTGCGCGAGATTTATTTTTACGGGGCCGGCGTATCGAGCCAGGCCAAAGGCGACGTAATCGCCAACGCCCTGCGCCGGATTTTTCCGAACCTGAGCAAGGTAGAAGTAACCGAAGACCTGCTGGCCGCCGCCCGCGCCCTGCTGGGCCACGCGCCGGGCTTCGCGGCTATTCTGGGCACGGGTACCAACTCGTGCATCTACGACGGCCAGAAAATCACCTATAATGTCGATTCGCTGGGGTATTTTCTGGGCGACGAGGGCAGTGGCTCGTTTCTGGGCAAGCGCCTGCTGCGCGACTACCTGCGCGGCCTGCTGCCCGATGGCTTGCAGGAGGCGCTGCGCGTCGAATATCACCTCGGCTCGCGCAACGATATCATCGACCGGCTCTACAACCAGCCGCTGCCCAACCGCTTTCTGGCCAGCTTCGCCAAGTTTGCCTACGACCACAACAACGTGAGCTACTGCCGCCAGATTGTGGTAGAGGCCTTCGAGGCGTTTTTTCAGAATATTGTGCTGCACTACCCTGGCTATCAGGAGCTGACGTTCAACTGCGTGGGCTCGGTGGGCTATAACTTTCGCGATGCGCTCACGCAGGTGGCCAACAGCCACGGCATGCAGGTGGGCAAGATTATCCGCTCGCCCATTGATGACCTGGTGAGCTTCCACGAGCACGCGGGCTAGCCAACATTTTCCCAAAAAGAACGTCATGCTGAGCTTGCCGAAACATCTTGCACGAATCGTTGAGGATAGCACCCCAGCGGCACGCCAGAGATGCTTCGGCAAGCTCAGCATGACGTTCTGTGTTAATTAGCTATTTCTTATGCTTCGTTGCTTTTTGCTATCCCTCGGCGTGTTGCTGGCCTTATCCACCCGCGCCCAAACGCCCGGTACGCCGCCCACGGGCGACGTGTTTGTGGATGCCCACGGGATATTGCGCTGGCAAAAGACCAAGCGCGAGGTGGCGCTGTTTGGCGTGAATTATACGGCGCCGTTTGCCTACTCCTACCGGGCGCTGGGCCAGGTGGGGGCCGACCGCGAAAAGGCTATTGACCAGGATGTGTACCACCTGAGCCGGCTGGGCCTGGATGCGTTTCGGCTGCACGTGTGGGATATTGAGATTACCGACACGCTCGGCAACCTGCAGCAGAACGACCACCTGCGCCTGCTCGACTACCTGATTTCCAAGCTTAAAGCGCGGGGCATCAAGGTTATTCTTACCCCTATTGCCTACTGGGGCAATGCCTACCCCGAGCCCAGGAACACCGGGCCGGGCTTTTCGAGTATTTACGATAAAGGCGTGGCGTATACCAATCCGCGCGCCATTAAGGCCCAGGAAAACTACCTGGGGCAGCTGCTGAACCACCGCAACCAGTACACCGGCGAGCGCTACCGCCAGGACCCCGACATCATTGCCTACGAGGTGTGCAACGAGCCGCACTACCACCTGCCGCTGGCCCCGGTGAAGGACTTTGCCAACCGCATGGTGGCCGCCATGCGCGCCACGGGCTACACGAAACCTATCTTTTACAATATATCGGAAAGCCCCGAAGTACACGACGCGCTGCTCGATGCTAACGTGCAGGGCTTCAGCTTTCAATGGTACCCAGAAAACCTGGTGGCCGGCCACGAGCTGCGTGGCAATTTCCTGCCTTACGTAGACCAGTACCCGCTGCCCTACAAGGGTGATGCCCGCTTCGAGCGCCGGGCCAAAATGGTGTACGAGTTTGAGTCGGCCGATGTGCTGCAGCCCATTATGTACCCCAGCATGGCGCGCAGCTTCCGGGCGGCGGGCTTTCAGTGGGCCACGCAGTTTGCCTACGACCCGCTGGGCATTGCCTACGCCAACACCGAGTATCAGACCCACTACCTCAACCTGGCCTACACGCCGGCCAAGGCGCTGAGTATGCTGATAGCCAGCAAGGTATTTCACGAGATGCCGCGCGCGCAGGCCGGGTCGCGCTACCCGGCCGACTCGGTATTCGGGGCGGCGCTCGTCAGCTACCGGCGGCAGTTGAGCGAGTGGAACGCGCCGGGCGAATTTTATTATACCAGCAACACAATCGATAATCCGGTGAAGCCCGCCGCGCTACGCCACGTGGCGGGCGTGGGCTCGTCGCCGGTGGTGCAGTACGGCGGCAGCGGCGCGTACTTCCTCGACCAGCTGGCGCCCGGCGTGTGGCGCCTGGAGGTGATGCCCGATGCCGTTCCTGTGAGCGACCCGTTTGCTACGCCCTCGCTGCGCAAAGCCGTAACCCGCATTGAGTGGAACGAGCAGCCGCTGACCCTTGCGCTGGCTGAGCTGGGCGCTGATTTTCAGCTCAAAGGCCTGAACGAGGGCAACACGGCCCAGGCCCAGGCCAGCGGCGGCAAGCTGCTGGTGCGGCCCGGCGCCTACCTGCTTACCAAAGCCGGCAAGGACGCCCGCGCCTGGACGGCCCAAACGCCGGCCGGCCCCCGGCAGCTCGGCGAGTTTGTGGCCCCCCGGCTACGGCCGGCCCGCCGCAGGTGCGGCACTTGCCGGCAGCCCAGGCCACGGCCGGGCAGCCGCTCAGCATTACGGCCACGGTGAGCGGTGCTAGTTCGCAAGACACGGTATTGCTGGTAGCCCAGCATTATTTTGGCCCCACGCGCAGCCTGCCCATGCGCTCGCTCAGGGCCAATACCTGGGCCGCCACTGTGCCCGGCACGCTCACCTACCCCGGCCTGTTGCGCTACTGGGTGGTGCTGAAACGCGCTGGTCAGCCCGCGCTGACTTTCCCCGGCGGCCAGCCGGGCACGCCCCGCGACTGGGACTTTTACCCGGCGGCTACGCCCTGGCAGGTGCCGCTGGTGGCTGCTGCCGCGCCGCTGCCCCTCTTTACGGCCGCCCTCGACCGCGATGCCGTGGAAGCCAAAGGCGTTAGCTGGATGAACTGGACCGACTACCCCACCACGGCCAGCGGCGCGCTGGCCCTGCGCCTGCTCGTGAACCCCGCCAAAGCGGGCCAGCCCACACCGGAAGCCGGCCCCGCCTCGGCCCTACGCGCCTACCTGGGCTCCAAAACGGCCGGCCGGGTGGCCGACCTGGGTAATTTCAAGGAGCTGCTTATTAAAGCCTCCAGCAACCAGCCGGCCGCTACCCACCTGCGCGTAGCGCTCGTAACCCGCGACGCGGTGGCCTACGAAGCTACCGTGCCGCTACCGGCCGCCGGCGGCGAGGTGCGGGTGCCGCTCAGTGCCCTACGGGCCGCGCCGCTGCTGCTCACGCCCCGGCCATATCCTGGCTTTCTGCCGCTTACGTATACGCCGGCAGCAAGTCCTGCCTTCCGGCTGGCCGAGGTAGAAGTGCTGCAAGTGATTGTGGACCAGCCCGCCAGCCTCACCGAGCAGCTGCGCGTGGATGTCGAGTCAGTGACGTTGCAATAGCTTAATAATATTAAATTTTTACTATATTATTAATCGTACTGAAAGCCCGATGACCCGTTAACTCCGCAGGCGTTTTTATTTCCGCTAACTGCCTCTCCAACTCTCACTTTTTTCCTATTTTTATGCGCACCCTTACGCGATTGGTAGCCAGCGTGCTACTCTTGTTTTCCTGCTGGCACCCCGCAGCAGCCCAAACTTCTTCGGCCTTTGCCAAGGGAGCCGACGTCAGCTGGGTGACTGAGATGGAAGCTTCGGGCTATAAGTTTTATAACAAGGCCGGTGCCCAGCAAGACCTGTTTCAGCTGCTGCGCGACGACTACGGGCTGAACACCATCCGGCTGCGGGTGTGGGTGAACCCTACCGGCGGCTACTCGGGCCCCGATGATGTGCTGGCCAAAGCCAAGCGGGCCCAGGCCCTGGGGCTGCGCCTGCTCATCGACTTTCATTATAGCGACAACTTTGCCGACCCCGGCAAGCAAACCAAGCCCGCCGCCTGGCAGAACTACACCGTGGCCCAGCTTAAGCAGGCCGTGTACGACCACACCACGGCCGTACTTACCAGCCTCAAAAACAACGGCATAACGCCCGAGTGGGTGCAGGTGGGCAACGAAACCAACGACGGTATGCTCTGGCCCGAGGGTCGCATCACGGTAAACGGCTTCGGCAACTTTGCGCAGTTTGTGGACCAGGGCTACGCGGCCGTGAAGGCAGTAAGCCCCACCACCAAAGTCATCGTGCACTTCGCCAATGGCCAGGACAACGGCGCCTTCCGCTACTTTTTTGATGGCCTGCAGGCCAACAGGGCCCGCTGGGACGTGATGGGCCTCTCGCTATACCCCGATGCTGCCACCTGGTATACCTACACGGCGCAGGCGCAGGCCAATATGAACGACCTGGTGACGCGCTATCCGGGCAAGGAAGTGATGGTGGTAGAAGTCGGCCTCGACAACTACGTGCCCATCGCCACCCGCCAGATGCTGCTCGACCTCATTGCCAAAACACAGGCCGTGGCGGGCGGCAAAGGGCTGGGCGTAGTATACTGGGAGCCGGAGGTGTATAACTGGCAAGGCTACAACAAGGGAGCCTGGGGCAGTGATAACCGCGCCACGGTTGCGCTAGACGGCTTCCTGCCGGCGCCGCCGGCTCCGCTGGTGTACAATCCCGGCTTCGAGTACACGGCGGCTACCCACAACTCAGCTATCCAGACTCCGCTGGGCTGGAACACCACCAGCGACGCTAATAACTACACCGAATCGGGCGGCCACAGTAGCCAGTTTCGCCTTACCCACTACAACGCTTCGGCCTACCAGGTGCGCACCTCGCAGGTTCTTAAAGTGCCCAATGGCACCTACACGCTGCGGGCCTGGGTGCAGAATGGCGGCGGCCAGACTACCTGCCAGCTTTATGCCCAGGCGGGGGGCGGCGTTGAGCAAAACGTAGCGCTGCCCGTGGCAGGAACCTGGACCCAGATACAGGTGCCCGGTATTGTGGTCACCAATGGCCAGTGCGAGATTGGCCTGCGCTCGGTGGCCAATGCCGGCAACTATTGCAGCCTCGACGATGTGGAGATGGTAGCGACAGTGCTGGCCACCATTGCGCCGGCTGGCGCCAATCCGCTGGGGATGCAGCTGTTTCCGAACCCGGCCACCGGGCCGCTGGCTCTGAGCTATACGCTGGCCCGACCAGCGGCCGTGCACGTTGCCCTCTACAGCCTCACCGGCCAGCTGCTGCGCACCCTGGCTGAGGTGCCGCTGGCCCCTGCCGGCACCCACAGCCTGCCTCTCGGCCCACTCGAAAGCATAGCAAAAGGGGTATATGTAGTGCAGCTTACCGCCGATGGCTACACCAGCAGCCAACGCCTGGTTAACCCCTAATCACGGCTCAGCCACCCATTAAAAAACCCTCCCTGCCGCAGCAGGGAGGGTTTTTTAGTACCGGAAAGTAAGTTTACAGCACCGACACTTTGCTGGTCGATACGTTGTCGCCTACCTGCACGCGCATCAGGTAAGTACCTGCGGCCAGCGAAGAGGCATCAACTGAGGCAGTCTGCGCGCCAACTGGCTTCAGACCGTTTTCGATGGTGCGCACGGTGCGGCCCATTAGGTCGGTAAGTACGATGTTGACGTTGGTAGCGCGGTCGGCAACCTCATACGTAACGGTCGAAGCACCACGAACGGGGTTAGGATAAACGCCCAGGTTCATCGACGAGGCGCTAACGCGGGTAGCCAGCGTTACGGTAGCTAAAGCAAAAGTGGCTGATTGCGTACCGGGGAAGGTGGTATTATTAGTAAAATCGGGGCTTGCCCCGGAAGCGCCTAAGTTGGCACCACTAGCTACAGCGTTAGGGAGGAAGTCGCCCGATGCATAGTCACCACCGCCGTTATTTTGAACAGCGAACAAGCTAAGCGATGGGTTGCCAGTAGGCAGACCCAGTGAGGTGCGGTCTAACTCCATCTCCCAACCCGTAGTACCGGCTGTCTGACCAAAGCCTGCTACCGGATAAGAAGTTACGGTAGTAGTTTGCGGGGCAGTATAGCCTGGATTGGTTGTAATATCGCCGCTGGGAGCCATATACGAGA